>CAUUNL010000065.1:0-8861 GCA_963546405.1 Abiotrophia defectiva | reverse complement strand
CTTGGATTTGCTTGAGGGTCATGCCTACTTCACCTCCAGGGGCCGCATGCGTTGACGCAGGTAGTCATCGAGCCATTCCTGACTCGCCCGCTCCAATTCCATCTGGCCAGAAGCCAGGGGATGGAGGCGGTAGACGGTCAAAGGCGTGGTCTTGCTAGCCACCACGAAGGAGAAGTTATCAATATTGGTTGCGGCCCCCCACTGGCCCTTGGCGTTCATGGCCACTACCGACAAATCGCCGGCTTGGCCGCGTTGGGCCTTGAGACGTCTGTCCAGGTCATGAACAGCCTTTTCGCAGGCTTCCTGAGGATGGTAACCCGCAGCCATCAGCTGGACGATGGCGTAAGACAGGACCCCTTTCATCAAATCTTCCCCTAGGCCAGTAGCGGTGGCGCCCCCAATCTGGGAGTCCACATAGAGACCCGAGCCAATAATTGGCGAGTCGCCTACCCGGCCGGGATGCTTCATGAAGAGGCCACTAGTCGAAGTCCCCGCTACCATGTGGTCATGGCCATCCAGGGCCACCATGCCCACCGTGTCATGGCCGTCGTAGGCCGACAGGCCTTGTGCTTGAGCTAGCTCGACCTGGCGATTGTGATAGTGGATTTGAGCCCGGTCCGTCAGCATTTCTTTGGCTTTAAAGCCATGGTCTAGGGCATATTGGCGGGCACCTTGGGCGACTAGGACATTATTGACCGGCTCCTGGCTGAGTCGGCGCGCCACCCCAATAGGGTTGGCAATATCCTGAATCCCGCAAACGGCCCCGAAGTCCAAGCGGCTGCCGTCCATATAGGCGGCATCTAATTCCACTTGGCCTTGGCGGTTAGGCAGACCGCCATAACCAACGGATTTATAATAAGGAAAGTCTTCGACGGCCTTGATGGCTTGCTCAATGGCGTCACCTGCAGAGCCCCCACCTGCCAAGCTAGGCAGGGTGGCCTGGACTCCTTCAAGGGCCATCCGCCAGGTCGCAATGATTCCCCACATGGCTGTCACCTTCTTTCTGTCATTGATTCTATACTTGATAATGATAATTTTGGTCCAGCAGCTGCTGGTAGATAGTAGGCGTCAAGTCCCGCGCCACGGCCACCATGAGACGGTAGGCCGCTAGGACATCGGCCCGATGCAGAATGCCCCGATGGGTATGCATATAGCGCATGGGAAGGGACAGGGTCGTCGCCAGAATCCCGGTCTGGGACTTATGGATATTGCCCGCATCCGTTCCCCCGTCTAGGAAGCAACCCAGTTGATAAGGAATGCCCTCTCGCTGACAGATTCCCTCTAGATAACGCAAGAGGCCCCGGTGGGTCACGGTCATATTATCGGCCACCGTCAGGGAGACGCCTTTGCCTAGCTTAATGGGATTGTGGTCGGCTGGCGTATCGCCTGCCAAGCAGGTATCGACGGCCAGGGCAATGTGGGGCTTGACGGCTTGGGCCACGGTCCGCGCCCCCCGCAAGCCCACTTCTTCTTGAACGGTCGCCCCTAGGGTCACTTTGTTGGGACAAGGCCCCTGGGCCAGGGCCTGCATGGTCCAGACGCCCAGGGCTACACTGACCCGATTGTCGAAGGCCTTGGCGGCCAGATAGTCAGGATTGGCCAAGGCCTGGAAAGTGGTCACCGGGCAAACCCAGTCTCCCACCTCAATACCTAAGGCTCGGACCTGGTCGCCATTGTCCACCCCCAAGTCAAGATAGACCCGGTCCATGGGCACCACTTGCTGGCGAGCTTGAGGAGTGAGGCTATGAACCTGCGGTCCAGCCAGAATCCCCGTGTAGACCCGGCCATCTTGGGTGAAGACCTGGGCCTCTTGTTGCAAGAGCGTATGGGACCAAGAACGCCCCACTTCTTGTATGAAGACATAGCCGGCCTCATCAATGGCCCGCACCACCCAACCGATTTCATCCATGTGGGTGGAAAAGAGCAAGGACAGGGGCGACTGGGACTGACCTGCTAGGCTATAGAGGCCAGAGCCCAAGGAGTCGGTGCCTTGCTGGCACATGATCAGCTGCCGGTCCAAGTAGGCCCGAATACCTGCCTCATGGCCCGACACTCCGGGTAAGCAACATAAATCTGACAGGACTTGCCAGTCCACCTTAGCTTGAGCCTCAGTGGTCATAAGGGCCACCTCCCCGACTGCCAAAGCCAAAGTCTCGGACTTGTTCTGGCGTCAGCTGGCTCAAGAAGGCCACCAGGGTGTCTCGCACGGGCTCGAAACTAGCCGGATCCAGACACTGGTAGAGGCCTGGCGATTGGAGGAGCGGCAGGGCAATAACCAAGGTTGGGGCCCCCACCCCTGTCTTGTGGATAAAGGCCCCATCGGTCCCGGCTTCTTGAACCTGGCCCTTTACTTGGTAACCCAGGCCCTGGGCCACTTGGCGAATAGCTTCCAGCAAGGCCGTGTTGGGTAAGAGGGTCTTATCAAAATAACGCAAATAGAGACACTTAGGGTCATAGTCAGAAGCATGAACCGGACTGGCATCCAGCACCAGGGCCAAGTCTGGTTGTATAAGATTGGTGGCGGTAATGGCCCCCCGAGTCCCCACTAGGGACTGGCTAATGCCACCTACTGCCAACTCATAAGTTAACTTGTCTTGAACTTGGCGACTCATATCCAGTATTAGCTCGAGGCTGGCGCGATTGGCCAAGTTACGACCTAGCCAGGCGCCCCCAGCTATTTGCCGGCGGGAAAAGTCTAAAACAAAGCTGTCCCCTACCTGGATGCCCAAGTCAGCCACTTGCTGGGCTGAGGCCGCACCTAGCGCTAGATAGGGCTGGCCCTCTACCAGGACCCCGTAGCCCACATGAGGCACATGGTCCCGGGTCAAGAGGCGGACCACTTGGTTGACATAGTCGGTCTTCTGATAGCGACCTAGGGCTACGAAGTCCAAGAGGCCATCCGGACGAACGGCTTGAATCAGGCCGCCATTTTCATCCAGGTTAGTGGTCAGCATGACCCGAAAAGGCGCACTCTCCCTTGGCTTGAGGCCCAAGACGGAGCCCAGTTGATCCCGATAGAGGCTGAGCCCTTGGTCGGTCAGGGCTTGGGACAGGGCTTGATGCAGATCGAATTCATCCCCCGACAAGGCGGGTAAATCATAGAAGGCGGTCCAATCCATAAGGCACCTCCTAATGGAAGAAGTGAGGCCAGTCGGCCTCTGCTGGGCCACTGAGAATTTCAGCAATATGGTGCAGGGCATCCGTCAGCCCTACTCCGCCCTTCTTAGGCATCTGAATCATTTTGACATGGTCCTTGTAGTGGTCGATTACGGCCTTGTTTTCGGCGGAGCAGGCCACATAGGTGCGGACCGGTGTCTGGTCTTGAATATAGGCCGCGACTTCGGCCGCCATTTGGGCGTAGGTGTCGTAGTTGAAGCAAGGGCCACACAAGAGGACGTCGGGCTGCGCCTTCTTCATGAGATTGGCAATCTTATGCAGGACTTCTTCCTTATTAGCCTGAAAATAATCAGGTCCACAGTAGACGGTCGCCAGAACCTTGAGGTCGTGAGCCGCGAAGACGTCCTTAAACATGAGATAAGAGCCAATCCCGCCCTTTTCTAAGCCCAGTGGCGTGTTGGGGCGTTCCTTGCCCCCATAACCGGCCTGAATTTGGTCGAATAATAGGATTACTTTCATCCTTATTCCCTCCTCAGCAAAAAGAGTTCAGCAGGATAGGGCTGAACTCTTCAGTTGTCTATAAATCATCGAAGGACAAGTCGTCCAAGGAAATATCATCTAAATCGTCTTTAAGGTCTTGAACTGGTTTCTCTTCTTCAGCCAAGAATTGACGGTCCATTACCTTGAAGAATGGATAGTAGATCAGGCAGTCGATGACAATTAAGATAATTTGCCAGAAGCCGGCAATCAGGTGCCCAGTAGCCAACCAACCAGAGAAGAAGAATGGGGTTGTCCATGGGATGCTGACCCCGGTAGTTCGTGGCAGAATACCGATGACTGTTGCGATAATGGATAAAATGGTGTTAACCAGTGGTGTTGCAAGGAATGGCACCAACATAATTGGGTTGAGTACGACTGGTAGCCCGAAGATAATCATTTCGTTAATCCCGAAAATCCCAGGCACAATGGCCAAGCGGCCCAAGGTCTTCATACGTTTGGACTTGGCAATCCCCACCATGAGGAAGACCAAAGCCAAGGTAGAACCCCCACCCCCGAAGTTGGTGAAGAAGTTACTGAAACCGTTGGTGAAGATGTTAGGCAATGGCAAGCCATTCTTGAAGGCTTCCAAGTTTTCAGTAGTCAAGGCCAGACCAATTGGTGCGAAGACCGTATTGGTAACGGCTGGTCCATTAATCCCGAAGAACCAGAAGAAGGTGGACAGGAACTGGGTCAGTGGTTCTAGAAAGACGCTGCGTCCAATCCCCAAGAGTGGTGCTTGCAGGTTGGTATAGATAAAGGTGTGGGCATAGTGATAATCTGTGAGTGAGAAGCCAAGGTAAACCAAGAAGAAGGTTAACATGGCAAAGAGCGAAGGAATCAAAGCGGCGAAGGATTGAGAAACTGCTGGTGGCACCCCGTCAGGCATCTTAATGACCCAACCCTTACGTTCAATGGCTACGAAGATGCGGACCGAGACAATGGCCGTAATCATGGCCACGAACATGCCGGCGGACCCCATATTGGTGTTAGCCAAACCATTGAAGACCTTGCCGGCCTCATTGGTGAAGGCTGGGTGGGATTTAGGTGTCAGAATCAAGAAGCAGACGACGGAAATGGCTGCCCCTGCAATAGGGTCTGATTCCAGTTGGCGGGCATAGGCGTAACCAATCCCGATAGCCCCTAAGAGGGCGATGACACTAAAGGTGGAATCAATCACGGCATCCATATGGTTTTCCCAACCTTGGCCGAAGAATTGGGCCATAAAGTCGGTATAACCTTCAATTGGGAAGTTACCGGCTAAAATGAAGAAGGAAGCGACAATAATGAGTGGCGTGGTCACCAAGAAACCATCACGAATAGCAATTAAGACCTTATTATTGCTGAGTTTCTCGGCTGTCCCGCCCATGACTTTTTCAAGATTTGCAAACATGTGACTTACCTCTTTTCTTATAATGAGATCTGTACTTAGCCTTGCTTGTTTTGCTTGAGTAATTGAATGGCGCGCTTGAGAATGCGTTCGCCATTGACGTTACCATAATCGTCTAGGTTCATAACTTCAACGGGAATGCCTTGGGGCTCGTATTTGTCCCGGGTGGCATTGAATTTGTATTTAACTTGAGGCCCTAACAAGATAACATCGGGATGATACTGTTCCACGATAATATCGAGCTTAGAATCTGAGAAGGCCTTAACTTCAATAGGCAGGTTGTGGTCGTCTGCCACGGCCTGCATACGGCTGGCAACCAGGCTGGTCGACATGCCGGCACTACAAAATAAATAGACACGTTTCATGGTATTTCCTCCTAATCTAGGTGGTGAGCTGGTCTAAACGTTGATAGAGGGCCAGAACTTCTTCGGCTGTCACCTTTAGCAGTTCAGCACTCATGAGTTGATCTTCGGCATGAACTAACAAGAGTGAGAAAGGTGGATGGTCCCCTGCCGCATCCGCCTGCAAGAGGTCGAAATGCTGATCATGACCGGCAATCCGTTGGCTCTCCCCTTGTTCAATGGCCGCCTGGGCTTGGGCGAAGGCGCCTGTCCGGGCTAACGCCATGGCTTCCATGAAGGAAGATCGGGCGGATCCCAAGGAAGAAATCATCTTGAAGAATACCAACTCTAAGTCATCCATACCATTACCTCCTTTCCTATAAAATAAACTTGCTAACGAGACGGATGGGGAAATTCGCCCACAATAGCGGCCAAGAAGTCGTCGCGACTGCTAGCGGCTAAGAGGGACTTGAGCTGACGCGGATGGGCTAGACACTGACCTAGCCATTTGAAGAAGACTTGGGTGAAGGCCCAGTCACTGTCCTTAAGTGCCAATAGAATGACGAGTTTAACTGGGTAGCGCCCCCACTCAATGGGACTGGCTAGATTGGCAATAGCCAGCACCGACTGGTGACTGTGGGCTTGCAAGGGATGGGGAATGGCCAAAGCATAGTCAAAGTCCGTCGACGACAGGGCTTCGCGCTCTAGGACCGAAGGCAGAAAGTCTTGCGTCACATAGCCGGCTTGGGCCAAATCTTGGGCCATAAGGGTCAGGACTTGCTCGGGACTGCTGGCCTGCAAGTCTTGATAGAAGAAGCGTGACTCCAGAAAGTCTCCCAACTGTAGAGCCAGCTGAATGGCTGTCTGACGCTGTTCGACTTGGTTGAGCAGACTGACCAAGGCCAGCTCATCTTCCTCATTGAAGAAGGTAGAGACCTGCAAGGTCGGGAGCCCCAAAGTCTGAGCCAGAGGCATAAAACTAATGACTAAGTCGACTGGCTGATGCAGGAGCTGAGTTTCACTGACATAATCATATTGGGCTAGGATTTCCAGACGGTGGCCGAAGCTAGCCTTGAGCCGGTCGATTGAGGATTGCATCAGAGGGTAGTGCTGGGGCGCCAACAAAATGGCTCGCGCCTTCCAAGGTCGCTCCAGGCGAGAATAGGAACTGCCGATATGGACGGCAATCAGCCCGATTTCGGCTTCGGATAAGACCACGCCTAGGCGAGCTCCCAACCAGGTGGTGACCGTCACGGCCAGATCGAAGACCAGGGGATACTGGCGTTTCATATCTTGAAGGAAGAGATTGGGCAACTCCACCTGATAATGGAGGCGTTCGATTAGGCCTTGAAGATGGAGATGGAAGCGATCCTTAAAGTCAGCATCACTAAGAAAATCCAAGCCCACCAAGTCTTGTAGGTGCTGGCCCAAATCCTGAACTAAGCGGGTCAAATCCAGGGGATGGCCCTGATAGATGACCTGCGAGGCCAGCTCATGCATAGCCTGATAAGCTTCCAGCAGACGGCCAATACTATAGGCTTCAGCGGCTGGAATCCGACACTTATATTGCTTACCCACCCCCTGCAAGAACTTGCGAGCCAAGGCTTCTTCCTTAGCTGCCAAAGGCGGTAGGTCTTGACGATGATAGAGAAATTGACCGGCCAGCATACGCTGAACCGCAATCCCGACGTGCAGGAGTAAGATAGGTAAACTGGCAGGCCGAAGCTGATAGTCTGCCTGCTTGAGCAAGCCTTGGAAATAGTGGGCCACCCAGACCATATCGAATTCTTCATAGATAGCTAAGACCTTATCCAGATTCAAGAAATCGCCCTGAAGTTCCGAGGTCAGGAGCTCCCGATAGAGGCGACGCTTCTGGAATTCAGGCCCCTTGAGCTGCCAACCCTTGGCATCATGTTCTAGGTCTAAGTCCGGATAGGCGCCCACTAGCTGACCGACTTGATGCAAGTCCATGGTCAGGGTTTGGGGGCTGACATAGAGGTCTTGGCTCAGCTCCTTGAGGGTCTGGGGCTGACTGTCAGCCAATAATAGTTTGAGTATATAGTGTAGCCTTTCTTCTTGAGTCTGTGGCAGGCCCAGAGGACTGGGCTGATTGGGGTCTTCCAGGACTTGGGCCACTAGCCGATAGCCCTTGTGATGATGTGTCTGGATGGCGCCGGGATAGTCTTGCTTTAACTTATTCATATCAGAGCGAATGGTCCGGTCGGAGACGCCCAACAAAGCCGCTAGGTCCCGCCCCTTGAGCCAGCCTTGTGACTGGGCCAGGATGACCATGAGCTGTTCCTGTCGTGTCTGCATAAGCGCCCTCCTCCTAGGCTGTGACATCGCTTTCTCTCAATTCTATTATAACATTTTATGTGCCATCTAATCGCTAAAGTTATTTCCTAAGCTTAGGAAATGGCCGAAAAATCAAGAAAAGTATGGAACTGATTCCGAGATTGGCTGACTTTTTACATTTGCCTTGATCTGCCAAGAGGCTTATACTAGAAGAAAAGGAGGTGGCTTAATGCCATTTATCAAAGCTAAATCAAGCCAAGCATCCGGTTGGGGCTGGATGCTTTCCATGCTGGCCTTCCCCCTCTTGTTTCACCACCTTCAGGACTGGCAGACCAAGGCCACCCTATGGGGCATCACACACCCCCGCTTCCAAATCCTCAATTGGACCCACCCCGACTTTGTGGCCCCACTCCTAATCGGCTTGGCCCTCTTTTCGACCTTGATTCCCCTCTTGGGCTTCGCCCTCTACGGTTGGACCTTGGGCCGGCGGTCCTGGCAATCTATGGGCTTCAAGCGCCCCTTGATTGGCCCCTATCTACTGGGCTTTATCCTGGGTGGGCTACAACTGCTAGCCTGCCTCATCATCCCCGCCCTGCTGGGTCAGTTATCGCTAGAGCGCATTAGCCAGACGCCCGTCCTGGTCACCCTACTCTATCTAGCCGGTTTCTTAGTTCAGGGGCTGAGCGAAGAAGTTATCTGCCGGGGCTATCTCATGAATGGCCTGGCCTTACGCTTCCCAACCTGGCTAGCGGTTCTGGCCAACTCTCTGATTTTTGCCGCCATGCATTTGGGTAATCCCAATGTCTCGACCCTTGCCCTGGTCAACCTGACCCTGGCCGGCCTGACCTTCTCCCTCCTCTTCGCCTATACGGAAAATATCTGGTTTGTAGGGGCGGCCCATTCGGCTTGGAACTTCGTGCAAGGACCTGTTCTGGGCATCCAAGTATCAGGCATGAGCCTGCCTTATCCTATCTGGCACACCCGCCTAGAAGGCCCTAAGCTCTGGACTGGTGGTGACTTTGGACTAGAAGGTGGTCTCTATTGCCTGATCATCGAAGTCCTAGCCATTCTGATTCTAGTCTATCTACTCAAGGCTAAAGCACAGAAAAAAGTTCAAATAGAAGCAAAAAGCTGAGACTAAGTCTCAGCTTTTTTTACCAAGTAAAAATCCCATTATATCT
>CAUUNL010000064.1:0-8895 GCA_963546405.1 Abiotrophia defectiva | reverse complement strand
AAAATAAACTAAAAGAAAAGAGGAAACTATTATGGCAAAAATTATTGGTATTGACTTAGGGACTACAAACTCTGCCGTATCTGTCTTAGAAGGCGGCGAAGCGAAAATTATTCCAAACCCAGAAGGTAACCGTACAACACCATCTGTCGTAGCTTTCAAAAATGGTGAAATCCAAGTAGGGGAAGTGGCTAAACGTCAAGCTGTCACCAACCCATCAACCGTAAGCTCCATCAAACGTTACATGGGTGACGGCAGCTACAAGGTCCACATGGACGGCAAAGACTACACACCACAAGAAATCTCTGCGATGATTCTTCAATACTTGAAGTCTTACGCTGAAGACTACTTAGGTGAGAAAGTAGATAAGGCCGTTATCACCGTGCCTGCTTACTTCAACGACGCACAACGTCAAGCAACCAAAGATGCTGGTAAAATCGCTGGTTTAGAAGTTGAACGTATTGTCAACGAACCAACTGCTGCTGCTTTGGCTTATGGTTTAGACAAGACCGATAAAGAAGAAAAAGTCCTGGTCTTCGACTTAGGGGGCGGTACCTTCGACGTATCCATCCTAGAATTAGGTGATGGCGTCTTCGACGTATTGTCAACTTCAGGGGACAACCACTTAGGTGGGGATGACTTCGACCAAAAGATCATGGATTACTTAGTAGCTGAATTCAAGAAAGAACATGGCGTAGACCTTTCTAAAGATAAGATGGCTCTTCAACGTCTCAAAGACGCTGCTGAAAAAGCTAAGAAAGACTTATCTGGTGTGTCTACTACCCAAATTAGCTTACCATTTATCACTGCGTCAGCTGAAGGCCCACTTCACTTGGAATTGACCTTAACTCGTGCTAAGTTCGAAGAATTAACACACGATTTAGTAGAGCGTACTAAACAACCTGTTCGTCAAGCCCTCAAAGACGCTGGCTTAACGCAAGCTGATATCGACGAAGTCATCTTGGTTGGTGGTTCAACTCGTATTCCAGCCGTTGTAGAAGCGGTTCGTAAGGAAACTGGTAAAGAACCTAACAAATCAGTTAACCCAGACGAAGTAGTCGCTATGGGTGCAGCTATTCAAGGTGGGGTAATCTCTGGTGACGTTAAGGACATCGTCCTCTTAGACGTAACGCCATTATCATTAGGGATCGAAACCATGGGTGGCGTCTTCACTAAGTTGATTGACCGCAACACGACCATCCCAACCAGCAAGTCACAAGTCTTCTCAACTGCAGCTGACAACCAACCTGCGGTAGACGTACACGTCCTCCAAGGTGAACGTCAAATGGCGGCTGACAACAAGACCCTTGGCCGCTTCCAATTGACCGATATTCCACCTGCACCACGTGGTATCCCACAAATCGAAGTTACCTTTGACATCGACAAGAACGGGATCGTTAACGTAAGTGCTAAGGACTTAGGGACTGGTAAAGAACAAACCATTACCATCAAGTCTAGCTCAGGTTTGACTGATGAAGAGATCGACCGCATGGTCAAAGACGCGGAAGCTAACGCTGAAGCCGACAAAAAACGTCGTGAAGAAGCTGACCTCCGCAACGAAGTAGACCAATTAGTCTTCCAAACTGACAAAGTCTTAGCTGATCTGAAAGACAAGGTTTCTGAAGAAGAAGTTAAGAAGGCTGAAGCAGCTCGTGACGAACTTAAGGCAGCCATCGAAGCTAATGATTTAGATCAAATGAAGGCTAAACGTGACGCCCTCAATGAAATCGTCCAAAACTTAACGGTTAAACTCTATGAGCAAGCCGCAGCCCAAGCAGCTCAAGGCGATGCGCAAGCTCAAGCTGATACAAATGCCTCTGGCGATGACGTTGTAGACGCTGAGTTCGAAGAAATCGACTAATATATGAGGTAAGGAACAACGCCAGAGCTTGTCTTTGGCGTTTCCTTTCTAATCTAACTGTGTCATAAGCCCTAGGGCTTGAAAAAAGGAGTGGGAAAATGGCAGATAAACGTGATTACTACGACGTCCTAGGGGTCTCTCGAGACGCTAGTGACGCCGAAATCAAGAAAGCCTATCGTAAACTATCCAAACAATATCACCCAGACATTAACAAAGAAGCAGACGCAGCCGATAAATTCAAGGAAATTACTGAAGCTTACGAGGTCCTAAGTGACGCTGATAAGCGCTCTATGTACGACCAATACGGTCACGCAGCCACCGACGGCTCCTATGGTGCTGGTGGTTTCGGTGGTGGCGGTTTTGGTGGCTTCAGCGGTGGAGGATTCAGTGGCTTTGAAGATATCTTCGAGTCCTTCTTCGGTGGCGGTATGGGTGGAGCCGGTTCCGCAAGAGCCAATGCAGCTCGTCGGGGTGATGACCTCCAATACCGGGTTAAACTCAAATTTGAGGAAGCTATTTTTGGTAAGGAAGTAACCATCACCTATAATCGTAAGCAAGAATGTCATACCTGTCATGGTTCAGGTGCCAAGGAAGGAACCGAGCCAGTGACCTGTCACAAGTGTCATGGTTCTGGGGTAATTAATGTTCAACGTAATACCCCATTTGGTGCTATGATGTCTCAGGCAACCTGTGATGTCTGCCACGGGACTGGTAAGGAAATTAAGGAAAAATGTAGCACCTGCCACGGTGCTGGAACAGAAACTCAACAGCATTCGGTCAAAGTCACGGTCCCTGCAGGGGTAGAGGACAACCAACAAATGCGAGTATCTGGTCAAGGTGAAGCCGGAACCAATGGCGGACCTTACGGCGACCTCTATGTGGTCTTCCAGGTCGAAGAGAGTGACATCTTTGAACGTGAAGGTACCGAAATCTTCTACGAACTGCCTATCAGCTTTAGCCAGGCAGCCCTAGGGGATGAAGTCAAGGTGCCAACTGTTCATGGTAACGTCAAACTTAAAATCCCGGCAGGTACCCAAACTGGTACCACCTTCCGATTACGCGAGAAGGGAGCACCAAGCCTACGCGGTGGCCGCAATGGGGACCAACACGTGTCCGTCAAAGTCGTGACACCTAAGCGATTAACAGATCGTCAAAAGGATCTCTTCAAGCAACTGGCTGAATCTAGCGGTGAATCTGTCAAGGGTCATGAAGGTGGCTTCTTCGATAAGATGAAGGATATGTTTGAAGGCAAATAAGTCTAAAGGCTGGAATCTTCCAGCCTTTTTCATTGTATTTTAGTCAGCATTCCTTGGCTTAACCCTAGTCTTAGAGCCAAAAATTTGGTACAATAGACCAGTGTATTAGTGCCAGATGGCACTCCTATCTAGATAAATCTGAACGAAAGAGGAAGCCTATGAATCCACAAGAATTACAAGCACTCCGAGCCCGCCAGGAGAAAATTCGTAACTTCTCCATTATTGCCCATATCGACCACGGTAAGTCCACTCTGGCTGACCGTATTTTACAGTTGACTGAGACGGTTTCGGACCGGGAAATGCAGGACCAACTCCTAGACTCCATGGACTTAGAGCGGGAGCGGGGCATTACAATTAAATTGAATGCCGTTGAACTGACCTATAAGGCTCAGGATGGGGAAGAGTATATCTTCCACTTAATTGACACCCCTGGGCACGTGGACTTTACTTATGAAGTGTCTCGTTCACTGGCAGCCTGTGAAGGGGCCATCCTGGTCGTCGATGCCGCCCAAGGGATTGAAGCGCAAACCCTGGCCAACGTCTATTTGGCTTTAGATAACGATTTAGAAATTCTGCCGGTCATTAACAAGATTGACTTGCCAGCTGCTGATCCTGAACGTGTTCAAGTCGAAATTGAAGATGTCATTGGCATTGACGCTAGTGAGGCCGTTTTCGCCTCAGCTAAATCCGGTATTGGGATTGACCAAATCCTGGAGCAAATTGTCCACAAGGTGCCAGCCCCTCCAGGCGACCTGGAAGCACCGCTTCAGGCCTTAATTTTCGACTCAGTCTACGATTCCTATCGTGGTGTTGTCTTGAATATCCGGGTTGTCAACGGGATTGTTAAGCCTGGCGACAAGATTCGTTTGATGTCTAATGGCAAAGAATTCGACGTAGTGGAAGTAGGGGTCTTCAGTCCTAAGCCTGTCCAACGCGACTATCTCATGGTAGGGGATGTCGGCTATATCACGGCTTCCATTAAGACCATTCAAGATACGCGAGTAGGGGATACCATTACCTTGGCCAACAATCCGGCCCAAGAACCCCTAGACGGTTACCGTAAGCTCAATCCCATGGTCTACTGCGGTCTCTATCCAGTCGAGTCTAACGACTATAATGACTTACGCGATGCCTTGGAAAAGCTTCAACTTAACGACGCGGCCTTGCAATTTGAACCTGAAACTTCCCAAGCCCTAGGCTTTGGCTTCCGTACAGGTTTCTTAGGCTTGCTGCACATGGATGTTATCCAGGAACGGCTGGAACGTGAGTTCGACATTAACCTCATAACCACGGCGCCTTCGGTTATTTACAAGGTCAAAAAGACCAATGGCGAGGAAATCATCGTGGATAACCCGTCCGCTATGCCAGACCAAACCGTCATTGATGAAATCTACGAGCCCTACGTTAAGGCCTCCATTATGGTGCCTAATGAATATGTTGGCGCAGTCATGGACATCGGCCAACGTAAGCGGGGGAACTTCATTACCATGGATTATCTGGATGATTACCGGGTCAATGTGGTCTATGAGTTACCATTGTCAGAAATCATCTATGACTTCTTCGATAAGCTCAAATCCAATACCAAAGGCTATGCATCCCTTGACTACGAATTAATTGGCTACAAGCCATCTAACCTGGTTAAGATGGATATCCTGCTCAATGGTGACCTGATTGACGCCTTCTCCATGATTGTCCACAAGGACTTCGCCTATGGCCGTGGCCGTGAATTAGTGGAAAAACTGCGTGGCATCATTCCGCGTCAACTCTTCGAAGTACCGGTTCAGGCCGCTATCGGTAATAAGATTCTAGCGCGTACCACCATTAAGGCCCTGCGTAAAGACGTAACGGCTAAACTCTACGGTGGTGACGTCAGCCGTCGTAAGAAGCTCCTCGAGAAACAAAAAGAGGGGAAAAAGCGGATGAAACAAATTGGGACGGTTGAAGTCCCACAAGAAGCCTTCATGGCTGTCCTACAAATGGACGAAGATTAGATTATATCAAGCTCCCACCAAATCGGTTGGGAGCATTTTTGTATAGGGAAGGCTCAGAACAACTAAGAAATCGCTTGCAATCATCTAAGAAAAGGTTTACAATATAAGTGTAGTATATTTCACAAATTTCACAATAAGGAGGATTTTACTATGAAAGCATACACTTATGTTGAACCTGGCCTAGCTAAATTCGTTGACAAGCCAAAGCCTGTCATCTTGAAGCCAACGGATGCAATTGTTCGTATGCTTAAAACGACCATCTGTGGGACAGACCTCCACATCATCAAGGGTGATGTGCCAGCTGTTCAAAGTGGGACGATTTTAGGACACGAGGGGATTGCGGTTGTCGAAGAAGTTGGATCCAGCGTGACTAACTTCAAGCCTGGCGATAAAGTCATTGTATCTTGCGTCTGCTCTTGCGGTAAGTGTTACTACTGTAAGAAGGGGATCTATGCCCACTGTGAAGATGAGGGTGGTTGGATTTTCGGCCACTTAATCGATGGCACACAGGCTGAATATCTCCGCGTTCCACACGCAGATAATACCCTCTACAATCCACCGGCAGGCCTTAGTGATGAAGCCCTGGTTATGATTTCAGATATTCTACCAACGGGTTATGAAATTGGGGTCCTCAAAGGTCGGGTAGAGCCAGGTTGTAATGTGGCCATTATTGGTTCTGGCCCAGTTGGTTTGGGAGCACTCTTAACCGCGCAATTCTATTCTCCTGCTAAGATTATCATGGTGGATATCGATGATCACCGCTTAGATACAGCTCTTAAGTTCGGTGCTACCCACAAGGTCAATAATTCCGATACTGACAGAGCCATCAAGAAAATCTTTGACCTAACGGGTGGTCGTGGGGTTGACGTGGCCATTGAAGCGGTCGGGATTCCAGCATCCTTTGACTTCTGTCAAAAGATTATTGCCGTTGATGGCCGTATTGCTAACGCGGGCGTCCATGGGGTGCCTGTACAATTTGACTTAGACCGTCTCTGGATTCGCAATATTACCGTGACAACTGGCTTGGTGTCGACTAATACCACTCCACAACTGCTGCAAGCCTTAGAAGCGCAAAAGATTCACCCTGAAGAACTCGTCACCCACTACTTCAAATTGTCTCAAATAGAAGAGGCTTATGATGTCTTCCGGGATGCCTCTAAGAATAATGCCATTAAGGTCCTGATTGAAAATGACCTAAGCCCACAAAGCTAGGTCAAAAAGGATTGCTTTTAAGCCTAAGTGACGGGGCCTCTGGCTCGGTCACTTTTTATGTCAGAAGACAAGATAGGAGGACAAGCCTATGCAAGAAGCCATTCAGGCTCTACAAACTATTATTAACAATAGCCAGCACCTAGTTTTTTTCGGTGGGGCAGGTGTATCAACCGAATCGGGTATCCCTGATTTTCGCAGTGCCCAGGGCGTTTATAGCCAAGATCTAGGCAGAAACTTTTCAGCCGAACAACTGATTAGTCATAGTATGTATCAAAAATATCCCCAGCTTTTCTATGATTTTTACCGTCAGCATTTGATTTATCCTCATGCCAAGCCCAATGCTGCCCATATCTTTCTAGCACGGTTGGAGGCCAGTGGCCACTTGGATGCTGTCATTAGCCAGAACATTGACACCCTACATGAAGCTGCTGGTAGTCAACGGGTTCTCAAACTACATGGGACGGTTGACCGAAACATATGTCAGGAATGTGGCAGAGTCTATGACCTGAATAGCTTTCTTGAGTCTTATGATAGTCAGGGCATCCCGCGCTGTCCCCATTGTGGCGGCGTGCTTAAACCAGACGTCACCCTCTACGAAGAATCACTTAATATGGAGGTTTTCGACCAGGCTATCTCAGCCATTCAGCAAGCCGATACCTTGATTGTAGGAGGCACTTCCTTAGTGGTCTATCCGGCTGCAGGTCTACTGCAATATTTTAAGGGCAAACATTTGGTAGTCATCAATAAGCAGGCCATCCCTCAGGATGACTGGGCAGATTTAGTTATTCATGCTCCTATTGGGCAGGTTTTCAGCCAATTAGTGTTACCAGAGCAATAAACCCTATTCAAAGCTGACAGAATAGACTATAATAGGTAGGAACTGTCAATTTGGAGGAAAGACATGAGTATATTAAGCGTATCAAATCTTACCCATGGTTTTGGCGATCGGGCCATCTTCGAAGATGTCTCCTTCCGCCTACTCAAAGGGGAACATATCGGCCTTATTGGGGCCAATGGTGAAGGGAAATCAACCTTCATGAACATTGTAACAGGTAAGCAACTGCCAGATGAAGGCAAGGTAGAGTGGGCCAAGTATGTTACAACTGGCTACCTAGACCAACACAGCATCCTTAAGCCAGGTCAAACTATTCGCGATGTCTTGCGCATGGCCTTTGATGATTTATTTGCCATTGAAGCCCGCATTAGCGAGGCCTATGAAGAGATGGCGACTGCTGACGACCAAACCATGGCAGACCTACTAGAGGAAGTAGGGGAGCTACAAGAACGCTTGGAAGTCCATGACTTCTACACCTTGGATGCTAAAATTGAAGAAGTGGCTCGTGCCCTAGGTATTACCGCCTTCGGTTTAGACACAGACGTCACCTCACTGAGTGGAGGACAGCGGACCAAGGTCTTATTGGCCAAGTTACTCTTAGAAAAGCCCGATATCTTGCTCTTGGACGAGCCGACCAACTACTTGGACGCCGAACATATCGAGTGGCTTAAACGTTACTTGCAAAACTACGAAAATGCCTTTATCTTAATTTCCCATGATATTCCATTCCTTAATAGTGTCATTAACATTATCTATCATGTGGAAAACCTCAAGCTCAGCCGCTATGTTGGCGACTATGAGAACTTCCAAGCGGTCCACGCCATGAAGCGTGCCCAGCTAGAGGCCGCCTATGAACGCCAACAGAAGGAAATCGCGGACCTTAAGGATTTCGTCAACCGCAATAAGGCCCGGGTAGCAACGCGTAATATGGCCATGTCTCGTCAGAAGAAATTAGATAAGATGGAAGTCATTGAGCTACAGGGGGAGAAACCTAAGCCAAAATTTGACTTCCAGTCTGCTCGAACCCCTGGCCGTTTCATCTTCGAAGCTAGTCAGTTAGAAATTGGGTATAGCCAGCCCCTGACCAAGCCGCTGGACCTAGTCTTTGAACGTAACCAGAAGGTGGCTATCATCGGGGCCAACGGGATTGGGAAGACAACCTTACTCAAGAGTCTCATGGGCCTTATTCCGGCCTTGGGTGGCCAAGTAGAGCAGGGAGATTACTTGGAAATTGGTTACTTCGAACAAGAAGTGGCTTCAGGTAACCGTCAGACGCCATTAGAAGCTGTGTGGAATGCTTTCCCAGCCATGAACCAGGCTGAAGTTCGCGCTGCCTTAGCACGTTGTGGCCTGACTTCTAAACACATCGAAAGCCAAATCCAGGTCCTTAGTGGGGGAGAGCAGGCCAAGGTTCGCCTTTGCCTACTCATGAATGCTCCGCATAATGTCTTGATCTTGGACGAGCCGACCAACCACTTGGACGTCGATCCCAAGGAAGAATTGGCTAGAGCCCTCAAAGAATACAAGGGCAGTATCCTCATGGTTTGCCACGAACCTGAATTTTATCAAGGTTGGGTCGACCAAATTTGGGACTTCAATCAATTTTAACAAGCCAAAGCCAAAGTTTGTTCACTTTGGCTTTTTTTCATGTCTTAATGCCGATATATCAAGATTATTTTATAAACTCAACTTCACAAAGTACTTGTGAATCTAAAATCCGAATAGGCACTATATAATTTATTA
>CAUUNL010000063.1:0-9267 GCA_963546405.1 Abiotrophia defectiva | reverse complement strand
AAGTATACACCTTCAAGCCTATAGTGCAAGATATTTTTAAGATGAAAGCGTTATTTATGGTTTAATTTTTTCAAATGCACTAAGGATTCTCTCGGCCAAACTTGCACTCTAGCTTCTATTACTATACACTTAAGGAAAGCAATCGCATTTTAAAGGAGGTTTCGGGGTGAAAGTCCTACTCTACAGTCAACATCTCGACAAGATCGCCAAATCTGGCCTTGGTAAATCAATTAAACATCAAATGAAGGCCTTGGAACATGCCGGGATTGACTACACCACCGATCCCAAGGACTCCTTCGATTTATTACATATCAATACCTACTTCCCCCAATCCATGCTCTTCGCCCGCAAATGTCGCAAGCAGGGCATTCCGGTCGTCTACCATGCCCACTCGACCATGGAAGACTTCCGTAATTCCTTCCGCTTCTCTAATCAGCTAGCGCCTATCTTCAAGCGTTGGCTCATGACCTGCTATCAGCAAGGCGATGTCCTCATTACGCCTACGCCCTACTCTAAGCGTCTACTAGATTCCTATCATATGGGTCGGGAAATCTTCGTCCTGTCTAACGGTATCGAGCTAGAGAAATTTGCCCCTCAGCCACAGGCGCGGGAGCTCTTCCGGGCTCGCTACGGACTGACCGAGCAAGACTTCGTCTGCATCGGGATTGGCCTCTACCTAGAACGCAAGGGCATTCTAGATTTTGTGGAGTTGGCTAAGCGCCTGCCCCATATCCGCTTCATCTGGTTTGGCTATACGGACTTGAACCTAGTGCCGTCCGCTATTCGGGCTGCCGTCTCTAATCCGCCAGCCAACTTGACCTTTGCCGGTTATGTCGACAATCAGCAGATCATTCAGGCCATGCAGGGTAGCGACCTCTACCTCTTCCCTACCTTGGAAGAAACCGAGGGCATTCCGGCCGTCGAGGCCTGTGCTGCCCATGCCAAATTCATCGTTCGGGACATTCCGGTCTTTGATGACTGGTTGACCGACCAGGTCAATGTCTACAAGGCCAAGGATGTCGATGACTTCGAGCGGCTGATTCGGGCTAGCCAAGCCCAACAACTGCCTGACTTGACCCAGGCAGCCTATCCCGTGGCGGTCCAACGCGACCTAGCGGTCATCGGCCAAGAACTAGGCCGCATCTACGGCCATGCCATTCGGACTAGCCAGGAACGGCAAGGATTATAAGATAATTAAAGGGTGGGAGTTCCCCGCTCTTTTTTCTATGCCTTAAAACGTGTGAGCCCAGCCCCACTTGAACCAAAAGACGGGGCTAGTGGTGGGACCGGCTTCAGCCAGCCTACCGCTGTCTTCCGCCTTGCCTCGCTATCGAAGGGCTAGGTCACTAGCGTTCCAAGCCCTTCTGATACGCGAGGCATCCTCTTCACCACTAGCACCGCTTTTGGTCGTGGGGCTGGTCTCACACTGGACTATTGGCAAAAATGAAGGAAGCTAGGTTTTTGCCTCTTGAAAAGCACCCCATAAGTTAGACATTAAAAGTCCAACTTATGGGGTGCTTTACATGAAAGGGGAATTGTTATTTTCTAACTCAATGGTTTGCCCCTGGACCTTGCAAAATAACCGCGCCCTTATATAGAGCGTAGTAAATTGGGCCCAGTTGCCATATTTTAACTAAAGGGATATAACCATAGTAGTGATTTTTAGTATAGTAAATGGTTTGAGGTGGCTGAGAACTAAAGAATCGAATCTCTTCTACCACAATAGAGGTTGGAAATGCGTCTCGTTTTTTGTCCTTCTTTTAAGGAATATAGGCTGTCAAATCTTCTTCAATCGGCCGAACATCATTTGGATTTGCTCCCTTGAACCACTCTACAGCATATTCTTCACACCAAGATTCATGTGGCTTCTTAGGACAGCAACATAGGTCATCACCTGCTGATTGATTGGCTTGAACGTTTGAAGTCGAAAGACAAAAGAGCAGTAGAAACAAGAAAGTGAGTGGGGTCAAAATAAAACGTTTCATATTGCATTGCTCCTTTATATAGTTGCATGCCTGATGACGACTTAATCCTAACCCTCCCTTCTCGAAGACATCGTCATCCAAATCCTATCTACACACTCATTATACATCCAGAACGTGTTTTAGTCTATTTTTTTGGTCTTTTCAGCAGTCCAGTGGGAGCCTAGACCCACGGCCAAAAGCGGGGCTTGTGGTGCCTAGGATGTGACGCGTATCTGAAGGGCTTGGAACGACAGTGACTTAGCCCTTCGATAGCGTCGCAAGGCGGAAGACAGCCATGGGCTGGCTGCAGCCGGTCCCACCTCAAGCCCGCCTTTTGGTCTAAGTGGTGCTGGGCTCACACACCTTTGGACACCTTCAACTTTGTCTCTATCCCCTTTCGTAGTCCAGTGGGAGCCCAGCACCACGGCCAAAAGCGGTGCTTGTGGTGCAGAGGATGCCTCGCGTATCAGAAGGGCTTGGAACGCTAGTGACCTAGCCCTTCGATAGCGAGGCAAGGCGGAAGACAGCCGTAGGCTGGCTGCAGCCGGTCCCACCACAAGCCCGTCTTTTGGCTCGAGTGGTGCTGGGCTCACACGCATTTAGACACCTTCAACTTCGTCTCTATCCCCTTTCGTAGTCCAGTGGGAGCCCAGCACCACGTCCAAAAACGGGCTTGTGGTGCAGAGGATGCCTCGCGTATCAGAAGGGCTTGGAACGCTAGTGAGCTAGCCCTTCGATAGCGAGGCAAGGCGGAAGACAGCCGCAGGCTGGCTGCAGCCGGTCCCACCACAAGCCCATCTTTTGGCTCGAGTGGGGCTGGCCTCACACGCTCCCGGACACAGATAAAAAGGGTGGGAAATTCTTTTCCCACCCTTTCTATATTACCCCTCCGTCTGGCGGAGATGGTCCACAAATTTATCCAATTGATGCTTGTCCCGCGCCTTCTGGGCCTGAGAAATATTGCTAGGATTGAGGTAAATCCGTAGCTGTTCGACGTCGGCCGCATCATAGGCGACCACTGCCTCCCCTTCTTCCTCATTGTCCGAGACCCGAGCCACCCGGGCGAATTCCTGGCTCAAGAGCGCCAACAAATCCTCGGCCACGGCTTCCCGTAGGACTTGATACATGGCAGCAAAGGGCGCCGGAATCATAAAGGCGTCAACCTGCACCAAGTCGTCTTGGGCTTGCTCCTTGTGGGCTTTTTGCTTTCTTTTGCTTGGCTTTTTGGACACGGTCTTGCTCCTTTACTTAGCGACGATATTGGGCCAGGAAGGCCGCGCTTGGGTCGGCCACTAGGGCTTCCAGGATATCAATCACTGCTTGCGATTCATTATCGCCAATTTGATAACGGCAGATAGCCAATAAATCTGGATCGGCGTTGCCCATGGCTAGGCTATAATCGACCACTTCCATCATGGTCTGGTCATTGAGGCTATCACCGAAGGCCATGGTCTGGCTGGCATCCGTCTGCAGATAGTCTTGCAGGTAGCGAATGGCCTTGCCCTTGCCCCCTTGGGGACTGAAGACATCAATCCAGCGACCCCCACTAGTCACCGCATGCCCCTCTGGGAAACGTTCATTGAGAATCCGCGTCATGACCTTATTATCAGCTACACTCCGTTTACTCATGACTGATAGTTGAAGAATAGCTTCTTCTGGATTGAGGTCACGGAAATTAACCAAATGATCAATATGCGGATGGTAGAGACGGAAATGATCCAAGGCATCCTGATCTTGGGTCACGGCATAGGAGCCTCGGTCGGTCATGACCAGACAGAAGAAATCTGAGAACTCATTGAGGAAGTCAATAATGGCTTCGGTCGTGTCATAGTCCAAGGCGCTATAATGGAGGCCTTGCTCTTCTACCATAATGGCATTGCCGTTAGTCGAGGCAAAGAGCAGTTCCTGACGTAATTGGTCATCAAAATAGCCACGCAACTTAGGATAGCTATTGCCTGAAGCAATACAGACACGGGTTCCGGCTTCCTTAAG
Organism: Abiotrophia defectiva; assembly: GCA_963546405.1. Classification (GTDB taxonomy): domain Bacteria; phylum Bacillota; class Bacilli; order Lactobacillales; family Aerococcaceae; genus Abiotrophia; species Abiotrophia defectiva_A. The sequence goes on along the minus strand of CAUUNL010000063.1, from coordinate 5,311 downwards.
GGCATGAACTGCCCGCTCGAAGCGCTCCAAATCAAAGGACTTGTCCCCTCTTAAGAGGGTACCGTCCATATCAATGGCGATTAATTTCATTGATTCTTGTCTCCTTCATACTTGATTAAGGGAGGCGATTGCCTGCACTCTTGTAGATGTCATACCATTCTTGGCGAGTCATTTGCACACGTTCAGCCTGAGCAAGCGCTTCAATCCGTTTTGGGCTCATGGTCCCCACAATGGGTTGGAAGCCTGCCGGATGGCGCAAGAGCCAGGCAATGACCATGGCTTCGAAGGCCACACCATGTTGCTTAGCGCCCTGACTTAAGGTCTCGGTCAAGAGCTGATAGTCAGGATGGGTCATGAAGACGCCTTGATGCAAGTCTACCTGGAAGGGCGACCATGGTTGGATGGTCATGCCCTTGAGGCGACAATAGTCCAGAATGCCCCCATCCCGGTTAATGCCTGCGACTTCTCGCATATTAACATTGAGGCCGGCATCAATCATGGGGGTGTGGGCAGGCCCCAACTGCAATTGATTAATAATGAGGGGCTGGCTTAGACTGGCCTGCAGTAGCTCTATTTGATAAGGGTTCTGATTGCTAACGCCGAAATAACGCACCTTACCGGCTGCATGCAAGCGATCGAAGGCGGCTGCCACCTGGTCCGGCTCCATAAGGGCATCGGGCCGATGTAGGAGCAAGACATCCAGATAGTCGGTCTTGAGGCGTTTGAGAATGCCGTCCACCGAATCCAGAATATGCTGGCTGGAAAAGTCAAAATACCCTTCTGGCAGACGAATCCCGCATTTGGACTGGATTAGCAGCTGATCACGCGGAATGCCTAGTTCCTTGACAGCTTGCGCAAAGCGGACTTCCGACTCGCCCCGGCCATAGATATCGGCATGATCGAAGAAATTAATGCCGACCTGGCGGGCGGTCTCCAGGACCTGGCTAGCTTCTTGTAGCGAATGAGAGGCCATGCGCATACAGCCTAGGGCGATGCGACTGGCTCCGGCTAAGTGACGACCAAGACATAAGGTTTCCATGATAGCGACTCCTTTATTGGCTGGCGTAGGAATAGGACAAGGTCTTACTTCTTGAACATACCGGTAATCCCGCGGGATACCACACGGCCGACTTCACGACCCACTTGGCCGACTACGTTCTTCATGAAACGATCCAAGAGATTGTCTGTCTTGCGACCACCAGTGCTAGTTGATTTCTTGCTAGTTTTTGCCACGTCTTCATCCTCCTCTTCTTCTACTTCTGCTGCCTCTGCGGCTTGAGCGGCTGCTAGGAGGGCCGCTTCCTGTTCTTGGGTTTGTTTGAGAATGACTTCATGGGCACTCTCACGGTCAATGGCTTCACCATACTTGTCATCCAATGGTGAGCTATTCATCAGGCTGGCCTTAACAGTTGGGTCAATGGTCCCTAAGAGACTTTGCGGTGGGTAAATGAGTACCCGGTCAGCTAGGCTTGGACTACCATCTTCGGTCAGGGTAGACACAACAGCTTCCCCTACCTTCAGTTCTTGAATGACCTTGGCTAGGTCTTGGTTGGCTTCTTGACGGAAGGTGTCCGCTACCGTTTTAACGGTTTTGAGCTCCTTAGGTGTAAAGGCCCGTAAACCATGCTGGATGCGGTTAGCCAATTGGCTAGCTACCTTGTCCGGAATATCGGTTGGGTTTTGGGTAATGAAGTAAACCCCGACCCCTTTGGACCGAACCAAGCGGACAATGAGTTCAATCTTCTCTAATAAGACAGCCGGTGCATCCTTGAAGAGGGCGTGGGCTTCATCGAAGAAGAAGACCAACTTAGGTTTATCCAAGTCCCCGACTTCCGGTAGGTTCTCATAGAGCTCGGCCAAGAGGGCCAAAAGCACAGTCGCATACAAGGTTGGCTGGTTGAAGAGCTGTTCCGCGTTGAGGATGTTGACAATCCCACGGCCATCGCTGTCTTGGCGCATGAGGTCGGCAATCTCTAAGCTTGGCTCACCGAAGAACTTGGCAGCCCCTTGTTGCTCTAAAATAACTAGAGAGCGTAAAATCGCCCCAACTGAACGCGCTGGAATGTTACCGTAATGTTGGCTTAATTCGCCAGCATGAGCGGCCACATAGTTAAGCATAGCCCGCAAGTCCATGAGGTCAATCAGCAAGAGACCTTGCTTATCGGCCACATCGAAGACCACGTTGAGAATGGATTCTTGGGTTTCATTGAGGCCCAAGAGACGGGTTAACATGACAGGCCCCATATCGGAGACGGTCAAACGCAAAGGCGTCCCGTTCTCGCCTTTGACATCCCAAAGTTGTACAGGATAAGAACTTGGTTCATAGTTCTCACGACCTGTCTGAGCCAGACGCTCGCTGACGTCTGTATTGTTGGCTTGAGCCAAGGACATGAGGTCCCCCTTGATATCAGAGAGGACGACTGGAATGCCTTCTTGGCTTAGCAATTCGGCCAAGACCTTAAGGGTCACGGTCTTACCGGTCCCTGTCGCACCGGCGATAATGCCGTGACGGTTTAATTTATCAAGGCGAAGTTGCGCTGGCTGCGCTCCCTGCCCGAAGGTGATGACTGAAGTCATGCTCTTTCCCCCTTTTTTCTTGATGACACTGGACAGTCTTCGCCCAGTTGCCCATTCTACTCTTATTTTAACATATCCATAGCCCGTAAGCGACCACAAAAAAGCCGTCCACAGGTAAATCCTGTCGACGGCCGTCCATCTTAAAATTGTGCGAAGAATTCTAAGGCATCTCCCGCTTGCAAGAGTTCCCCGTGTTCCTTCAGAATCGCTTCCTTGACGGTGGCTTCTTCCCCAAATTCCAGCATGAAGAGGAATTGTTGGTAGAGACCGTCTGGCTCATAATCACCAATCACATCGCTCAAGACTAGGTAGTAGGCGTCATGATAGCGATAGAGGCTGTTTTCAACCGGGAAGTCCCGTAGTTGACGTGCCAACTTGAGGAAATCATCCAAGCTATCGAAGCAGACAATCTCGGGTCCTACAGGTTCTTCCTGATCCTGGGCCTGCTCAATCTCGGCTTCAATCTCCTTGGTCAAGCCTTCTAGGACTTCTAGCTTCTCATTGACGCTGAGATCTTCTTGATCTTGGGCTTGTTGCTTATCTTTTAGGGCGGATTTACGGCGGTCCAAGAGACGTTTGAGGACTTCGTTCTCCAGCAAATCTTCTAGGCCATTACCACTGCTACGGCTAATGTAGAGTTCGAGGCCTCGATCGGATGGGATGACATGGAAAGTGACGGAATCAGATTCCGCGAATTGGTTCTCTACGTCCACCTCTTCCAGGATGGAGTAGAAGAATTGCTCAATGCGGGCATGGTTGCTGATTAGTTCTAGGAAGTTAATCCCTCGTTCTTCCAGATCTTCCGGCATAATCAAGACTTTGATTGTATCCTCATTGATACGTTCCATTTCCATAGTAACACCTCCTCTATTTCTTCATTATACTAAACTTTAGGCCAAGACGCTATCCTAATGTATTGTTCTAAGGGAAAAGAAAGGCGAGGCAGAAACAAGGTTCCGGCCTCACCTAGACTCTATTCATTACTCATTGACTAAGGCTTGCACCTTACGCAATTCCAAGGCACGCACTTCGCGTGGCAAGAAACGACGAATTTCATCTTCATTGAAGCCGATTTGCAGGCGTTTCTCGTCAATCATGATTGGACGACGCAAGAGACCTGGTTGCTCTTGCACAATGCGATAAAAGTCATTCAAGGATATTTCGCTAATTTCAATATTTAAGTCTGAATATGCTTTGGAACGGGTTGAGACGATATCTTCTGTCCCTTCTTCTGTCATACGTAAAATATCTTTAATTTCTTGTAGAGACAGTGGTTCCGAAAAGATATTACGTTCTGTGTAGGGAATTTGATGTTCTTCCAACCAGGCGCGGGCCTTACGGCATGAAGTACAACTTGGGGTCGTATATAACGTTACCAAACTAATCACTCCTTTTTTCAATAACCACTACGATTACTACTCTGCTATTATACTACCCCTAGCCCCTGATTACTATACTTTTTTTGAAATTTAACAATAAATCATACTTAAGACCGAGATTAGTTCACAGCTGTAAACAAAACTTCACAAAAAATTCATATACTCTTAGGGAATTCTTTAAAAGTCCTTGTTCAATCTCCCCTCTGCCTTCTTTTGCCGGGTGGGCGCCACATTGCTTTTGTCAATTAAGTGAAACTGCGTTATAATAATAGTAGCGAAACTAAGAGAGAATGAGGCTCGATTTGATGAAAGCAAAAATTTTTTCTGGCGTTCAACCCACTTCGGTTCCGACCATCGGGAACTATGTCGGGGCTATGCGCCAATTTGTTGAATTACAAGATGACTATGACGCTACCTACTGTATCGTCAACCAGCACGCTATTACCGTGCCCCAAGACCCAGCCAAGCTCCACCAAACAACCCGCGAGTTGGCTGCCCTCTATCTGGCCCTAGGGATTGACCCTAAGAAGGCAACCATTTTCGTTCAGTCTGATGTCCCAGCCCACACGCAAGCGGCTTGGATGATTCTCTGTACGACCGGCTTGGGCGAATTGGAACGCATGACCCAATTTAAAGATAAATCCACCAAGCAAGAAAGTGTCAACGCCGGCTTGCTCTGCTACCCTGCCTTAATGGTTGCAGACATTATTCTCTATGACGCAGCCTATGTACCAGTGGGCGAAGACCAGAAGCAACATTTGGAGTTAACCCGTAACTATGTGGACCGCTTCAACCAACGCTACGGCAAGGGCAAGGAGCTCCTAGTCAAACCTGAAATCATCACCCCTAAATCCGGTGGCCGGGTCATGAGTCTGCAGGACCCATTCAGCAAGATGAGCAAGTCCGATACCAACGCCAAGGCGACCATCTCCCTCCTAGATGATCCTAAGACCATCCTGAAGAAGATGAAGAGTGCCGTCACCGACTCGGTTGGCCAAGTCAATTACGACCGTGAAAATCAACCAGCTGTCAGCAACCTGCTGGATATTTTCTCTGCTTTTTCTGGCCGTTCCATCGACTCTCTGGTGGCTGAATATCATGAGGCTGGCTATGGGACCTTTAAGCAGGCTATTGCCGACAGTATTATCGCGACCCTAGAGCCAATCCAAGCGGAATATCATCGTCTCTTGACTTCTAGCACCCTAGACGACATCTTGGCCGACGGAGCTAAGAAGGCCAACGAACAGGCTAACAAGGTCCTAGCGCGGATGGAGAAGGCAATTGGCTTGACTTATCGCTAAAATTTGTGCTATAATGTTATATGTAGTAGATTGTTTTAATTATCAATAAATAAA
>CAUUNL010000062.1:0-9466 GCA_963546405.1 Abiotrophia defectiva | reverse complement strand
TAAAACTTTAATCATTCACTTAGTTATATCTAAGTGATAAGGAGGACGCTTATGGAATTTGTACAAGTCGTACGTAGTACACCCGGACAATATATCAGTGAAAAAGGAGCTTTGGCTTCTTTAGCAAGCATTTTAAAGAACTTCGAGCGTCCCTACATTATTACCGGGGAGAAATCTTACGCTGCCTTTCTTAAACATTTACCTCAACCGCTGGAAGGTGTGCCAGTCTTACGTTATGACCACACAGCCAGCTATGAAGATATGGACCGCTTGGCTAAGTTAGCAGCCGATGCCGATGTCATCGTGGCTGTCGGTGGGGGCAAGCTCTGTGACACGGCCAAGGGGACGGCTGATCGCCTCCACTGTGAAGTGGTGACCGTACCGACGATTGTGGGGACCTGTGCGCCGACCACACCTGTCGCGGCTGTCTACCATCCCAATGGGGTCTTCAATGACGTGGCCTACTTCAAACGTACCCCTTATGCCTGCGTGGTGGACTTGGATCTCTTAGTAGAGTCGCCTAAACGCTACTTCGAAGGGGGTATCTGTGATACGGTAGCCAAGTGGTATGAGGCCGAAAGTATCACCCGTCATTTGACTGGGGCGCTAGAAGCCAATGTCGAATTAGGCTTGGCTGCTGCTAAGGTAACCAAGGATATTCTGCTTCGCGATACCCACGCTGCCTTGGCTACTCATGCCTTGGGTGTAGTAAATGATACCTTCAAGCGCGTGGTTGATACGGTCTTCAACGTGGCTGCTGCCGTAGGGTGCTTTGCCTGTGAATATGGTCGTATGTCAGGGGCTCACGCTGTCCACAACGCCCTATCACAATTTGCCGAAACCCACAGCATTGAGCATGGGGTCAAGGTAGCTTATGGGTTGCTGGTAATGTTGGCGGCCATGGGCGAAGAAGGTGAGACCCAAAAACTCATCGATTACTGCAAGGACAATGGCTTCATCTACTCCTGGCAACAGCTAGGGGTTCAAGAGGACATGGCGACGGCTGTCACTAAGCTGGCTGACTTCGCCGCATCCGACAAGGAAACCTTCAAATTAGCTTTGCCTGGCGTGACACCGGAGCAAGTTCAAGCGGCCGTCTATCAGGTGGAGGCCCAAGCCAAATAATTCTAATTTCTGCTTCCTTAAGATAGGTCCGCTCATTCAGTCCGCCATAAACTGAATGAGCGGGCTTTTTTGTCGCGCTAGCAGTCCCAGAGAATTCCATAGCTTGCAGGGCCAGAATTTGCTATAATAGGAAGGAACGAGACATAGTAGTAAAGGAGCTAAAGGCATGACCCAACGCGATAATAATATATCCTATCAAATCGATTCCATCCTGACCGACGTTAGTCAGGACCAAGTCCAAGAAGACAAGCAAATCCGCCAGATTAACGAAGACCACCTGCTGATTAAGGAGGAACCTTATCAATTGGTCCTCAACTATCGTGAGGGCTTCGACTTGCTAGCCTTCGAGAATCGCTACCAAGAATACTTCGAGAAGTTCGACTTCATTGTCGGGGACTGGGGCTTTGAACAGTTACGTCTACGAGGCTTCTATCAAATCGGCCAGGCCAAGGTGCCTAAGGATCAAACCATTGATTTCCTAGAAGACTACCTCAATGAATACTGTAACTTTGGCTGCCGTTACTTCGTCCTAGCTAAGGAGCGGGAAGTGGCTAAATACGCCAAACTCAAAGACAAGGCCAAGACCAAGCCGGCCCCAATCGAGAAAAAGGTTGGCGAAACCAAGCAGTTAGCTAAGATCCAAGTCAAGGAGGATCCAAATCGCTTCAAGGGCAACAAGGTGGATGCGCCGGCCAAGGGTGGCAAGAAGCCTTTCAAGAAGCGCAACCGTCGCCCAGCCGCTGGCGATCAGGCGGCCCCTAAACAGGCACCAGCTGCTGCCAAGCAACGTAAGAATAACTTTGTCATCAAGCAAAAGAACAAAACCAACCCTTAGGAGGTCCCTATGAAAGACTACGCAGGTTATTTGATTGATTTAGATGGAACGGTCTACTTCGGCAAGAATCGTATTCCGACAGCCGAAGCCTTCATTAAGAAGTTAGTAGCGCAAGACATTCCCTTCCTCTTCATTACTAACAATGCGACGCGCTCGGCTGCTCAAGTATCCCGGGCCCTCAGCACCCAGTATGAATTGCCTGTGACCGAGAAGCATGTCTATACCTCCGCCATGGCCATTATCGACTATCTGCATGCCCACCATGAGGGACAAACGGTCTATGTAGTGGGGGAAGCGCCCCTTAAGGAACAAGTGGCGGCAGCCGGCTTCACACTAGTGGATGATGAATCGGCCCAAGTGGTGGTCCAAGCCTTGGACCGTCATACCACCTATGAAGCCCTGTCCATTGCGGTCCTAGCTATCCGGAATGGGGCGGCCTTCCTGGTGACCAATACCGACAGCAATATCCCAACTGAACGGGGCATGATGCCAAGCTCAGGGGCCTTGACTTCCTTTATTCAGTATGCCAGTCAGGTAGAACCGGTGGTCATGGGTAAGCCATTTAGTCCTATTCTGGAGGGTGGTCTCCACACTCTGGGCTTAACCAAGGATCAAGTCCTCATGATTGGCGATAATTACGAGACCGACATCAAGGTAGGAATTAATGCTGGGATGGATACCTTGTTAGTCCTGACAGGCTTTACTCAAGAAGAAGATCTCAAGTCCGTGCCAGTGCAACCAACCTATGTCCGTCCAGACCTCTCCACTTGGGAGCTCTAGTCATGGAACAAATACGGACCTGGGTCCGGGCGGGAGTCAGTATCTTAAGTGGCCTAGCCAATGCTGTCTTGGGGACCATTCTCTTAGCGCCCCTACTTTATGGGGTCTATCTGCAAGTGGATTGGATTCCCCAGATTGCGGGTCTGTCAAAGTCAGCAGTCTATGATGACTTTATGCGCATCTGGACCTATCTCTGGCAAGTCTGGCGGCCTAGCCTAGAACTAGCACATTTTGCCAGTTCAGCCGGAGGGCGTCAGCACTTTGCTGAGGTTCGGACTCTTATAATCGGCCTGGTCTTGTTAGCTCTCCTGCTCAATGTCCTTATCTGGCGCTGGGCCCGTCAAGGGCAATTCAACTCCTGGTCCTATTGGCAGGCACTTAAGCAAGGCCAGTGGGGCCTTGCCCTACTAGCTCTAGGGATGCTGCTCTTCTTTGACCAAGCCTTTGTAGCCTTCCACCGGCTTTTCTTCGCCAATGAGCTCTGGCTCTTCGATCCACGTCTGGACCCAGTCATCTGGATTCTGCCCCAGTCTTATTTCTTGGGCCTGACGGCACTTATTCTGGTCCTTTATGGCCTGTGGTCCGGGCTTTTTGCCAAATTCTTCGCACCGCGAGCATTTTGAATACGCTTAGCATGAGCTTATGCTATAATGAGGGTAACCTAACTGAGGAGGAAGTAAGAATGAGCAAAAAAATTTCATTATCAACCGTTGTGAACACAGGTGGCCGTGATGGCGAAGTTAAATCCGTAACAGGGGACTTAAACCTTAAGACTAGCATGGCTAAAAAAGAGGGCTACACCAACCCAGAAGAACTCTTCGCAGCTGGTTTGTCTGCCTGCTTCAATGGGGCTTTGTCCTTCCCATTACAACGTGATGGCTTAGGCGACCGTCAACGCCAAGTCCGCGCTGAAGTAGTGCTCTTAGGCGACCTGCCAGATACTAACAGCTTGCACCTAGCAGCTAAATTGTTTGTATCTATTGAAGGCTTGAGCCCAGAAGAAACCTTGCGCTATGTTCAAGAGACAGAAAACATCTGCCCTTACACTAAAGCAGTTAAAGGCAATATTGAAGTAGAATTAGTAGCTGAATAAGCATAAAAAAGACGAGGCCTGGGCCTCGTCTTTTTATTTGTCCTCGAAAAGGGAGGAACTGTGGACATGTAGATTGTTGCGCTCTGGATAGAGGCTGGCCATGGCATGGCTAACCGCTGTAGTGGCTTCACCAAAACCAGTCGCAATCAGCTTGGTCTTGCCCTCGTATTGGGCGATATCCCCGATGGCGTAGACACCTGGCAAATTAGTTTGGTGGCAGCTGCCGGTCTCGATGGACTGGCGTTTGATGGTTAGGGGCCACTTGGCAATCTGGCCTAAGGAAGAGACGAAACCATAGCTAACGATGAAGTCATCGACGGCTAAGTCGACCGTTTCTTCTTGACGTGGCACTTGCAAGGTTAAGTGGTCGAGCTGGCCGTCTTGGCCATGGAGGCCAACTGGAATATAAGGGGTCCAAATCTTGACGCTAGAAGCTTCCAGCAGGCTGACGCTGTGTTCATGGGCCCGGAACTGGGATCTGCGGTGGATTAGGTGGACTTGCTTGGCATAAGGTTCGATAGCCAGCGCCCAGTCTAGGGCGGAATCGCCCCCGCCGCAGATAGCTACCACTCGATCTTGGAAGGCTTCAGGTTGACGGACAAAATAATGAAGTGATTTTCCTTCGAAGACTGGCGCCTCTGCCAAGTCCAATTTGCGTGGCCGGAAGGCTCCGTTACCTACGGCGATAATGACCGCGCGGCTAAAGTGGCTGGCTTGCGGGGTCTGAATTTCATAGTAGGGCTTGCCGTCCTCATCTTCATGTTGGATTAGTTGACGGGCTTCCTGACCAGTACAGATGGTGGTGTCAAAGTGGTCCAGTTGTTGAATCAGAGACTGGGTGAGGTCACCCCCCTTGATTTGGTAGTGGGCCGGGATATCGTAGATGGCCTTCTCAGGGTAGAGATGGGCCGGCTGGCCACCTAGCAGATCTAGGCTTTCAATAATTTTGGTCTTGGCCTGGCGCATGCCAGCGTAAAAGGCAGCATAGAGGCCAACCGGCCCGCCACCAATGATGGTGATGTCGTAAATTTGAGACATAGTAGGGACTCCTTATGCAATCATAGTTTTTAAGGCAAAAGAAAAGGGCAAGTCCAGGGTCCTTGCACCAGATTTCTTAGAGACTGAGATAGATGGCCCGGCTGACGAAGGCGACGAGAACGCCGACTAAGACGCCGACCACCACTTCGGTGGGGCGATGGCCCAGGTATTTTTCGATGATCATATCTTCATAGTGATCGATGTCGTGGCTTTCTTGCAGACGGCGGAAGTCAGCTTGGATCTCCGGGTCTTGTAGGCGACGCTTAGCTAAGAGGTTGAGCAGAAGACCCTGCTCACCACTCTGACGCCGCACGCCCATAGAGTCAAACATGACGATGACCCCGAAAATAGTGGCAATGGCCACTAGGGGGGATTCAAAGCCGTATTCCAGCACCAGGCTGGTAATCAGGCTGCTGACGGCGGCCGAATGCGAACTTGGCATACCGCCAGTGGTCATGACAATATTTACTTTGACCTTATGACGGTTAGTCACGAGGGCAATAGGGTATTTAATAGCTTGGGTGAAGAGAATCGCGACAAGAGATGTCAGCAATATGGTATTCATAAGTGGGGGGATCCCTCCTTCTCCTTATACAGGTATCTATTAGATAATATCAAAAAATGCGACTTGAAACTAGTAGGAAGCCGTAAATTCTCAAGAAAAATCGTCTAGAGGTCGCTTTTGATTTGAATCTGACGGGATTTAGTGTATCATATAGATGATATTCAACCATTAACAATAGGAGGATGATTCATGACATATCCACAACTTGATCTGACTCAAGCCAGCTTACATGCTTTAATTAAAACCAACCACGGCGACATCAAGGTAGCCCTTTTCCCAGAGTTAGCGCCTAAGACCGTGGCTAACTTCGTTGGCCTGGCTAAGCAAGGCTACTATGACGGCGTGATTTTCCACCGGGTCATTGAAGACTTCATGATTCAGGGGGGCGACCCAAGCGGTACCGGTATGGGTGGCGAGAGCATCTATGGCGAGAGCTTCGAAGATGAGTTCTCACGTGAGCTCTACAACTTGAAGGGGGCCCTTTCCATGGCGAACGCAGGGCCTAATACTAACGGCAGCCAATTCTTTATCGTAACAGCTAGCAATGTACCAAGCACCATGTTGGGCCAAATGCAGGAACTGGGTTTCCCTGAAGAAATCGTGGCAGCCTATGCGACAGAGGGCGGGACACCTTGGTTGGACCAACGCCACACGGTCTTCGGTCATGTGGTAGAAGGCATGGATGTCGTCATTGCAATCAATAAAGTTGTTACCGGTCTCCAAGATAAACCGGTAGAACCTGTTGTGATTGAGACGATTGATGTGTTAGAATAAGCAAGGATGGTGACATCCTATGACTGAATTTAAAATAGGCGATATCGTTGAAGGCCAAATCACAGGCATCCAAAATTATGGGGTTTTCGTCGGTCTCTCGTCAACCGAACAAGGTCTGGTTCATATTTCCGAGTGCAAGCATGGCTACATGAATGAGCTCAGCAACCAGATTAAGGTAGGCGACAAGGTTAAGGTCATGGTCATTGACATTGACGAATATACCAAGAAGATTAGCCTGTCCATGCGGGTCTTGATGAAGCTCAACACCCCGCCGTATCCAGCCCGGACCAAGAAGCGCGCCAAGCGCCACTTGCCTGACATTGGTTTCTCCAGTGTGGCTAAGAAGTTACCGGAGTGGATTGACAGCGCCCTTCAATCCATTGAAGAAGATCGCTTTGAAGTCAAGCAACAAATCAAATAAACTAGTCCAACACTAGCTAGACAAGAGGTAGGAAAAAATGGCACATATTAAATTTGATTACTCTACTGCCAAAAAATTCTTTGGTGAACACGAACTGACTCAACTCCAAGACTACGTGACCGTAGCTGACCGCCAATTGCGTGAAGGTACAGGGGCAGGTAGCGACTACACCGGTTGGGTAACTTGGCCTGAAGCATACGATAAGGAAGAATTTGCTCAAGTTCAAGCAGCAGCTGAGAAAATCCGTCAAGATTCAGATGTCTTAGTGGTTATCGGGATCGGGGGTTCATACCTAGGCGCTCGTGCAGCCATCGAGTTCTTGAACGATAGCTTCTATAATATGAAAGCTGGCCGCAAGGGGATGCCACAAGTAGTCTTTGCTGGTAACAGCATTTCTTCTACTTATTTACATGACTTATTAGACTTGATTGGCGACCGTGACTTCTCAATCAACGTCATCTCTAAATCAGGGACGACTACTGAACCAGCCGTTGGTTTCCGTGTCCTCAAGGAAAAATTGATTGCTAAGTATGGTAAGGAAGAAGCCATCAAACGTATCTACGCAACTACTGACGCTAAGCGTGGGGCCCTCAAGGCAGAAGCCGACCAAGAAGGTTACCAAACTTTCGTTATCCCAGATGCAATCGGCGGACGCTTCACTGTCTTAACCCCAGTAGGTCTCTTACCTATCGCGGTTGCAGGTGGCGATATCCAAGCTATGATGCAAGGGGCAGCAGCTGCAATGGCCGAATACAGCCAAGCAGATTTAGCAAGCAACCAAGCTTACCAATATGCGGCAATCCGTAACATCCTCTACCGTAAAGGTAAAGTAACCGAACTCTTGGTTAACTACGAACCAGGCATGGCCTTCTTCAACGAATGGTGGAAACAACTCTTCGGCGAATCAGAAGGGAAAGACTTCAAGGGCATCTACCCATCAAGTGCTAACTTCTCTACTGACTTACACTCTTTGGGTCAATACATCCAAGAAGGCCGTCGCAACATCTTCGAGACGGTGGTCAAGGTTGAGGCGCCTCGCCATGACGTGGTCATTCCAGAACAAGAAGTTGATACCGATGGTTTAGGTTACTTACAAGGTCAAACCGTTGACTTCGTTAACACCAAAGCCTTCCAAGGGACCCTCTTGGCTCACATCGATGGCCAAGTGCCTAACTTGGTGGTAAGCATCCCAGCTATGGACGCTTACAGCTTAGGTTACTTAGTCTACTTCTTCGAGATCGCGGTGGCTATTTCTGGTTACCTCAACGGGGTTAACCCATTCGACCAACCAGGAGTAGAAGCCTACAAGAAGAATATGTTTGCCCTCTTAGGCAAGCCAGGTTTTGAAGACTTAGCTGCGGAATTGAACAGCCGCTTATAAGACTTTCTACTATATAATAGACAGAAACAAGCAGGGATCCAGCTGGACTTCCCTGCTTGTCTTTTTTCTACCACTATATCTTGTAGCCAAAGAGGGTCCAAAAGAGCCTTAAACACAAGTTCTCAAATAGGCCAAAAAAGATGAAAAAAAGTGGTTGACAGTCATAAGTGGACCATGGTATATTACTAGAGTCCTTACGACAGCGATAGCTGAAAAAGCTGCTGGCCAATCCCCAAAAAGGGCTTGACCTGAAGCGGTTGTAATGATATTATAGAGTAGGTCTAAGAGTTAGCGAACATTCACTAAAAAGTTTGAAAAAAGAGCTAAAAAGTGTTTGACAAGTATAGCCGAGACTGATATGATATATGAGTTGCTACCAGCAACAAGCACTAACCAAAAAACTTCGAAAAAACTTCTGAAAAGTTGTTGACAGGAAGTAAGGCTTGTGCTAATATATAGAAGTTGTCACGTGGTGACAGCGAGCACATTGAAAACTAAACAAAGACACACCAAGAATGTGAGGGTCATCGAGGTAAACTTGATGAACAACCAACAATTCGGCAGCAGACAAGCTGGGTAAAAAACAAGCTAGTAAAGAAATGAGTCAAGTAGATTTATGAAATTTTTTCATGAGAGTTTGATCCTGGCTCAGGACGAACGCTGGCGGCGTGCCTAATACATGCAAGTCGAACGAACCGCGACTAGGTGCTTGCACTTGGTCAAGGTGAGTGGCGAACGGGTGAGTAACACGTGGGTAACCTACCTCATAGTGGGGGATAACAGTCGGAAACGACTGCTAATACCGCATAGGACATGGGATCACATGATTCTGTGAGGAAAGGTGGCGCAAGCTATCGCTAAGAGATGGACCCGCGGTGCATTAGCTAGTTGGTAGGGTAAAGGCCTACCAAGGCGATGATGCATAGCCGACCTGAGAGGGTGATCGGCCACATTGGGACTGAGACACGGCCCAAACTCCTACGGGAGGCAGCAGTAGGGAATCTTCCGCAATGGACGCAAGTCTGACGGAGCAACGCCGCGTGAGTGAAGAAGGTCTTCGGATCGTAAAGCTCTGTTGTTAGAGAAGAACAGCGCATAGAGTAACTGTTATGCGTGTGACGGTATCTAACCAGAAAGCCACGGCTAACTACGTGCCAGCAGCCGCGGTAATACGTAGGTGGCGAGCGTTGTCCGGAATCATTGGGCGTAAAGGGAGCGCAGGCGGGCATGTAAGTCTTTCTTAAAAGTGCGGGGCTCAACCCCGTGATGGGAAAGAAACTATATGTCTTGAGTACAGGAGAGGAAAGCGGAATTCCCAGTGTAGCGGTGAAATGCGTAGATATTGGGAGGAACACCAGTGGCGAAGGCGGCTTTCTGGACTGCAACTGACGCTGAGGCTCGAAAGCCAGGGGAGCGAACGGGATTAGATACCCCGGTAGTCCTGGCCGTAAACG
>CAUUNL010000061.1:0-9604 GCA_963546405.1 Abiotrophia defectiva | reverse complement strand
AATGAGCCTAATATAAGCAATATCATTAATGAAATTGATAGTTCATTAGCTAAAACAACAAAATTTGCGCAATGGGTGTGGCTTCGTTGCGTCTATAACTCTTTTAATAGGAACAGGTATTGGCAGTGCAATCACCTTGTATACGGAAAAGCGATATGAATTATTGAGCTCTACTTCAGAAAAAGTGAGAGCATTAGATGATTTCCAGAGACTTTTTGACACATTACTTGGGGGAACTGGACTTCAGCAAGTAGGTGCTATAATTTTACTTCTTATTTTACCTGTTACTATTAGCTATGTTCTAATTCAGGGCTTCAGTTTTAGGAGAAGGCAAATAAGACTATATCTTTTAGACTGCAAATATGAATTAGATAGAAAAAAAGCCTATAAGCAATGTGGGCAAAATGAATGCTTTGAGGATGCTTCAAATAATGTCAGATCCATAGAGAAAAAATAGTAGTCATAGTCTTCTATGTGAATCAGTATATTAGAGCTCGAGGTAGATAGTACCTCGAGCTCTTTCTATTATTGCATTTTGGGGGATAGTAGTCCGAGGGCATTAGACTTTCTTATCCAACACTTTTTTCCACAAAAAAAGAAAAAGATAATCTTTTCCCTAAGAAAGCGCTGTTATATAATGAGGGTAGAGGATAGGACAGTTAATATGAAGGGGGAGAATATATGAGGCGTAAGGAATTATTGAAGAAATTGAAGCAGGAAAGCTTCATTAAATTAGATGACTTAGCACATACCTTTGATGTATCGACTCGGACCATTCGTGATGACGTGAAAGCACTAAACGATGAGTCGGCTTCTTTCAGAATCGAACTGTCCCGTAAACGTGGCTATTATTTAGTTATTAGTGACGCTAATCAGTTTGAGGATTTCTTATCAGATTGGACAGAGGATGGCTACGAGACCAAGAACAAGCGAATGGAGACGCTCTTAGTTCATCTTCTATTACATTCCCAATATATCACTTACCGTCAACTAGCTGATTTATGCGGGATTAGTATTGCCCAGGTTAAGTTAGACTGTGGGGCTTTGCCCAAGTTGCTTGAGGGCAGTGAAATTAAATTAGTAACTAAAGCCCATCACGGGATTCGGCTACAAGGCAATCTCTACGATAAGATTAAACTGATTGACGCTTACTATATCAAAGGACAACATTTAATACTGGATTACATTAGCCATTTGGTGACTAATCCAGACGATATCAGCCAAGGGGTGAGACTCATTTGTCAGGAGTATCGCCTAAGACCTGATGGTGATTCGGCGCGGATTATACGGAGATGGCTAGAATTATTAATCTGTTACCATATATTGAATGTAGAGACTCAGTATCAGAGTCTTAATCTGTCCGATATGGAGCCTCTAAAAAAGATTCTTAACCAGTATGAGCTAACGAGGGCTTGTCTTCCACATGCTCAAGTCATTTATCAGTTACTCTTAGAACACCAATCGATTAACCTAGTACCCCAGACTGCGTTGCGTAAATTTCTCTATCAAGTTTATACAGAGATTGATCAACAGTTCGATACACGATTTGTTGAAGATGTTGATTTCATGCGGATGATTCAGCTCCACGTTGCCGTGATGATGGAGAGTAATCATCTAGCGGATAGTAGTAAGAGTAGTCTGATTGATTCGCTCTGCCGGGAGTTTCCGGCAATTATGAACTGTGCGCTACATCTAGTTAAGCGACTCGAGCAAGAGTATCATATGACCATTACGGAAGAGGAAATCGTCTACCTCACTTCCCATATGGCGGTTTCTTATGAGCGTCAGAGCGATCGTAAGATACGGAGCTACTACCATATTGCCCTAGTTTCAAGTTCCGGTGGGGGCTTGGCTCAACTCATGGAGATGCGATTCTCTAAGATATTCCCATCTGCCAGAGTCAAACTTTTTTCGCTAGACCAGAAGACAGAGCTTTTAGCCTTTCGACCTAATCTAGTCTTTTCCATTAAACTTCTAGATTATCCGGTTGATTGTCCTGTGGTTCTAGTTAAGGAAGTTTTGGAGGAGCTAGATTATTTTAGTATCCAGAACAATTTGGAGTACTTAACTGAGATGGGGACACTCTTAGACGCCAATAAGGGTTTGTTGGAAATGATATCTCCTGATCTCTTCACAATAGGTGACTACGACCAGTATCGCGATTTACTAGAAGATGTCGCAACCAAACTAGAGTCTTATACGCGTAGTGAGAACTATGTCACCTCTATCCTGGAGCGGGAGTCTTATGTCTCAACCGTGTATGACAATGGCTTAGCCATTCCCCATCCCATGGAAATGAAACATTCAGAAAATTTAATTAGTGTTACCTTACTTCCTAAGGGGATTATCCATCAGGGGAAGACGGTCAAATTAGTCTTTATGTTGGCTCTCAAACCCAACCAAGTTGAAGTTCATCAGCATATCTCTAAGAAGCTATATGGTCTAATGCAACAAGCTTCTGTGGTCCAGGAATTAGCTAATTGTCAAAATTATCAAGAATTCATCAACTTATTAAGAATCTGCTTATAGGAGGCGAGGAAGATGGATTATGAATTACTAGGGGCACTCTGCAATGCGGATGCTCTGGCTGGAGATGAGGAGGAAGTCCGACAAGTGATTCGCTCGGAGCTTAGCCAGTTGGGTTGGGTAGAGCGAACGGACGGCTTAGGTAGCTTAATCTACAGCAAAGAGAGTCCGCAAAATAGTCAGAGTGTGATGCTATGTGGACATATGGATGAGGTAGGCTTCATGGTTCGGACAATTGATGAACTAGGCTTGATTCATCTCATGAAGGTAGGAGGGGTCCAGACCTACGGTCAGTGCTATCAACATGTGCGAGTTACGACTCAAGAAGGGCGTAAAGTGAAGGGCATGGCTATTGCTCAATACCAAAATGAAACAGTGCAGCGTGTATTCTGTGATATCGGTGCCCAATCACGTGAAGAAGTTGAAGCTTTAGGGATTCAGACTGGCGACATGGTGACCTTCGATACAGACTTCAAGGCCTACCAAGTAGACGACATCTATGCCGGGAAGGCTATGGATAATCGCCTAGCCTGTTATATAATGTGTCAGTTAGCCAAGCGCTTGGATCAAGTTGATTTACCTTATAATTTACACCTAGCCTTCACTAGTAGTGAAGAAGTTGGGATTCGTGGCGCTCGGACAGCTGCCCAGATGATCAATCCCGATTCAGTCTTCGTTATTGATGTTGCGACTGCTCCTAACCAGTTGATTCGGGACCATACCAATCAGCGCCAAATGGGGCAAGGTCCTATCCTGACCTTCTTCGATCGGACATTGTCACCAAACCGCAAGATGACGCAATACATTCGTGACATCGCCAAGGATAAAGGCATTAAAATTCAGTGTGATATGTTTAATTCTGGTGGTACGGATGGTGGTGAGGCACATAAGGTCCATGACGGTAAGCCTACAGTCGTGACCATTGTGCCTGTTCGCTACGGTCACTGTACAGCGTCCTTGGTTAATAGCCGAGATGTAGACCAGATGACCGATTTATTCCAAGCAATTCTTGAGTCCTTAGACTCAGCAAAATTGACGCAATTCAGACAATTTTAGAGGAGGTGACGAGATGTCAGTGAAGGAACAAGATATTGTCAAGATTATTGCCAACTCAGGTGAAGGCAAAATGAAGGCCTTTGAAGCGCTCAAGTGTATCAAGACGAAGGACTTCAAGAAGGCCCGTGAACTACTGAAAGAATCGCGCCAGGTAGAGGTGGATGCCCATAATGCGCAGACTCAAATCATTGCTGATGCGCTAGATCCTGATAACAAAGAAGCCGTGACTTTACTCATGGTTCACGCGCAGGATCATTATATGACTTGTCAGTTGGCTCGTGATTTAATTGAGGCTTTAATTGATATATTTGAGGAATAAATAGAATAGAGGAGGAAGTATCATGAAAATCCTATTATGTTGTGCGGGTGGTTTCTCAACCAATATGCTGATGCAGAACATGAAGAAGGTTGTAAAGCAGAGTGAAAAACTCAATGAAGCAGATTTTGACTTCACTGCCATTCCCGCTGATTCACTTGAAGGAACTGTTGAGAATTGGGACATTGTTTTGGTAGGGCCACAAATTGCGCATAAGATTGATTTTATCAAATCCATTCTAACCCCTCTCGATATACCTTATGCCATCATAGATAAGGATGTATATGGTGAGATGGATGGGGCGACAGTCATGAAGTTAGCCCTCGTGACCTATAAGAAGCATCAACTCAGTAAACAAAAATAATGAGGACAAAGATTTAAAGGAGTGAGTAAAATGTTTGATAAGTTTGCCGAATTTATGAACCGTTTTTTCCTACCTTTAGCTCGTAAGGTAGATAACCAACGACATCTAAGTGCTATTAAGGCGGGTATGATGGCCTTAACCCCTTTCACGATTTTAGGGAGTTTCTTCGCCGTTATTCCAGCAATTCCCAATATGCTATCAGCAACTAACCCGGTAGCAGTTTTCATTAATGATAATGCGGCTCTTATCGATTTGCCGGTGACTCTATCCATCGGCTTGATTGGTATGTATGCCTGTATGGCAATCTCCTATAACTTGGGGAAATATTATAAGCTCTATATCCCGGGTTGTGTTACCTTGTCGACTTTCTCCTTCCTCTTCATGGTAGCGACTTTCAATGATGAGGGCCAGTTAATCTTGAAGAACCTAGGGGCACGCGGCCTCTTCACAGCCATGATCGTTGGCTTACTGACTGTAGAACTCTATAACTTCTGTAAGAAACGTAATATCACCATACGGATGCCAGAAGGGGTGCCAGACTTTGTATCTCAATCCTTCGAGTTAATTCCGGTTACGCTGATTGTTGGGGGGACTTTTATCATCCTACGCTTTATCTTCCTTAACATTATTGGAGAATTACCGCCAAGCTTGTTAACTCGTTTCTTGACCCCATTAGTAGGGAGTATGGATAACCCATGGGCTGTACTTATGCTTAACTTCGCTATCTGTACCATCTTCTTCTTCGGGATTCACTCATCCGTCTTCAGTCCAATTACGCGACCTATTATGGTGGCCTTCATTGCAGAAAATATTGCAGCTTTCCAAGCTGGGGAACCACTGCCACACTTCTATACAGCAGGGACATCTAGTGCCTTCTTCGGTTTTACAGGATGTGGGATTAGTATTGGCTGTATTATCGCCTGCATGATGTCTAAGAACCAACGCTACAAACAAATTGGTCGGGTCTCTCTCTTCCCAGCCTTATTCGGGATTAACGAACCTATCTTATTCGGGGCACCTATTATCTTGAACCCCATTATGTTTATCCCACATGTCTTTGGGGGTGCCATTATTGGGACCTTCCCAATGTTCCTCATGCACTGGGGCTTGCTGAATAAGCCGGTTTTTGACCCGCCATATGTCGGGATTTTCTTAGAAGGATTTCTTACTAACGGGGACTGGCGGACTATTATCGCTTGCGCCATTCAACTGGTTGCTTCTGTGGCAATTTACTGGCCATTCTTCAAAATTATGGAACGAAATGATGAATTGCAAGCTGCACAAGCCAAGGCTGATAAGGCAATCTTCAATGCGGAAGATGAGGCCTTGTTAGCGGATCTAGACTTAGACTTCTAGGTGATTTATATGGAACGAATTGAGAGATTGCAAGCCATGATGAGGGATCAAGGACTGGATGCCATCGTGGTAACTAACAAGATTACTAAGCAATACCTTGGTTTAGTAACGGGGAGTGGATGTGTGCCGGTTGTCTTAGTTGATCGCGTCGTCCAATTTATGGATGGACGCTATCAGAACGAAAGCTATCGATTAACGAGCGCAGAAAAAAAGGTCCTAAACAATCGGGACTACTATGGGGCCATTATCCCATTTTTAAAGGAGATGGGGTCTAAGGTTGTTGGTCTTGAAGATGAAGGAATCTCTGTAGCAAAATACCTAGAGATGAGAGAATTCTTCGAGATTCGTTCGGTAGGAGAATTGATTGTGACCATGAGAAGTATCAAAGATCAAGACGAGGTAGCCAAGATTCGCACAGCTTGTCAGATGACTGATGAAATCTTCAATCGCCTACTTCCATGTATCCGAGCTGGTATGACGGAGAAGGAACTAGTAGCTTATCTCTACTTCGAATGCTTCAAGGCGGGAGCGGATCGAATGTCCTTTGAGCCAATCATAGCAAGTGGTTGGCGGGGTTCCTTACCTCATGGGCGTCCAAGTAACAAGGTGATTCAGGAAGGTGAGCTTGTAACCATTGACTTCGGGATTGTCTTCGAAGATTACATGTCAGACATGACTCGGACTGTCGGTATTGGTAAGATTAAGCAAGAACTCTTGGATATTTATGAGGCCGTCCAACTCTCTCAGCAAGCAGCAGTAGAGGCCGTTCGTCCCCATATCATGGGCCACGAAGTAGATGCTTTTGCTCGTCAAATCATCGAAGATAAGGGCTACGGCGCCTATTTCACGCATGGACTAGGGCATGGAATTGGGATAGGAGGCGATTATCCTATGCTTAATCCGACCAGTAAGTTCTGCTTGGAGGCGAATATGGTCCTGACTTGCGAACCAGGTATTTATGTCCCTGAAGTGGGTGGCGTGCGAATTGAAGATGTCGTGCTAGTCACGTCGGTTGGCGGCGAAGCGCTGACCAAGACCGATAAGTCATTAATACTGGTGGGATGATTTATGGATAAATTTGATAAAGCATTCGACAGAAGCGCTATTGGAACACGCAAATGGGATCCAATCTTGTTGGAAGAGAAGATGCCAGGAGCGAAGGACGTAATTGCGATGGACTTAGCCGATATCGACTTCGAGTGTGCCCCGGCCATTCAACAAGCCCTTGTGGAGCGCGCTATGCAGGCCGATTACAGCTATACTTATGTGCCTGATAGCTTCTATCAAGCTGTTATCGATTGGAATCGTCGCTACTATGGGCTGGAGATAGAGAAGGATTGGATTCGATTAGTGTTTGGGACCGTCTCAGCCCTTCATAATATTGTGCAAGCTCTGACAGAAAAGGGCGAAGCCGTCATGATTCAGACACCGGCTTATGCCCCCTTTGCAGAAGCTGTGCAGCATAATGGGCGACGCTTAATCTGTAATGACCTTGAGATTCGAGACAATCGTTACTATATGAACTTTGAACGCATGGAGCAAGACATTCAGCAAGAAGGCGTGAAATTATTCATCCTCTGTAATCCGCAGAATCCCTCAGGAAGGGTTTGGACCAAGGAGGAATTGAATCGACTCGCTCAAATCTGTCAACGCCATCAGGTCTGCCTGGTGTCAGATGAGATTCATCGCGATATCGTTTTTAGGAGTCAACACTTCACTAGCATATGGCAGGCTAATGAAGCCATTATGCAGGATAGCGTCTTATGCGTCTCTCCCAATAAGGGATTCAACCTTGGGGGGCTTAAGACCTCTTATATTGTAGTGCCTAATCCCCAACTAAGATCGCGAATTTATAAGCGCCTGTCAGCTAACTATGTCACTTCTCCACATGTTTTTGCGGTGCCAGCTATTGTAGCCGCCTATAACAAGGAAAGACAGTGGCTAGAGGACATGGTAGCATACATTGAGGAAAATCATCGACTAGTAGAATCTTACGTCAAGGAGTACATGCCGAGATTCGAAGTAATGTCTGCCGAATCATCCTTCCTAGTTTGGGTACGGGTTGGAGATCTACTTAAGACGGAAAGTGAAGTGAAGGCATTCTTCGATGCATGCGCACTTACAGTGGTGCTAGGGAGTTACTTCGTCCAGAATGGCGAAGGCTATGTCCGCTTGAATATAGGTATGCAGCGTGATAAGGTATCAGAGGCGCTAAGACGAATGCTTAGGGAATATAAATTGAGAATATAAGATACTATCAGCCACCTGTAATGGGTGGCTGATTTTTAATATGGGGAAGTGAGGTGAGGGAATATTGCCATATTAGATAGAGCCACGTCGTGTTGGAAGGCAGCCATGTCGCGTTGGGAGTCCAATGCGACGTGGCTCGGCAAGGAAGCGAGTATTTTGAGGCAAAAAGGGAGGAAAAGAGTGGGCCACGTCGTATTGGAAGTGTGCGATGTCGTGTTGGAGGTCCAACGCGACGTGGCGAGACTAGAATACTCGCATATTTGAGTAGCATATGCAAGGAAGTGCACGCCAGATAGCCCTGTGCCAAGTTACATAAACAAGATAAGTCAAAAATTGTGAAAATGTGGGTTTTGATATTTCTTTTGGATGACTTCCGTTGTATAATCGGGATAGTGCTAGAAGTTCAATAAATCGAGAGTTAATTTTTTCGATATTATCGACTAGATAGGGGATAAGCGTCGAGGGGCTTCTAGCAGAAAATGTAATAAGATAGAGGGATACAATATGGAATCTTTCGTAGGAATAATATTCCTGGCATTTATAGCACGTGCAATATTAAAATCAGGAGCAAAATCAAACGAAAATGAAGATTATGAGGACTATGAAGATTATGAAGATGATGAAGAGGACGATTATGAACCAGACGTATATCCAATCAGAAGCGAAATTAGTGAGGAAGAGTTTCGCACGATAGTATTCTCAGCTGCTCGGAAAATTAAGAGAATAACTAGTATTACCATTACTGGGGCTAGAGTTATCTGCGTTGTAGAAGCTAGGTCCAATATATCAAGATGGGAATTCGAACTTGATTTTCGTCGCCGAAATGCTGTTACAGGTACATATTCAATCGAAACTGAAAATGATGACTCTGGTATTCCTAAGGGGCTAGGCGATAGAATACAGGAAATGATTGAGGCACATTTGGAAAATGTTAGGGCCGAGAAAGCTCGGGAGGCGGCAGAAGTAGAGTTATTGAAAACTTCTAACCGTGATGAGTTTGAACCCGCTGAAATAGATTACTGTTACTTGGAAAGTGCTTTAGAAGATTTTATTCAAGCGAGGACAGATTTTGGAAAAGTTGAACAAGCTACTGAAGAGCTAGATCAAGATGCGAAAGACACTTGGGTTAACACAAATCTTGAGATTAGAGATATTGTAGATAGTAATAATCAAGCAGCACGGAAGAAAAATCCTTTACGAGTATTTGTTAGTTTGCTGTTCTGTATTTTGTTAGGACTTGTGGTGTGGTTAGGATATGATAAGTTTATCGCTTTAAATAGTAAAGTAACAATCGGTATGGCTTCTGAAAGCTTCGTTGACTTATCGCGAACCGATGCCAATGAAATAGTTCGATCAAAAGGGTTTGGAAAAGTAGAAGAAATTGATATGAATAATTTGTCGGATAGTAATGATGAGAAAATAGGGAAGATAGGGAAAGTTTCAATTAACGGTAACTTTTCATTCACAGAAGACATGGAGTTTCCAATAAATAGTGAGATAAAACTATATTATCAGTCTGTTAGAAGAATCAGTATTCCTTTTGAAAAAAAACACATTAAAGAGGTCGGCGCTAAATCACTTGAGGCTGAACTCAGAGATTTAGGTTTCACGAATGTCACGATTGTTGGAAATAAGAAATTAGTGACAGGTTGGCTTAATAAAGAGAATACGATTGAGTCTCTAACCATCAATGGACATAATGTACAATACGGTAAGAGTTACCCTGTAGATTCAGA
>CAUUNL010000060.1:0-10000 GCA_963546405.1 Abiotrophia defectiva | reverse complement strand
AGGAAAGTCATGTTAAACGGTACAGTGAAATTCTTTAACGTCGATAAGGGCTTTGGCTTCATCGCCGGTCAAGACGGAGTCGATGTTTTTGTACATTTCTCAAATATCCAAGCAGATGGTTTCAAGACTTTGAATGAAGGCCAAGCGGTCTCCTATGACGTCCAAGAAACATCGCGCGGTTTGCAAGCCATTAATGTAGTGGCTATCTAATTCATATAAATAGAAGGCTGGAAGCTCATTAGCTTCCAGCCTTTTGGTATTTTATAGCTTGCCTAAGTAGTAGCCCAGAGCGACACAGGCTAAGCCTAGAACTAGGCTGCTGGCCATGTAGAGCAGGGCTTGGGAATAGTGGCCCGCCTGCAGGAGTTTGAGATTCTCCAAGCTGAAGGTGGAGAAGGTGCTAAAGCTACCGTAGAGACCGGTGATAAGCAACAACTGATCGCCTTGGAACCAGGCTTGACGCCCTAAGTGCGCGCTTAGCCAACCTATCAGGAAACTACCCACTAAGTTGATGGCCTAAGTTTTGAGTGGGAAGCTGCCTTGATAAGGCAAGAGCCCTAGCAAATAGCGTAAAATAGCCCCCAAGGCACCGCCGACACCTACTAATAAAAATTCCATGTCATCACCTCATGGCTAACAGTATAACAGACCGTCGGACTTGAGGAAAGTGTAAAAAAAGACTGGGAGCTAGTCCCAGTCTTGTCATATTCTAAGGGGTCACAACGTATTCCACCATGACGTCTTTATTTTCTGGCAAGTAGTTGCCAGCGAAGTTAGGTGTGACTAAGGAGATAGTGCCGTTCTTGTTGTGGAAGAGATAGAAGGGTTGACCGAATTCTCGCTCGCTACCATTAATAATAGCCTGGGGAATAATACGAGTGTTGACCTTAACAGTACGAATACCTGAACGGTCAGCCGAATAAACACGGATGTCTTTAGTTGGGCCATCCACTACTTGGAAGCGATAGCTGTTCTGGAAGCTTGGTTGATAGTGATAGTTGAAAGACATGGTGTTAGTAGTGAAGTCTAGACGATAGTCACTTGGAGCATTGACACTCTTAAGGTAATAGGTCAGGGTACTTAAGTTACTAGTATCAACTCGATAAGGGGCTTGATCAGCTGATACGGCTTGAACGGTATTGTAGTCAGGTTTTTGCGTGCCGGACTCCACATACTCAACATAAGGCGTCGCAGGATCTGGTTTTTGACGAGTGTTAGTCGCTAATTTAGGGAAAGCCAGGGAAATGGTCCCAAATTTGTTATAGAAGAGGTAGAACTGTTGGCCCAGAATAGCTAAGCCATTGCTTGGGTTGCTAGTTACCGTCACACGGGTGTTAACATAAATGGTTCGGATTCCTTCTTCAGGGTAGGCGGACTGAAGTTGGATGGTTTGGGTTGGAATTTGTTCGAAACTGACGGAGTATCTTGCATAGTTAGAAATTAAGGTGCTGTTTGCAGCGTCTAGCTGGAAGTTATCAGGGTTTTGTCCTAAATCTACATTTGGACGTCCATAGGTACGGTTGCCAAGATTCTCTACAGGTACTCCATAGATGTAATCATCTTGGGCGGATGCTTGGCTGAGAGGTAGGGTCAGTCCTAGCACCAAAGCTAAGGCCAACATAAGCTTAATAAATCGTCGCATTCTTATTACCTCCTTAATGCGAATTGAAAACGTATTTATCATATGTTCCTATTATAAATTTCTAGGCAAATAGATTCAAGGAAAAAAAGTTGACTTTTTTGCGTTTTTCTAATGTCTTTTCTATGCAAAGGCTTGCCAAGGGTGCTATAATAGGTGTATCGATTATTTAAAACTCAGAATGGAGCGATTAAGACCATGTCAAAAACAATGGCGATTAACGCTGGTTCTTCAAGCTTGAAGTTCCAATTAATTGAAATGCCACAAGAAACGGTAGTTGCAAAAGGTTTGGTAGAACGGATTGGTTTGGATAACTCAATCTTCGCAATCGAATACGGCGACGACCAAAAATTTGAACTTGTAGAAGAGATTGCGACCCACGACCGGGCAGTTGAACTCTTATTCGAACACTTAACCGAATTAGGAATTGTTAAAGACTACCACGAAATCACCGGGGCTGGCCACCGTGTCGTAGCAGGGGGCGAACTCTTCAAGGAATCTGCCTTAATCAATGATGAGGTTATCCAACAAGTGGCTGACTTAGGCGAATTTGCACCGCTCCACAACCCTGCGGAAGCAGCCGTAATGCGCGCCTTCAAGGAACGTTTACCAGAAATCACCATGGCAGCTGTCTTCGATACTTCTTTCCATACCACCATGCCAGCGGTGAACTACCTCTACAGCTTACCATACGAGTACTATGAAAAATTCAAGGCTCGTAAATACGGGGCGCACGGGACTAGCCACCACTATGTAGCACGTCGTGCGGCTGAAATGATGGGCAAAGACGTCAAAGACCTCAAAATCATTACCTGCCACTTAGGGAACGGGGCTTCTATTACTGCCGTAGACGGTGGGATCTCTGTTGATACTTCTATGGGCTTCACACCATTAGCAGGTTTAACCATGGGGACTCGTACTGGGGATATCGACGCATCCTTAGTCGCTTTCGTGATGCAAAAACTTGGCATTAGCGATGTAGCTGAAATGGTCAACATCCTTAACAAAAAGTCAGGTCTCTTAGGGATTTCTGGCGTATCAAGCGATATGCGCGACATCTTATCAGCAGCTAGTGAAGGTAACGAGCGTGCCCAATTGGCTCACGATATCTTCGTCAACCGTATCCAAAAATACATTGGTCAATACATTGCGGTTATGAACGGGGTAGATGCCATTGTCTTCACTGCTGGGATTGGGGAAAACTCTATCCAAATCCGTGAGGAAGTCATCAAAGGCATTACCGTCTTCGGTTGTGACATTGACACTGAACGCAACAACACGCGTAAAGAAGCCATCATCTCACCAGAAGGTGCTAAGGTTACCGTCCTTAACGTACCAACTAACGAAGAGATGGAAATCGCGCGCGAAGTTGAGCGCCTAAAACAAGCTTAATAGTAGCAAGACAAGGACTGGGACAGGGTGCCCAGTCCTTTTTTGGCCGCCATATCAGCAGGCAATTTGGCAGTTTTTATGATACCGATATCAATCGTAAATCTTCCCCTTTATAAGCTTTACTTTTAGACTTGTAAACGCTAATATATAAGTGTAAGTACGTGTTGGAATCTTCATGTCGTTATTATTGATTGTCACTTTGCCAACTTGAGATTCCGACAACATGTGCGAAGGGTAGAGAGACAATTAGCACTTATAGAAAGGAGACACAAGATGAAAAAATTCTTGAGTTTTGAGTTCTGGCAAAAGTTCGGTAAAGCCCTCATGGTCGTTATTGCCGTTATGCCAGCAGCTGGTCTGATGATCAGTATCGGGAAAACCTTAGCGATTAGCTTTGCGTCTATTCCATTTTTAGTTACTACCGGTGGTGTCTTAGAAAACATCGGTTGGGCAATCATTGTTAACTTGCACATTCTCTTCGCGCTTGCGATCGGGGGGAACTGGGCTAAGGACCGTGCGGGCGGTGCCTTCGCAGCAGGTTTGGCCTTCATCCTCATTAACCGTATTACGGGTGCAGTCTTCAACGTGAGCGACAAGATGCTCTTAGATGAAGCTTCTACCACCCATACCTTGTTTGGGACTCCAATCATGGTTAAAGGTTTCTTCACCAGCGTATTAGGTGCACCTGCACTTAACATGGGGGTATTCGTAGGGATTATCTCAGGTTTCTTAGGGG
Source organism: Abiotrophia defectiva (assembly GCA_963546405.1). Taxonomy (GTDB): domain Bacteria; phylum Bacillota; class Bacilli; order Lactobacillales; family Aerococcaceae; genus Abiotrophia; species Abiotrophia defectiva_A. Next base: position 6,233 of record CAUUNL010000060.1, on the reverse strand, counting down.
CTAACGCCTACAACAAGTACTACAACTTCCGTAAGTTGCCTGATGCCTTGGCCTTTTTCAACGGGAAACGTTTCGTACCATTTGTTATCATCTTATGGTCAGTGATTACTTCTTTAGTAATGGCAGTTGTATGGCCATTTATCCAAATCGGGATTAACAACTTTGGTCTCTGGATTGCGACTTCGCAAGACTCTGCACCAATTGTGTCACCATTTGTCTTCGGGACCTTGGAGCGTCTGCTCTTACCATTCGGTCTCCACCACATGTTAACGATCCCAATCAACTACACCGACTTAGGTGGGGTTTACCAAATCCTGTCTGGTGACAAGATTGGTGAAATCGTTCGCGGTCAAGACCCACTCTGGTTAGCATGGGCATCTGACTTAGCTCACTTCCGCAACATTGGCGACATGTCTCAAGTCGACCACATTTTGAAAAACTGGACTCCAGCTCGTTTCAAAGTGGGTCAAATGATTGGTTCTATGGGGACCCTCATGGGCTTGGCTTTCGCTATGTACCGTAACGTAGATAAGGATAAATTGGCTGAATACCGCACCATGTTTATCTCTATCTGCTTGGCTGTCTTCTTAACAGGGGTAACCGAGCCAATCGAGTTCCTCTTCATGTTCGCGGCAATGCCATTATACTTGGTATATGCAGTGGTTCAAGGGGCATCCTTCGCTATGGCAGATGTCTGGCCATTACGTGTTCACTCCTTCGGTTCTATCGAGCTCTTAACTCGTACACCGATGACCATTCAAGCAGGTTTGGCTATGGACTTAGTTCGCTTTGTTGTAACAACTGTAGCCTTCGCAGTGATTATGTACTTCATCGCTGACTTCATGATTAAGAAGTTTAACTTTGCAACTCCAGGCCGTAACGGGAACTACGATTCCGGTACTACCGACAGCAAAGATTCAGGTGAAGCAAAACCAGCCGATGAACAAGTAACCACCATCATCGAACTCTTAGGTGGTCGCGAAAACATCGTGGATGTTGACGCCTGCATGACCCGTCTACGTGTCTCTGTTAAGGATCAAAGCAAGGTTGGTTCTGAAGAAGCTTGGAAGAAAGCCGGTGCCATGGGCTTAGTCCTCAAAGACACTGGGGTACAAGCTATCTACGGGCCTAAAGCCGATGTCCTCAAATCAGACATCCAAGACGCTTTAAGTCATTAATCATTTCAAAAGGTTGAAAGAGTGGCTCGCACCACTCTTTGACCTTTTTTTCATAGGAGGTAAATTATGAAATTATTGGACCTCAATACCCATAGTTGGATTGAAGTGGAGCAGGAGCGCAAGCTAGAGGAGTTGATTGACTTTATTCTGGCAGGCGACTATGACCTGATTACCCTGCAAGAAGTCAACCAAACCATGACGGCACCACTTTGGGAGCCAGATGCCTACTTCTGTCCGGTTGCTAAGCAACGTTCCATTAAGGAAGATAACTTTGCCCGTCTCTTAGTGGAAGGCTTGCGCCAAGCAGGCAAGGCCTACTACTGGGCCTGGGCAGATGCCCACATTGGCTTCGATCGCTATGATGAGGGCGTGGCCATCTTGTCTAAGGAGCCATTACAGCCAGAAGCTTACTGGGTGTCAGCCATCCAAGATCGGACGGACTATCATACTCGAGTCCTCTTGCGGGCGCAGACTCATATTGGCGAGCGGGCTCTGCAAGTAGCCAGTGGCCATTTCTCTTGGTGGGATCCGGATAGCGACATTAGCTTTGGCTATGAATGGAAGAAGACGGAAGCTGTTCTACGTGGCCATGCCGAGTTGCCACTGATTCTGATGGGCGACTTCAACAATCCAGCTGGCAAACGTCAGGAAGGCTATGATTTGATTGCTGCCAGTGACCTTAAGCTCCAGGATGCTTTCCTAGTGGCTAAGGAAAAAGAGGGCGAGTTCACTGTCGAGAAAGCCATTGACGGCTGGGAAGGCAATGTGGACCAACTGCGAATTGACTTGGCCTTCTTGAGCCAAGACTTCGTGGTAGACAGCTACCGCGTCGTCTTAGACGGCCAGCGCGGCCCCGTCGTCAGCGACCACTTTGGCTTGGAAATCATCGCTCACTGGGCATAAAATAAGAAAGAGGCTGAGATTCTGTGAATCCAGCCTCTTTTTTGTTCTGTTACTAAGGAAAAGGCGCGAGCTAGGTCAGAAATTCGAAAGAAAGCCATGTGCCAGTGGTCCACTCTGGAGAGTGGACCACTAGCTCGGCCTGAAATCGGGGAAAAGGCCGGAAAACCGGGGGAAAGCCAGGAGCCAGTGGTCCACTCTGGAGAGTGGACCACTAGTTCGGCCAGAAACTGGGAAAAAGGCGGAAAACCGGGGGAAAGCCGGGAGCCAGTGGTCCACTTTGTCGAGTGGACCACTAGCTCGGTCAGAAACCGGGAAAAGGCCGGAAAACCGGGAAAAAGTCAGGAGCTAGTGGCCCACTCCGTCGAGTGGACCACTAGCTCGATCAGAAACCGTGAAAAAGGCCGGAAAACCGGGAAAATCCAGGAGCTAGTGGCCCACTAGCTCAGTCAGAAGCTGAGAAAAGCCAGAAACTCCACCAAACAAAAAAGCGGCCGGCAATGCCGGGCGCTTTTGACTTATTTAGTAGGTGACCAAGTCTTGATGACTGGTTCCGCTTGGTTTTTGATGAAGGCGTCATCTGTGATATAAGACACGACTGATACCACATAGTATTGATCTTTTTGGTCATTTGGTGCGAAAACATAATAGACGATTTGACTAGATAAGTCGGGATTATCGTTTGGCCCGTATTTTGCCTGGATTCTGATGGCTTCATCAGCAAAAGGCAATTTAGTCTTGGTAATTTCGATAAAGTATGGGGTCAGAGTGGAATTAACATGGGACACCTTGTCCAAAGCATGTAGCTCCACGTCACTGGATTTTTTCATGAATGAAATCAGGTCTTCGCGGTTATAAGGATCTAATTGCTCAAGGGTGACCACGACATCTTCGTTATTGCGGTCGTATTGAAGCAGTCTACCCTCATTTTGCTCCTTGTATTTAGTGAACTCTTTAAAATCTTCTGGGACATTGACCCAACCTGTTAGATCGCTCCCAACACGTTGGGACTTGCCTTCATTGTAAACTTCTTTCTTGGCTTCTTCGCGTAGCTTAGAGATAGACTCAACGGAAGAAGTGTTGTCCTGCTGACTTTGTTCTTCGGCTAAGATAGCAGTTGGCGCTAAGCTAGTAGCCAAAGTCAAACTTAAGAGGACGCTTTTCAATAATTTTTTAGTCATGTGATTCATCCTTTCTATTAGTTGGCTGGCTTAGCTTGCCATTTTTCTAAGTGCTTGACTAAGTTTTTAAGGGATTCTTCATTAGAGCTGAAGAAGGTCAAGCGCACGATACGGTTGGCATCATCAGGATGGGCGAAGTCAATGATGACGGCCCGGCGATCATCTGATTTGGTCACATCAATTTGATAAATATAACCAAAAGGTTTGCCTAGGTTAACAGGGACAGTCGTCACCTTTTTGCCATGGGCTTTGAAGGCGTAGACGGACATGTCATTGTGGGCCATATAGTCTAGCGGCTTGAGTTTCTTGAATTTTTCAGGCATGTCGCCTTCCTTGACGTCTTGGATATCGATGTAGAGTTCTTCTTTGTTTTCTTTGTCAATATAGTGAATCGTTTTGTCCGTGGTATCAGCTTTTTGTTCTTGGAAATTACCAGGAAGGTTGAAGTAGCCGGCATTAGGGAGGCCTACTTGGACTGATTTAGCTTGGGATTCGTTAGATTTTTTGAAAAATGAGTTTTTGCTTGATTCCTTGGCAGATTCTTGACTGGTGCTACTTGCAGCACTTGATTCAGTGGCTTGAGCTACTTCAGTCAAGGCGAATTGGCCGGCTAAGAGTAGGCTGGCTAAGGATAAAATAGGAATAAATCGTTTCATTGGAAACTCCTTTCGTTGACTTACTTGGTATCAGACCAAGTTTTAGTGAGGGTTGGAACTAATTTATCGATGCTGTCGTTATTAAAGTTGTAGACGCGAATCAAAAGTAATTTGGCGCCTGTGCTAGCAGGGGCTACATTGTAATTCATCAGGGTAGAGACTTTTTTGCCATCCATTTCAAGTAGGATGGTCGCCGTGAGCGTCATGCCTGCCTTAGGATCATCGGCCTTGATTCGGTCGACAGCGACATAGCCGGCATTGCGCTTGCCCATTTCTTCACCCAGATAGCCCATGGTATAGAGGTAGACGTCTGAGTTGTCAGGGGCATCTGCCACTGGCTGATGAGGATCCAGGGAACGCAAGATGACCGTAATGCTACCGTCGGCATTGGCCCATTCCTTGTATTTTTCCTCGTCCTTGGTCTGGCTAAAGTCGGCCGGAATGGTGACATAGCCCATGGTGTCCGTCCCCACGCGTTGGGTTTGGTCCATGTTGAGGGTTGGAGCAGCAGGCGCTTTATTGTCTTGGGCGTCTACACTGCTTGGCGTCAGGCCAGCCAGTCCTATTAAGACCACAGTCAGGCTAATCAGGAGGCCACGCCAGAATTTTATTCTAAGTTTCATGGTCAGGCTCCTTTCTATTCATACTTGGTTGGGGACCAGGTAAACATAATAGGGGCTAATTTATCTAAGGCCGCCCGGTCAGGTCCGGTGATGGTGAGTAGAATGACATCTTCCTTATTGTTAAGGCGAAGATAGTAGAAAGTAGATTCGGACCGGTCAGGTAGGGTAGTCGCGACATGGTAGAAGGTCAAATTATTGACGGTCGCAAATTCTCCCATATTGTTGGTACCACCTTCACCAATCCGCTCGCGCAAATTGAGGAAGCCAATCCAATAGACGGGTGACAGGTCTTTGAAGTCTTGAGGAATTTTGTCGTCGCTTGGAACCTTAACATCGCGAATACCCCAGACGATTTCTTGGCCACTGGCTTCATCGCGGAAGCGGTAGGCCTGTTCGTCCTTGCTTTGGCCTTCGACTGGTACAAAGCGTAGAGGAATTTGCAGATAGCCGGCATCTTCATTGCCGTAGACCACTGTTTTTTCACCGAAAATGTTTTTATCTTCGGCAGTTGGTGGGGGTGAATTGCTCTCTTGGGCATGAGCTGTCCCTGGGAGACCAGCTGTTAGGAGGCAGAGACTAAGTCCGGATAGCAGAAGTTTCCGGAGCCATTTATGACTCATAATCATCTTCCTTTCTCTAGCAAGTTCAATTCATTCTGAAAATGACACTTGACTATGCAACTATTATACCACTCTTTGAAAAGGGCTTCAAATCATGTCCTGTTAGAGGGCCGGAACATAAAAAATAGCCCACCAGAATTTAGGACTCTGGTGGGTTATTTTTATAGCAACTATTTCATAAAACGAGTCAGAACCAAACTTAAAATGGCGCTGAGCACAGAGACTAGAATGAGGAGACCCAGCAACCATTCAAATTGCTTGAGCACTACCAAGACTAGCCCTAAGAGAGCCAGGCAGGCATAGGCCACGCTCAGAACGACAATCTCCCGATGGGAACTCAATTCTAAGAGTGTGACAATGTGGTCGCGGAACCAGTAGAGATAGCCAGCAAAAATCAGCAGACAGATGGGAATAAGGCTGAATAGGGCAGACATGAGGATCACCTACTTTTTCTTTTTCTTGAGCACTTGGCTTTTGAGTCTTGGACTGACTTGCTTGCTTGAAAGTGGGGGCAGGGGATTTTGGCGGAGGGCCAGGAAGATCAGAATCTGACGTAGGGCTTCATAGGCGATGGCCAGCGCTAGCAGAATTTCTAAGACTAGGGATTGGCTGACCCGCTGGCTAATGCCAATCAAGACCGCCAATAAGACCAAGACGAAGAGACTGATGTTGAGCTTGAGCTTGGATAAGTCAAAACGCTTGTAGAAGGTCGGATAGACGGCTAGGTCAGCTGTCAGACTTTGCCAGTCAGCCTGAGGCGTCAACTTGGTCAAGTAGTACCAGGTCATGAGACCATAGAGACCGGCGCAAATGGCTAAATTCAGCCAGATGGTGCTATCCGGCGCTAGCGAAATCATGGCGAAGACGACCAGAATTAAGAAGTTACGATGATGGCAGGCTAGATAGATGGGGCGCTTTTGCTCTGGAATTAAGGCAAAGGCCTGACGCTGGGCGTCGAATAAATAGAGGGCTTGTTGCTTGTCATTAAATAATTCATTAAACATATAGCGAGTCCTTTCCTCTCTCTCTACTTCTATTATAAGACCCTTTTCAATTTCTTACAAGAGGGCAGGGA
>CAUUNL010000059.1:0-10377 GCA_963546405.1 Abiotrophia defectiva | reverse complement strand
GGTTCGTTGGCTCTACTGGATCCGGCGTCACTGGGTTTGTTGGCTCTACTGGATCTGGTGTCACTGGGTTTGTTGGTTCTGTTGAACTATACGGCAAGGTAATTCCTTCTACCTCAACAGGTAATCCATGCAAACTTTCAATATGTCCAGACTGTAAGCCAGTGATACTTACTCTGTCAGTTACTGCCTCTGCTGTGAAAAGCAATGTCTTGCTAGATAGCTGAGTGTAGAAGTGTGCCGTCTTCCCATTTGAAAGTGTCAATACAGGAGAATCATTAACTAAGACTTCATGATCGAAGTTAACCGCAAAAATATTACCATCGAAGTTCTCTGTATTTAGTGCTTTAACGAGACGGGCTTGAATTGGATCTTTAGTAATGAAGTCCCAATTCACCGTCTTATAAGACAGGGTAAAGTCATTTTGAGTCCCTTCTTTGTGCTCATAGAGAATTCCATAGGTACCTGGAACTATTTCTTGTACAGAATTATATGCATATGCCCCCGATTGAATCAGACGATGATGAAGCCAAGTCAGACTCCCATCCGCCTCTACTCGGGCAAGTCGAATAGTTCCTTCAGTTCGAGAATTACCTTGCCCATTGGCATTAGTAAGTACGATATATTCTTGACCTTGATAGTGGGTAGATATGGCCGCTAGTTGGACATATGAGTCATGCACATCACGGTAACGAGTAACTGTCTTGTCCCAAGTACGTCCACCATCATGACTAGTCGCTACTTGAAGATCTCCTGAAAGACCACGCATAAAGAGCTTAACTTGACCATTATCGAGTTGAACAGCAGACGCTTCAGTATTTTGATGCCAGTAATCATCCATAGTACTTGAATCTAAGGTCTTACCGTCAACCTGGCGTCCATCATTAACCGCCTCTCCCATGTGCCAGGTTTCTCCATGATCATCAGAATAAATAAGTCGGGATGATTGTGAACCTCTGAGATGAGAAGCAAAATTGGTTGAATAGGTTGGAACTAATAAGCGTCCTGCGTGTGGTCCTGTACGCAAAACAGTCCCGGTTCCTGGACCTACCCCCAAGAATTTCATCCAGTCAGGTTTAACTATTGGCGTAATATCACGTGGCGCTGACCAGGTCTTGCCATCATCATCACTGTATGATAACCAGAGATAGTTGTCTTTAGCTACACGGAATGGTGAGGTCTTATTGCTAGTAAAGTAGACATTACCTAAGAGATTCTCACCTTGGTAGATGTCTCCTTTGTCTTCATATTTTGGTTTTACCGGATCCACCACTACTCGATAGTCTGTCTTGGTTCCATCAGGTGCATAGACATACCCTTGCTCGCGAATAGTGTAGAGACCTTGCTCCCCTTCTCGATAGAGAACTTGATAAGTCTTACCGTCAATGGTCTGATACATAGTTTCCTTATGTTCTGACATACCGAAGATACCTCGGCCTTCTGGGAACATATCGTAAATAGAGAAAATGCGTTTAGTGGTTGGGTCTTGAACTAGCACTTGGTCAATGGTAACTGGAGATGCTTGATCTGCGCGCTCTGGATTAGGATTATCGCGCAAGTTGGCAATATGGATGCGGTCACCCCAAGTCTTACCGCCGTCTTCACTACGACGAACAACCATCCCAATATCGCCCCAGTCAGAAGCGTGAAGACGACGCTCATCGGCTGCGGCAATTAAAGTCCCCTTATCAGTTTTAAGCAAAGCCGGGATCCGATAGCTGGCAATCCCATCTGAGCTTGGTCGCCCATTTCTGCCACTTGCGAAGACATCCTGCTTGTCAGAAATTTCTGCCCCTGGCGCAGGAGTCATTTTCAATGGTTCTCTTTGTAATAATTGACTGCGTTCTGCCACTTCTTCTTGCGTCAATACTCGATTATAAATCGTTAAATTACGGACTTTCAAATCACTACCCCAACGAAGATCCTTAGCACGACGCGTCTTCCCAATTTGGACATCAGTTAAATCAGGCATATCACTCAAGAATTTCCCGGAGACCGGACTCGTTCGAGATAGTACGCCATTGACATAAAGACGTACTTGACCTGCTGCCTGACTAGGATCCGGTCTTTCTACGGTGAAGGTCACTGAATTCCATTTACCTGGGATTACCTTGAGTAGAGCATCATTAAAACTTCCATAGAATTGTTCCCCTTGTCGTCCTCTCCCCTCCACTACAGCCGTGCCTTTATTAACAGCTAAAGTAAAATACTCATTGGCATACTTATTGCTAGAAACAGAAAAAAGATTGTAGAACTGCGGAGCCTGTTCACTGGGCTTAAATTCCATATGAATCGTAGCGTTAGTAAGTTTTTTTAGAGTTTCAAGATGCTGGGATAAATCTACTCGTTGATTGTTTTCACTATTTGTCTCCAAATCGTCTTGCTCTAAAACTTGATTCTCTCGTCCCACATCACGAACAATTTCATCTCTTCGCAATTGTTCATCTTGTGTCTCACCTGGCCCGGTATCTGTCGTATTATCAGTAGGTTTTTCCTCTGCCCTTTCAGATACAGCATTTACATCTTGTCTATTAGTTTCAGAAAGCACATCGCCACTTTCGGAAACGTTTACATTTTCAGGTTGGCTAATAGCCTCTGTTGGGCTTGTTTGAGGGATTTCTTGAGCTGAAACACTCGTTTGAGGTGATAAAAATAGGACATGTCCAATAACAACTGAGAAGACTCCCGTCGCTAATTTACGAATAGCGAAACGAGACCGACGATTGAAAAGATCTTTTGCTTGTTTACTCATGTTAAGCCTCCAAATTATAGGGATTTTGGGTTGCTGATACGACAAAATCTGGCTACCAGGGTATCTAGCATAAAGCTAGCACCCTAGCAGTCAGGTCTTGAATAGTGTGAGTGCTTATTTAACAAATTCCGCCCGAGCGGCTTTGATCATGGCGTGCGCCTTGTCAACAACGGCTAGGTCTTCTGGGCCAACCCCTGTTAATGGTGGGCGAACAGAACCACAGTTGAGGCCTTCACGCTTGAGGATTTCTTTCTGTACGGCATAGAGGTTAGCTTTACCACTTACCAAGGTGAAGATGATTTCATCAATGCGGCCTTGAATCGTAAAGGCTAGGGCTAAATCGCCCGCTTCTAGAGCTGCATTAGCTGCTAAGAAGAGTTCTGGCATTACCCCATAGGTACCACCGATTCCCCCATCAGCCCCCATGACACGACCGCCGATGAATTGTTCATCTGGACCGTTGAAAACAACGACTTCGCGGTCACCAGCTGTCAACTTCCAAGTGATTAAGTCTTGGACTGGCATTGAAGAGTTCTTAACCCCTATCACTTTAGGGTTTTCCAACATGGACTTGAACATGCTAGGAGTCAAAGCATAGCCTGATAGCTGCGGAATGTTATAAATGATGAAGTCAAGCTCTGTCGCATCAATCATGGCATTCCAGTAATCCTTAATGGAATGTTCTGGTAGGCGGAAGTAAATTGGTGGGATGGCTGCTAAGGCATCTACCCCTAGGCTTTCCGCATGCTTTGCTAACTCAACTGAATCACGTGTGGAGGCAGCCGCGACGTGGGCAATGATGGTCATCTTGCCACCAACTGCCTTCATGACATATTCTAAGACTAGCTTGCGCTCTTCTACATTTTGGTAGATACACTCGCCAGACGAACCGCCAACGTAGAGACCTTTGACCCCTACTTCCAGGTAATGCTTAGCTAGGGCTTGGGTGCGTTCTGGACTGATATTGCCTTCATCGTCATAGCAGGCATAGAAGGCTGGGATAATTCCTTTGTACTTATCGAATTTTGACACGTTTAAGACTCCTTTGGTTATGCAACCGGTAATTTAATAACTAACTTTTTATAGGTGCTGGCCTGACCTAAATGACGGGCCGGCTTATGAGCATCTTCTGGAAATACCACACAGGCTTGTCCAGGATAGAGTTTAACAATGGTCTGGGTGGGACCATCCAAAAAGGCAATGTCCTTATCGGCATCATAGGCGGTGACTTCTGTTAGCTGACATGTAGGGGCCATAATGAGATATTCATGGCCTTCAAGCGGTACATGGATGTCTAACCATTTCTGATGGGCTTCATAATGAGATTCATCAACTGCACCTAGCTCTCCCTCTTGGATGAAGAAGTATCCTCCCTCGAAATCATAACGGCCGATAGCTTCTTGAGCTAAGCCATTGAATGTATCGAGTGCTGCTTTAATATGGGGAATACGGTCGCTGTATTCTTGAAGACCTTGTAATTGATCTACAATCATCTTTTCACCTCCTCTTTGCCGACAATTGCTTATTTATCTGTATCTAAGGCTTCTTCGCGAGGATCGTGCAGAGGTCGCCCGCGTCGAATGAGAAAGAGTACCAGATTATAGGTGACACTAGCCGCCACAATTGGCATATAAGTAAAGAGGTAATTCTGCAGGAACATATCCGCCGTAAATTGTTTTAAGGCGACCATCCCCATGAGAATAATGATGGCTACCGCATTGATAATGAGTGGCGCAGTATAGTAACGCTTGGCTACTCGGTTAATCAGGTAGGTTGCCAAGACTGACAAGCCCATGAAGAAGATTCCATAGAAGAACCAGCCAATAATCAGTTGCTCCAGGGTCATATCAGGCACTCCTTTCTCTTTCTTGCATTTCTTTAGTTTACTACGCTAACGAAGCGTTTAGCAATTTCCAGTGGCCGCGTAATAGCGCCACCTACGACAGCTGTGTGAATCCCTTGGGCGAAAGCTGTTGCTAGGTCTTCTGGTGTATGAATCTTACCTTCAGCCACAATTGGAGTATGGGTTTGTTCCACTAAGTCTTTCATTAACTCAAAGTTAGGACCAGTGGTTTGACCTTCCGTATACGGCGTATAACCATTCATGGTGGTCCCAATCAAGTCAAAGCCTAGGCGTTCAGCATTCAGCCCCTCTTCCAAAGTGGAAATATCGGCCATCAGCAGCTGATCAGGGTATTTGGCCTTGATTTGAGCGATGAACTCATCCAAGGTTTCCCCTGCCCGCTCACGTAAGGTAGCATCAAGGGCAATAATATCAGACCCAACTGCTACTAACTCATCTACTTCTTTCATGGTAGCGGTAATGTAGGAACCATAACCTGGATAAGCTCGTTTAATAATCCCAATCACTGGCACATCAAAGGCTTCCTTAATCTGGGCAATATCTGTAACCCCTTGGGCCCGGATACCGACGGCTCCAGCTTCAATAGCTGCTTTGGCCATGAGAACCATGACCCCACCTTCTTCTCGGTAGAGCGGTTCGCCAGGTAAAGCCTGACAGGAAATAATTAGTTTTCCTTTTAATCGTTCAATCGTTGGATGCATTGTGCTCACTATCCTTTCACCGCCCCGACCGTAATACCTTGGGCAAAGAAGCTTTGGAACATCAGGAAGACAATAATCATTGGCAAGGAAGCCAAGAGCGCGCCAGCCATGAGGACCCCATAGTTAAGAGAGAACTCAGCAGATTGAGCCATAGACGCCAAACCTAAAGGCAAAGTCTTCATTGTTTCTGAGTTAGTGAATACCAATTGAGAGAAATAGTCATTCCAAGAGGAAATGAAGGTGAAGATAGCCAAGGCACCAATACCTGGTTTAACAATTGGTAAGACGATATTGACGAATTTCTTGATTTCACCACATCCGTCAATGTCTGCAGATTCTAAGAGAGAATCAGGTACAGAGTGGGAGAATTGCTTCATGAGGAAGATCCCGAATGGCCAACCGACAGCCGGCAAAATCAAGGCGCGGTAGGTATCCATGAGTTTAAGATCCGTAATCAATTGAAGCAAAGGAATCAAGATAACTTGTTTTGGCAAGGCCATGGCCGCGATAAATACGGCAAAGAGTAAGCCAGCGCCTGGGAAACGTTTCTTAGCTAAGGCATAGCCTGCTAAGGAAGCAGTCGTGCAGACCAAGATGGTTGTTACCACTGAAACGAATACAGAGTTGAAGAACCAACGTGCAGTCAACGGCACAAGGAGTGATTTGAAGTTATCTAAAGTTGGGCTCATCGGGAACCATTCTGGCGGGATGGCAATGGCGACGTCTTGAACCTTAAAGGCACCTGTTGCAATCCAATAGAATGGGAAGATGAAGAAAATGGTCAAGAATGCCAACAATGTGAAGGAAATAATGTTGTAGAGACCGAATTTTTTGAATTCCATGTTAAATCGTCACCTCTTCCTAATCAATATCGCGGTTGAAGTATTTGTATTGAACAGCCGAGATTAAAGCAATAATCAAGGCTAGCACAACACCCCATGCAGAGGCTTGGCCAAAGGATTGCTGCTTAATCCCCATCTCGTAGACTTGGTACATGATGGTGCTTGTTGCATAGTTAGGACCACCAGAAGTCATCAATTGGATTAAGGCAAAGATTTGGAAACTGTTGATGGTGGTTGTCACCACGATATAAAGGGTCGTTGGCATAATCAAAGGCCAAATAATATTTTTGAAGATGGTCCAGTTGTTGGCACCGTCAATCTTTGCAGACTCGAGCAGTTCCACAGGAACGTTCCCTAAAGCTGCAATATAGAGAATAATTGGCTGACCAATACTGGTCGTAATCAGAACGGCAATGACTGCATAAATAGCAGTAGAGGCATTCCCTAACCATTGGACATTCCCTTCAATGACATGCATGGATTTAAGAATATAGTTGAGAATCCCAAAGTCAGGGTTATAAATCCACAACCATACCACTGTAATCGAAACAACTGAGGATACAGCTGGCAAGTAGAAAACGCCACGGAAGAAGCTCCGTACATGTGCTGATTTGTTATAGATGTTGATGGCGATGAAGAGTGATAGGACTACTACGATTGGCACTGCAATCGCTACGATAAAAATAGTGTTACTTAAGGACTTGATAAAAGTCTGATCGCCTAAGAGCTTAGTGTAGTTGTCTAAGCCTACAAAGCTAACTCTACGCCCTCTATACTTGAGCAAGGACATGTAAATCCCGCGTAACATTGGATAGAGTACGAAAGTCAGGAAGAAGGCCATAGCAGGTGCAATGAAAAGATAGGCGCTAAAGTCATACTTTCTTCTTAATTTGGCTAACATAGAGATCTCCTTTCGAGAGAATAATTCATAATAAAAGGGACAAATCGGCTACCCTAGGTCGCGATCACTATAAACGACTACTCCCAAACTCCCGCTAGTCCAAAATATTGGGCGCTTGGGAGTAGGATGTTTATATTAGTCGCACGCGAGAACCTGGTCCGGGTAGCGCTAGATTTGTCCCAGTAAATCAAGCACTCTCTGAATTCAGATTATAGTGTGGCTTATTTTGCTTCTTCGTAGGTTGCTTGCGCTTGTTCTACGTAGCTGTCCACTAATTCTTTTACATCACCTTGGCCAGACAATACCCCTTGAAGCATTGGGAACCAAAGTGGACGCATTTTAGCGTAACCTGGAATGGTGTTGTAGTAAGCACCGAAGTGATCTGATAAACCTTCAGCAAACTTCAACTCTTCGTTGTCATAGAGGCCTTTCACGCCTTTTTGAGCAGAGAAGTTACCAGTTGCCTTCAAGGTACGAGTACCCCATTCTGGGTCGTTGATCATGAAGTCTACAAATTTTTGAGCGGCTTCAATCTTCTTGTCGTCACCGTTATCGAAGACTGCAGGACCTGCTACTAAGTATTCATACTTAGGTGATTTGTTAGCATTAGGGAATGGTAAGAAGCGAACGTTTAAGTCTTCTACTGATTTCCATTGTGCGTAGAGGCCTGGACTTGCCAAGATACTTAATGGAGACTTACCAGACTTGAAGTATTCCAAAGCATCTTTTGCTTCTAAGGCTGCGCCTTGACCAATAATGCCTTTAGGTGCCTGTTCGCGAATCCATTGAAGGGCTTTTACCCCATTTTCATCATTGATGGTGTATTTATTTACTTCATCGTTCGTAATCCAAGAACCGTATAGGTTAGAGACAAGGGCACGAGGACCTTGGTCACCAGCTGCAGATTTAGCGTAAACAACAGTTGGAATTAGATCTTTGTCTTTTTCATGAACTGCTTCTAAGAATTTTTGGAATTCTTCAGGAGTCCAGTTACGACCTTCTTTTTCGAATGGCAAGAGATCTGTAACACCTAACTTGTCAGTCAACTTAGTGTTAACTGCCATCAAGAATGGCGCAATCCCTTGTGGATAGAGGTATAATTCGTTTTCGAAGGAGCTAGCCTTAACAGCTGATTCATTTAATTTTGAAGTGTCAACGTCTTTGAATGGTGCCAAATAACCCTTGCTTGCCCAGTCGATGACACGACCTGGTGCATCATAGATTACGTCAGGGTTGGTCTTAGATTGGATAGCTGTTTCAATTTTAGCTGGACCGTCTGTGAAGTCGATCTTTTGATATTCAACTTTGATGCCTGGGTTCTTAGCTTCAAAGGCTTTGATCAAGGCTGCATCGTATTCTTCAGAAGTCTTGAATTCTGAGTCACTGGTAAAGTTAGGGAAGTTCCAGTATTTGATGGTTACTGTCTCTTCAGCACGCACATCGGCTGGTACCGCTGTCACAACTGTGTTTAATAAAATCCCACAAGATAAGGCAGCTGCAAAAACTTTTGATAATTTCATGATGGTTCCCCCATTTGTAATTTTTGATTGATAGAAGTAATTTCTTGAATCGTCTTCTGCATATTTTGACTGAAGACAGGATTTTCTAGCATCATAAGCGTTATGGCGTCGATGAGAAAGAAAATCGGTAACTGAGTATTGACGAAAAACTCACTATTAACAAACCGGCTATTGTGTACCAGAAGGGTCTCATCAGCTAGCTTAGCCAAACTACTTCCCTTCATGCTAGTTATGGCCACCAAAATGGCGCCATTTTGCTTGGCATTGCCTAAAGCATCAATCACATCCTTTGTTTCACCAGAATTACTAATGGCAATTACCACGTCACTGGAACGTGTCACCGTACTGGAGATAATCATCATATGAGAGTCCGTCTCGCTCGTGGCTGGTAGTCCCATACGCGAAAGGCGAATAGCCAATTCTCGAGCCGTTAGCCCCGAGGACCCCATCCCATAAACCATGATTCGGTTGGCCTGAGAGAGAACTTGAATTAACTGACGGAGCTGATATTCTGATTGTAATTCTGACGTTCGTTGAATGATACGATTATAGAATTCACTAACCGTATCGAACATATCATGTTTCTGGTGATTATTTGCCGACTCCCCTTCACTAGCTTGCAGTTGAATTTTCAAATCGACAAAGCTCTCACACCCTACTTTACGACAAAAGCGTGTAATCGTTGCGGCTGAAACACCCGTTTCTTTGGCCATCTCGCTAATGGTAATGTTGGTAAAATAGGGACTTTCTTGCATAATATAGGTTGCAAGGAGCTGTTCCTTTGGTGATAGATGAACGAAGTTGGCTTCAATTCGCTCTAATACTCCCATGGGATCACATCCTTATTGAGTTAGCTTAATGAGTTGAGATAGCGCACCTAACATCCCAGCATCATTACCTGATTGGGCTGGTCGAATCTCTGTTGTGAGGAAGCGAGGATCAATCACACGTTGCTCCAAGATTGCCATTAGACGTGGCATAATGAGATCAGCACGCGCTAGAATTCCTCCCCCTAGGACAAGGACTTCTGGATTCAGCAGATAAATCGCTGATAAAAGTCCGGTGGCTAAATGATTTAGAAATTGGTCGAGTACTTGGCTTAAGACTGGATCTCCTGTTGCTTCCAAGCGGTCAAAGAAGGCTTCCCCACTGAGATTTTCGCCTGTCGCTTGAGCCGCCTGTTCTAACAAAGCGGTTGTTGAGGCTAATTCCTGAAAGGCTGTTTTGCCAATAGGTAAGTAGCCAACCTCTCCGGCCATGTCGCTCACACCGGTTAGCAGTTGTCCATCTAAAACAATGGCTCCCCCTACACCTGTGCCAATGGTAAAACATATCATGGACTTAGGTGGCTGACCTGTTCGACTGGCTTGCCAGTATTCACCCAAACAAGCTGCGTTCACATCGTTTACCACATAGCAAGGCAGACCAGTGAGTGCTTCCACTTCAACCTTGAGTGGGGTCCCCGTATAACCTGGGATAGTGGGCCCTGCAAATCGTATAGACCCGTCACGAGAATCAACCACTCCAGCAGTTGAAATCGCCACGCCCGATAGGCTTTCCTGGGACTGAACCTGCTTGGTAATCGAAAGAACTTGTTGCAATATCTGGTTAGAATGCTGGTCAATGCTAGTTTTGACCTTCTGAGTCTGGCCCAGCGCTTCCCCCTTTTCATTGAAGAGACCATATTTAATGAAGGTCCCGCCAATATCAAAGCACAAGTAATTCATCCAATTTGTCACCTCTCTTTCTATCTTCCAACTGATTACGCTTTCATTATACACTAAAGAAAATATTTTTCAA
>CAUUNL010000058.1:0-10472 GCA_963546405.1 Abiotrophia defectiva | reverse complement strand
ATTAAAAAAAGATTAGAAATTAATGTTGACTCGACTTAATTTAAATGATAAATTAGTGGCATGAAACTTTACAACTACCTATCTCTCTTTTGGGATTGATGGAGATGATGTAGTGACTAGCTTGATTAATTTTTATCTAAGAAGTTACTTGGACTTACTCCAGTCAAAGCACTCGATTTCAGTTATGGTTGCCAATATAGCATCCACTAAAGGAGGTTGAAACCTATGTTTAGGTTGGTACTGTCTAATATCGCCAAGTCAAAATTACTCCTCTTATTAGTATGTAGGCTTTATCTCAGTGGCTTTAATGTCTTATTCTCCTACTTAACGCAGTTAGGACTGGGAACTATAGAGGAGGGCGCTCAGGGGACATTGTTTCAGCTCGCAGCTTATATGATAGGTGGGGCCTTGCTTTATATCTTCTTCTATTACGTCTATAGCCTTAATCTGGCTAAGGTCTTTCAGGAAACAAGTCAATTCATTGTTCAGAAGCTAGTCCAATCCTTTATCAACAAGCGAGATAGTCAAGAACAAACAACGGAGGGAGAAGCGGTTAATTTAATTCATACAGATGCCACCAATATTTCGCTCTTTCTATCGAGTGGTTTGCTTCCTCTTTTGGATACCAGTTTATCCCTGCTTGTTGGCGTCGTCTATGTTATGTCGATGAACCAGGTTATTGGTTCTGTCTTCATATTTGGAGGCTTGCTCATTGGTTTGGGCAACTATCTGCTCACATCAAAAATGGAAATGGCCTACGAGGACTATATGGTTGCTGCTGACCAAAACTATAATTTTTATGAGCAACTCTTCCGAATTATGCCGATTGTTAAAATTTTTAAGATAGGTGATTGGTTACACCGGAAGCAAGTTAAGTTCTTTTCTAGTCGTGAAAAGCACTTTAATCAATACAATGGCTACTATGCCAATAGTCTAAGTTTAACAGAAGGTGGCGTGATTACCTTTGAGATTATTTCATTAGCGGTTGGTCTATATCTAGTCATTGCTGGACAGTTAGAAATGGCAGTCTTGTTGGGTATCTGGAATGCCGGCCTAGGATCAATCATCTATCCTTTGTCAGACTTACCCTCCTTATGGAATTATTTTGTCCAATACAGATCCTCTGCTAAGCGTGTATCAACAAAATGGTTAGAGGACCAAGCCTCTGGACAAGCACAAACAAGTAATGAACTTCCGGAGAAGGCAGGAAAAGGCATCACATTAGAAAATGTCAGTTTCTCCTACCAGGATAAGCCAGTTTTTAATCAGGTTAACTTCACCTTTGAACCTACAGGCATTCATTTCTTAGTGGGGCCTAGCGGGTCAGGTAAGTCTACACTCTTAAATTTAATTCTCGGAGTCTATACGCCTCATGAGGGTCGAATTGTATTTGATCAAGCCAATGAGGAACTAGGGCAAGAGACGATAGGTTATGTGCCACAAAAAGTGACTTTCTTTAACACCAGTCTGCGATCTAATTTGCTAATGGGTCGGACAGTCAGTGATCAACAAATTGAAGCAGTGTGTACCGCGCTGAATATTTGGGAGGTCGTTGAGCAACTACCTAAGGGGCTGGATACTGTCTATGGCGAAGATATAAAATTATCGAATGGCCAAATACGGCGCTTAGCTGTTGCGCGTGCTTTGCTTTCGGGGGCCTATTGGATACTGCTTGATGAACCCTTCTCGGATCTAGATCGAGAAAATCAAGGTTACTTAATGACTTGCTTGCGAGAATTAAGAGATCATTCCTTTATAATTGTGACGCATACATCAGATATGATTCAAGCCAATGATCGAGTGATTGAGGTGCAAAGCTTATGAAACAATTCAGTCATTTACTAAAGGAAACGAAGATTAAGAGCTTAAGCTTGTTGTTTTTATCCTTAGCCTTAAGTGTTGGAGTGGCAATCATGAGGATTCTAGCTGGTTATTTGTATGATCCCCTGGTCAGTGCAGCAACGAATCCCCCTTATCAATTCAACTGGCAACTATGCTTTTGGGTGATTATCCTGAATATTCTCTTGTCAATCGGCATTGGCCTAACGCAACGTGTCAAGGTAAAAAGCAATTTGTATTTGGAAGGCCAAATGACTGGCTACTTCATTAGTCATCTGGAGCAAACGGATGGCCTAGCAATTGATAAAAGCGGCATGGGTCCCTGGTTGACACTGCTCATGGATGATATAAAAGAATGTAGTTACTTCTTGTCGACCACTCTGTTCGAGATAGTGATTGGATTAGCGAGTTTTCTTCTGGCTGTGGTCTATGGAATGCGCACCAACTGGCAATTGACGCTAGGGATCCTTTGCGTATCATTCATAGGTGGTTTGTTGATGAAGGGAATCAGCCCTAGATTACAAGCAGCTAAGGAGGACGAGCAAGCTGCGGAAGAGGACCTTCAACCCCTTATGGTCCAGATTTTGTCGCAAATTCCCTTGATTAGAGCGCACCGAGCGGAACACTATACAGAAGAACTATTTGAGGAATATCACGCTCATTATAGAAAGCAGCAATATCAGCGACAGAGACATCGTGCCTTACTCGAATCTTTAAGTATTGGATTAGGTTTTGTGATGACGACTAGCTGGATTTCTTTGGCTTTTATCCTGATGGTTCGAGGTGAATTAACACTCGGTCAATTATTTAGTTTTATGATTATTGATCGCTACTTTACCTGGGTATTCTTCAACCTTCCTAGTCTCTACAGTGAGTACCTTATGGCGAAAGTATGTGCTCAACGCATTATGAGTTTCAAGAAGGAACATTATAGACAGCCGGAAGTGGGAGAAATCTACCAAGGTCGCGTATTATCTCTATTGGATGTAGGCTTCGCATATAGTGACCATCCAGTACTAGAACACTTAACAGCCAAATTTGAAAAGGGAACACAATACGCCTTGATGGGAGCAAGTGGTTCTGGTAAGAGTACAGCCCTGAAGCTATTAGCAGGTATTTACCCTAGCTATAGTGGGACTATTAAGTTGGACGGCAACAGTGTTGCTAGTGATACATTGAGTGCGATAGTAAGCTATGTGCCACAAGATAATGTAGTGATTGAAGATACGATTAGAGAGAATATCCTTCTGGGTAGACAGCTTTCGGATGCGGATCTTAACCATATTATTGAGGTGTCTGGTTTGACATCACTCCTTGAGCGACTCGACGATGGTTTGGATACTTTGGTAATTTCTGGTGCTAATCAGAACTTATCGGAAGGAGAGATTCAACGGGTTGGTTTCGCACGTGCCCTAGTCAAAGACGCGACTTTCTTGTTATTAGACGAACCGACTGCGTCATTAGATGTAGAATTAGAGCAGGTGCTAGTTGAATATTATCAAAAGACCGACCAGGGAGTGATTGTGGCCACTCACCGGGACACTAGCTTACCATCTGACTTCGTCCGCATACCTGTTAACTAAGGCAGGAATTATTTGAGATAGCCTGCTAATAGAAAACACGCCGGTTGACGGCGTGTTTTTTGCTAGGTACAATACTAGAAGAGATTACCCAATATAGAAAGGAGCCTGCCCATGGCCTCAGTCACTCTCCAAATGGACGCAGCCACCCGCGCCCAAATGAAAGCAACTTATGCCGACTACCTGCTAGATCCGGTGCCTCATAGTGAATTCCGCGCCCAAGTCGATGGGGTAACCATTACAGCCTATGCCAGTGGCAAGGTTCTCTTCCAGGGTAAGAACGTGGATGCCCAGGTAGCGCGCTGGCAGGGACAGGCGTCTTCGACGCCAAGCACCAAGGCGAGCGCCACTTCGGCCAAGGCTAAGCCATCAAATCACAGCCACCTACCTGAGGACTTCGCTAACTGGACCATTATTGGTAGCGACGAGGTGGGCAATGGCTCCTACTTTGGGGCATTGACGGTCTGTGCTGTCTACCTGGATGCCGGTGATCGGGCCAAGATTGAAGGCCTGGGCGTCAAGGATTCCAAGCTCCTGTCGGATGCGCAGATTCTGGAACTAGCTCCTAAGTTACGTCAAGTTCTGACCCATGAGCTGACTATTTGCTCGCCTGCCAAGTATAATGAGGCCAACAAGACCCGCAATGCTAACGCCATTAAGGTCAGCCTCCATAACTTCACCATTCAGAAGCTACTGGCCAAGCTGTCTGCCCGCCAGAAGTTAGCCCTGCAAGGGGTTCTGATTGATGAGTTTACCAGCCCTAAAAACTACTATAACTATGTAAATCAGGAAAAACATCCCCTGACCAAGGGCCTCTATTTCGCTGAGAAAGGGGAGAGTGCCCACTTGGCAGTGGCCTGCGCCTCTATTATAGCCCGGGCCTGGTTCCTGGAGTCCCTAACTACCTTCGGGGCGCCTTATGATGTGGTCCTGCCATCAGGGGCAGGTGCCAATGTGGATGCTTTTGCGGCCAAGCTCATTAAAAAGTTCGGCCCTGATGTCTTGAGAGAAACGGCCAAGCTCCACTTCAAAAATACGGAAAAAGCCCTGGCCCTAGCGCGTAAGCTTAAGTAGGCCTGAGGCAAAAGAATAGCGACCTGTTTACTAGCCGAGTAAGTAGGTCGCTTTTTTTAGTTATTAACCGGATGGGGCGCCGACTTAGGATGCAGGGAGACCCAGACAACGGCCGCGATAATTAGGACCATGCCCAATAAATCAATCAGGTAGAAGTGCTCGCTCATCAATAGGAAGGCGAAGAAGACAGCAGAGATGGGCTCTGAGGCCCCTAGAAGAGAAGCTTCCATAGGTCCTACCAAGGCGACTCCTTTAAGGAAGAGGGTGTAGGCCAAGAGGGTGCCGACCACTACTAAGCCCGCTATAGCAAGAATAGTCAGTGGCTGCCAGTCAATTGGATAGGTCCAGGTCTGGTTAGCCAGGAAGAGGCTAGCGCCGCCTAGTAGTAAGCCTAAGCCAGTCACCAGAGTGGCGTTGTGGCGCTGTAAGAGGTCAGCTGGCAAGACCGTGTAGAGGGCGTAGCCGACAGCCGCCACTAAGCCCCAGCTTAGGCCAGCCGGTGTTAGGCTCAGGCTGGTGATGTCGCCATGAGTGGCAATCAGGGCCGTCCCCAGAATGGCCAAAGCAATGGCAGCCAGCAGTTGGCCAGTTGGCGCCTGGCGGGTCTTGAGGCTGACATAGGCAATGACCAGAATAGGGCTGGTATATTGAAGGACGGTGGCAGTCCCGGCATTAGAGGCCCCAATGGCTTCCAGATAGGTCAGCTGACAGAGGACAATGCCAAAGATAGCGAAGATGACTAGCTGGATTAGGCTGCGCTTATCTTGGCTTAGGGCTTTGAGCTGGGGCCGCTGACGGGCCAAGAGATAGGTCGTCATAATGAGACCGGCTAGCAGCATGCGAATCGAGACGACAATCCGAGCCGGAATTTGGACTGTCTGCATCAAGTACTGACCGCAGACTCCCGATAGGCCCCATGAGGCTGCCCCCAAAATCGTATAAAGTCGTCCTTTCCATAATGCCGTCATGGTCTCTTCCTCCTTGTTTTCAACGCTTATCAGTATACACAATTTCTAAGTCCTTGTCATGACCCTTTTGCCACCAAGCGAGAGGCCTTGGCAAAATTGCTTTTAGTTTCTTTTGTACTTATTTTTTGATACACTAAGGTTAATCAAGCTAAGGAGTGACTGTTCATGGAAAATAAACGACGTTTCCGCGCCGTAATTGAAGGTACCGAATATACGATTGTAGGAAATCGCTCAGCGACTCACCTCAATCAGGTGGTAGAATTAGTTAACAGCCAATTGGCTCAGTTAGCCGAGTTAGCCCCTGACATGTCGGCACGCGATCGGGCCATCCTCATGGCGGTCAATGCCTTATCTGATCAACTAGTTAAGGAACAACGCATTGCGGAATTGGAAGCTCAGCTCCAAAGCCTGCAAGCCAAGGGCAGCGCTCAAGCTCAGGCCCCTAAATCTCCAGTAGCCGAGCCTAAGAAGGCCAGCACACAGGTTCCCTTTACCAGAAAGTAATACAGAATGTAATTAAGGAGGAATTCCTTCATGTTAACCTTACTCATGCTTTTGATTCTCTTGTATGCCTTCTACCGCGGTTATCGCCGTGGCTTGGTCATGCAAGTGGTGCGTCTGATTGGTTTTGTCATTGCCATGACCATTGCGAATCGCCACTATCAACCATTGGCACGTTTTATCTCTAACTTTATTCCTTTCCCATCAGTTCAACAAAATACCCAAATGACCTTCTATGACCAAGCCACTAGCTTCGTCATCGACCAGGCCTTCTACCGGGTAGTGGCCTACATTGCCATTGTGGTGGCAGGTTGGTTAGTGACCGAGTTTATTAGTCTCTTCTTCCGTAAGTTAGCCTTCTATGAAGTTTTCAAATGGGCTAACCACATCGGGGGCGGGCTAATTAGTGTCCTTATCGCCTATATCTGGATTTTCTTCTCGCTCTTTACCTTATCCTTGGTACCGCTAGAAGGCATCCAACAACAATTCGTTAATAACCCGATTGCTTATCGGGTCGTGTCTCAGACACCTGTCTTATCTGATATGGCCAACCGCCTCTGGCTCCAGGCCAATCCCAACAATAACAACAACAACCGTTAAGATAAAAGGAGGAATTCAAGGTGACTGATCAGAAGATTTTTAGCACCTTGGAATTCGGTAAAATCAAACAAGCCGTGCAACATTATCTCCAGACCGAGTCGGCTGAGCGCCTGGTTCAAGCCATGGCGCCTAGCGACCAGCTGGACATCATTCAAACATGGCAGTCAGAAACCGAGCAAGCGCTCGGTATTTTGATGCAAGGAAAAGTATTACCGATTCCACGCCTAGTCAATATCGACATGGCACTTAAACGCTTGGAATTAGGCGCCAGCCTTAATGGCCAGGAACTGGCCGGCATTGCCAAGCTTCTATCAACTATCCACCAGCTCATGAAGTTTTTCGACCAGTTGGCAGCCGAAGAGAAGACCTATCCAGCCCTTACGGCCTGGGTCTACCAAGTGGTGACCTTGCCAGAAATCGAAGCAGAACTGGCCCAAGCCATTGACGAAGATGGCTCGGTCCTCTCGTCGGCTTCGGTGCTGCTAGCTAGCATCCGTCGCCAACAAGGCCAGATGGAGCAGCAAATTCGCCTGCAACTCAACCAACTGCTTAAGTCCAAGGCCAGCCAGTTGTCTGATGCCTTGGTTACCATGCGGAATGACCGCTATGTCTTGCCGGTCAAGGCAGAGTACAAGCATCAATTTGGCGGGACGGTCCACGACCAATCTTCAACGGGCCAGACTCTCTATATTGAGCCCCAGGCTGTTATGGAACTCAACAACAAGCGGGCTGAATTGCAACGGGCCGAACGCCAAGAGATTGAACGGATTTTAATGGCTCTGTCAGAGGCCCTTATGCCTTATCAAGAAGAACTCAAGCGCAACGAGTGGGTTGTGGCTCACCTGGACTATATCCAAGCCCGTGCCCACTATGCCAAGTCGCTAGAGGCTACTCGACCAAAATTCTCCGATCAGCAAATCGTGGCCATTTATCAGGCCCGTCATCCCTTGATTGCGGCTGACAAGATTGTGCCTAACGACATTATTCTGGGTGAGCACTATCAAGCCCTGATTATTACCGGGCCTAACACAGGCGGGAAGACCATTTTGCTTAAGACCCTAGGACTCTTACAGTTGATGGGCCAGTCAGGTCTCCATATCCCGGCTGAAGCAGGGAGTCGTCTGGGCATTTTCGATGCCGTCTATGCCGACATTGGAGATGAGCAGTCCATTGAGCAGAACCTGTCCACCTTTAGTTCCCACATGACCAATATTGTCAGCATCTTGAATCAGGTGACCGACCGGTCCTTGGTCCTCTTTGACGAGTTGGGTTCGGGGACGGACCCTCAAGAAGGGGCCCTCCTAGCTATGGCCATCCTCAACCATTTGCGTAAAATCGGGACCCTAGTCATGGCAACCACCCACTATCCTGAGCTTAAGCTCTATGCCCATGAGACAGCCAATACCCTCAATGCCAGTATGGAATTCGATGCCCAGACCCTGTCGCCAACCTATCGTCTCTTGTTAGGGGTGCCGGGCCGGTCTAACGCCTTTGATATTTCAGGGCGTCTGGGCTTGGATCCAAGTATTTTGGAAGAAGCCCGTCAAGGGATTAAGGAAGACAGCCAGGCCCTTAATGATATGGTGGCTAAGCTGGAAGAAGAGCGGCGTCAAGCTGAGTTGGACCATGAAGCAGCCCAAGAACTGCTGGATCAGGCCCAACAACTGCATGCCGATTTGCGACATGAATACAATCGCTGGCTAGAAGCCAAGGAGCGCCTCCAAGACAAGGCTAAGCAAGAAGCCAATGCCAAGGTGGCCCAGGCTCAGGCCCAAGCCGAAGCCTTGATTCAAGAGATTCGTGACTTGCAGTTGGAACAAGGCCAGAATCAGACCATCAAGGAGCATGTCCTGATTGAGAAACGAGCTGGCTTTGAGCAACTCAAGCAACCTGAAAATCTCAAGAAGAATAAGGTCCTTAAGAAGGCCAAGAATAACCGTCAACTCAAAGTAGGGGACGATGTGGAAGTCTTAAGCTACGGCCAACGCGGGACCATTATCGAAGTCAAGGGCAAGGAATACATTGTCCAAATGGGCATTCTTAAGATGAAGTTTGAGCGGGAAGAACTAGAACCGCTCAATCAAGTGGAGACCAAGACAAAGGTCAATGTCCACCGCCAAGCGGGGGCGAAGGTGCAGACTAGCTTAGACCTGCGAGGCGAGCGCTATGAGCAAGCTCTCTATCGTCTGCGCCAGTATTTGGATGCGGCCCTACTGTCCAACCATCCTATGGTCACCATTATTCATGGTAAGGGGACCGGGGCGCTGAGACAGGGGGTTAAGGAAGTTCTAGCCAAACACCCTCAAGTTGACCGCTTCGAATATTCGCCAGCCAATGCCGGCGGTAATGGTTCCACCATTGTTTATTTCAAGTAGTGAGCAAAAAAATAGGCGTCCTCACAGTCCAGTGATACAATAGGAGTATCACAAGCAAAAGGGGAGTCTGTATTATGGCAAAACATTTAACAGATGCTGAATTTTTAACTTCAACTGCAGAAGGCGTAACCGTTGTTGACTTTTGGGCACCATGGTGTGGGCCTTGTCGTATGCAAGGGCCAGTAATCGATGCCCTCAGCGAGAAATATGAAGGTCAAGTAGAATTCTTCAAGATGAACGTGGATGAAGAGCAAAAAGTAGCGCAAGAGTTTGGCGTTATGTCTATTCCAACACTCTTGGTTAAGAAAGATGGTCAGCCCGTTGAAAAACTCATCGGCTACCATGACCAAGCTAAGTTAGAAGCCATTCTAGCACAATACTTATAAGTCGATTAGCGCTTGAGCTAGGCGGCTTAGAAGCCAAGAGGGCGACTCCCTGGTGAGTTCGCCTTTTTTTGGTCGTCCAAAAAGCCGTCACAAGCTCCTATCTATAAGAAAAAACTATAGATAAGAGGCCCTAGAAGCAAATGTATTTTTAGTGTCTTTTTATAGGGCCTGAGGTCATTATATCAAGTCTTGAGACACCTAGTATCGTAATGTTAAACGAACAAATATTTTACAAAAAATTCAAACTCTAAAATTCGTCATTTGGAAGCGGTCACTTGAATTGTCAAGCAGATTTGAAAGTGATATAGTAGAGTAATAATGTGTGCTTTTCTATGGAATTGTAGTCAATCTCTTACGAACGCACAAAAAATACAATGGAGGAAAGAAGGGAAGACGTGTGGAAGAATCACGCATATTTGAACTCTTTGGCTTAGCCTTCAGTTGGAATACAGTGCTGGCGACCATTGCGACAGTGCTCCTGATATGGGGCTTGTGCGTTTGGTGTACGCGTAAACTGTCGGTTGACCAACCGGGTAAACCGCAATTGTTCCTAGAAACCATCATCGACTTTGTCCGCGGTATCGTGGGTGGGGCCATTACGGATCCCAATGCCCAGATGTACCAACTACTTGGGCTGACATTGTTCTTGTTTGTTTTTGTGGCTAACATGCTAGGCTTACCATTCATGCTTAACTATGGCGAACATTCCTATTGGCGTAGCCCAACGGCTGACCCAATCGTCTGCTTGTCCATGGCAGCCTTAATGATTCTGCTCTCCCACTATATTGGGGTTGAGAAACAAGGTTTCAAGGGTTACCTGATTAACGGCTATACCAAGCCGATGAAGGCCATGATTCCGTTGAAAATCATTGAAGAGTTCACCAACACGATTACCCTGGCCTTACGGCTCTACGGGAACATCTTCGCGGGTGAAGTCCTACTGGGCTTGATTGCTAACTTGGCAACCTCTGCCGGTCTAGTCACTTGGCCTGTCGGGATTCTGATCCAAATTATTTGGCAAGGATTCTCACTCTTTGTAGGTTCCATTCAAGCCTACATCTTCGTCACCTTAACCATGGTTTACATGTCCCATAAGGTTGAGACGGAACACGAATAAACTGACTATATTTATTGATTAAAGGAGATATA
>CAUUNL010000057.1:0-10913 GCA_963546405.1 Abiotrophia defectiva | reverse complement strand
TATAAAATTCTTTGACTTGGCTAATAAAGTATAGAGAACCGGTTAAAATCAAGGCTTGTTTCGCCTCCTGCTGGCTGGCTTGATAGTCGGCTAGCTTAGGCTGCCAGTCTAGGAATGGTAAGGCCGTTTGCACCTGCCAATCAGCTTGTGTCATGGCGCCAGGATAATCAAAGGTCGACAGATAGACTGCCATCCCCTCTTCCGCCCACTTATTCAGATAATTTAGGTGGCTGGCCTGATCCTTGCGCTTAAGGCCAGCAAAAACCACCGTCACCTGGTAGTCTGCCAAATCATGCGTCAGGAAGTCATCCAAGGCTTGGAGCCCTTGACTATTATGGGCGCCATCAACCAAGATAAGCGGTGCCTGACTTAAGCACTCTAGGCGCCCCTGCCAGTTTACCCCTTCTAGAGCAGTTAGAGCTTGATCCCAATCAATCTCATGCTGCTTATCCATCATCCAAGCCTCAAAGCTAGCTAAGGATAGGGCTAGATTATCTCCCTGGTGCTGGCCCAACATGGCAATGGTCACCTGATCAAAGCGTCGCCCAGACGGTAATTCTACTTGCCATCTGCGCTTAGCCAGCCCTTTGCTTTCTTTGGCCGGAGTGGCATTGAAATCCCAGCCAAGTTGCATAATCTCCCCCTGGAAGTTGAGATTAACCAGAATTTCAGGTAAGACTGCCAAGGCTTCTTGGGGTAGGCGCCCAAGCCCCACTATCTTAGTGCTTGGCTTAATAATGCCAAATTTTTGCTGGGCAATCTCCGCCAGACTATGGCCTAGTCGGTCCTGGTGATCAAAGCCAATGGTGGTAATTAAGGCCATATCAGCTTCTAACACATTGGTGCAATCCCAGAGTCCACCTACCCCTGCTTCAATCAGGCAGACATCAAGCTGACACTGGCTGAAATAGACTAGCATCATAACCGTATAGAGTTCAAAGCCAGAGAGTGGACCCCAATCTTGAGCCATCAATTTCTCATTAAGCTCCACCATGGTGCGGACCAATTCCAGTAGTTTCTCATCCTCAATGGGCTGGCCGTTGACCATGAGTCGCTCGTTGAAGGCCAGGATATGGGGCGAGGAAAAGGCCCCCACCCTCAGTCCTTGGCTAATAAACAAATCCTGTAAGTAGGCCAAGGTCGAGCCCTTGCCATTGGTACCAGCTAGTTGAATAATGCTTGGCAGTGATTCTTGTGGTTGGCCTAACAGGCATAAAGCATGGCGTATGCGGTCAAAACCCGGTCTAAGCTGATGACTGGTCTGGCGACTGAGCCAGGCATGCGCGGCTTCAATACTTGTCATTTCTTGTCCCATGACTTCCTCCTCTTAATCAGTAACTTAAATCAAGGCATAGACCGAAGGCTAGGACGCCCGTCCTAGCCTTCTTACTATCTTGCTGCTTACATTAAGTCTTTTACTTGTTGAATCCGTTCCTTGACGGTCTCTAATTGGCTGAGGTAGCCCTGACGCTTGTTGCGTTCTTCCGCCACCACATGTTCTGGCGCGCGTGAAACGAATTTCTCGTTAGACAATTTGCCGTCAATACGTGCGACTTCTTTCTCTAACTTAGCTTGTTCGCCTTCCAGACGGGCTAACTCATCTTCTAGCTTAATCAGACCCTTGAGTGGCATTAAAATCTCAGCGAAGCTCAAGACTTGGGTCACTACTTCTTCTGGATGCTCGGGTGCTTGGCTGATTAGCAGTTGCGCTGGGTTACAGAAGCGTTTGATGTAGGCTTGGTTTGCCTCTAAGAGGGCTTGGCCTGCTGCATCTTGGACCTTGATGTAGAGGTCTACCGGCTTAGATAATGGCGTGTTCATCTCGTTACGGATGGTCCGCACGGCACGAATTAATTCCATTAACTGAGCCATTTGAGCTTCCACTTGGATATCTTGGTAAGCCTCATTTACGCGTGGGTAGTCCGCCACTACGATGGACTTGTCTTGGCCACCAATTTGTTGCCAGATTTCTTCCGTCACAAATGGCATGATTGGGTGGAGCAGACGGAGGAATTGATCTAAGACAAAGACCAAAATAGATTTGGTGGTTGTATTAGCGGCTTCCTTGTCTTGGAGTTGCTCCTTAGTCATTTCAATGTACCAGTCACAGTAGTCATCCCAGATGAAGCTATAGAGGATACGGCCAGCTTCCCCGAACTCGAAGCGTTCGAAGAGACGGGTGACGTCCGCAATAGTTGTTTGGAGACGGGCTAGAATCCAACGGTCTGCTAGGGTTAAGTCTTGGCCAATAGACAAGTTAGCCAAGGTCAAGTCGCCCACGTTCATGAGCACATAACGGCTGGCATTCCAAATCTTGTTGATGAAGTTCCAAGCTGCATCCATCTTGTCAGTCGAGAAGCGGACATCTTGGCCAGGGGCTGAACCATTAGCTAGGAACCAACGCAGGGAGTCTACCCCATACTGCTCGATGACATCCATTGGGTCTACCCCATTACCCAGGGACTTGGACATCTTGCGACCTTCCGCATCCCGAATCAAACCATGGATGAGGACATTTTGGAAAGGACGACGGCCTGTGAATTCCAAACTTTGGAACATCATACGGCTAACCCAGAAGGTCAGGATGTCATAGCCCGTTACCAAGGTGTTGTTAGGAAAGTAGCGCTTGTAGTCAGCTGACTCTTCATCAGGCCAGCCCATGGTTGAGAATGGCCAGAGAGCACTTGAGAACCAGGTGTCTAAGACGTCTGGATCTTGGGTCCAGTTTTGGCTATCTGCAGGAGCTTCCATGCCCACATAAACCTCACCTGTCTCATTGTGGTACCAGGCTGGGATTTGGTGCCCCCACCAGAGTTGACGGGATACTACCCAGTCGTGAATATTTTCCATCCAACGAATGTAGGCATCGTTAAAGCGCGGTGGGTAGAAGTTAACGGTATTCTCCCCTTGAGCCTTCTGAGCGGCAATGGCTTGCTCAGCCAAAGGCCCCATGCGGACGAACCATTGCGTCGATAGACGAGGTTCTACCACGACACCAGTCCGTTCAGAGTGGCCCACAGAGTGTAAGTGTTGTTCAATCTTGATTAAGAGGCCAGCAGCGTCTAAGTCCGCTACAACTGCCTTACGTGCAGCAAAGCGATCCATGCCTTGGTACTTGCCTGCTAATTCGTTCATGGTGGCATCATCGTTCATGACATTGATACGTGGCAAGTCATGACGGTTCCCCACTTCAAAGTCGTTAGGGTCGTGAGCTGGCGTAATTTTAACTACCCCAGTCCCAAAGTCTTGCTCCACATATTCATCAGCAATCACTGGAATTTCGCGGTTAACTAATGGCAAGATGACCTTCTTGCCAATCAAGGCTTGATAACGTTCATCGTCCGGGTGAACCGCCACGGCCGTATCCCCTAAGAGGGTTTCAGGACGGGTAGTCGCCACTTCTAAATAGCCAGAACCGTCTGCCAAAGGATACTTCATATGGTAGAAGGCCCCCTCTACATCCTTATGGATGACTTCGATATCAGATAAGGAAGTCTTAGCGGCTGGGTCCCAGTTGATAATGTATTCGCCACGGTAGAGCAAGTCCTTCTCATAGAGGGTAACGAAAACTTTCTTAACAGCTTCTGACAAGCCCTCATCCAAGGTAAAGCGTTCGCGGCTGTAGTCGACAGAAATCCCCATCTTAGCCCATTGTTGGCGAATGTGGCCAGCGTATTCTTCCTTCCAAGCCCAGGTTTGTTCCAGGAATTTCTCCCGGCCTAGGTCATAACGAGACAGGCCTTGGCCACGTAATTTTTCTTCGACCTTGGCTTGGGTGGCAATACCGGCATGGTCCATACCAGGCAACCAGAGGGTGTCAAAGCCTTGCATCCGTTTCTGACGGATAATCATATCTTGCAAGGTAACGTCCCAGGCATGGCCCAGGTGGAGTTTACCGGTGACGTTTGGTGGTGGAATGACAATAGAATAAGGCTCTGCTGCTGGGTCTTCCGATGGCTTAAAGACGCCACGTTCTAACCACTCTTCGTATTTCCCGGCTTCAATAGCCTGGGGATTATACTTGGTTGATAGTTCTTTGGTCATAAGAATCCTCCTGATGGTTGATAATGGGTTTGCTTTGATTGATGAAGTCTAGGGGCCACAAATAAAAATCGCCCTAGTCAGCACAAGGCTGCCTAGGGCGAGCTAAGTCGCGGTACCACCTAAGTTTATCACTCGTCTGTTGCTATCGGAGTGTCTCCTCCGTCAGGGACTACTGGACAGCTGGCTGTCGTTGGCACCTGATACTCTGAGCTACTTGGTTCATCCTGTGGAAGCTTTCAGCCTGAGGCTTCCTCTCTGGATTAGGCGGTTGAACCCCTTCTCTTCATCGTCTCTTATGTGAATACACTAAGTGTAGCAGAAAAGTTCAGTCATGACAAGCTATTCATTAATTGAGACTAGGCGAACTTTCATAATATCCGGATTGGTGGATAATTCTTCGATTAATTGGACGTGAGTTAGGTCCTTAGGCAAGTGGATGGTAAAGGTATTGCGGTAAATCTTCTTGCCGTCTACATTGGTTACATCGAATTGAACATCGGTCAGTTCAATGTGATGCGTCTTGAAGAAGTCGGCAAAGAATTCCTTGGTGGCTACGCGATGGACATAATGAATTTCGAGACGCTTAACGTCCGGGATACGGACAATAAAACGAATGACCGTTAGGGAGAAAATGACCCCTAAGAAGGTCAAACCAGCAATTTCATAATAACCCATACCGAGTGCAATCCCAAGTGCCGCTGTTGTCCAGAGGGAAGCAGCCGTAGTCAGGCCAGCAACCCTTTGCTTGGTAACCACAATGGTCCCAGCACCTAAGAAACCAATCCCGCTGACGATAGGGGCTAATAAACGCACTTGGTCTACCGAAATTTGAGGGTATTCATTTATTTTTTGATAGAAGACCGCCGCTTGAATCATGGAGATAGCGGTAGCTCCGATACAGACTAAAATATGGGTGCGCAGACCGGCCGGCCGGTTCTTACGTTGGCGGTCATAACCGATGACCCCAGCGAAGAGGATGGCCAGACAGAGTCTGACTAATATAACATAAGCTGACATGAGCGCTTCCTTTCTGACTTTAAATAACAATCCATTATAGCCCATCCCACTTAAAAATGCGAGTTAATTGCCCTCTCAGGCATGAAAAAAGGGCTGATATTCAGCCCTTTTCCTAGAGGCCTCGCTTGCGGCGGAAGGCCGTAATCTTGTTCATTGCCCGGTCCAATTCAATCTTAGCCTTAATAAAGGCCTTATTATCCTTGTTGGCAATGGCTTCTTGCATATTAATTTCAGCTTCTTGTTGTTCAACGCTGACTTGAGCTTCATCAATGTCTTTCCCACGAATAGCATAGTTAGAGATAATCTCCACTTCATTGTTGCGCATTTCCAAGACACCACCATTAATGGCGATAAAATCATCGGTAAAGCCTTCATGCACCCGTACCACCTTGACAACGCTAAGTTCTAGCGGTGCCAAAATTGGCGTATGGTTAGGTAGAACGGTTAGGCCACCGTCTACTGCCCGTACACTACAGGACAGGGCTTGGTGATCATAGATAACCCCTTGAGGTGAGTAAATGCGTACCCGCATGGTATGCTGGTCCTTTGGATTGGCCATAGTGGTCACCTTCTTAATCTAAGCCTGCTGGTAAGTCAACGCCCATCTTACGTGCCTTCTCAATGGCTTGGCTAATTGGCCCCACATTACGGAAGGCTTCTTCAGGTAAGGCATCGTACTTACCGTCCACAATTCCTTCAAAGCCATGAAGGGTTTCTTCAATTGGCACGAAGGAACCCGGAATCCCGGTAAAGGCTTCGGCTACGTGGAAGTTTTGCGATAGGAAGAATTGGAGACGACGGGCACGTTTGACCACGATTTTCTCTTCGTCGGATAATTCTTCAATCCCTAGAATGGCAATAATATCTTGCAATTCACGGTAGCGTTGCAGAATCTTTTGTACCTTAAGGGCAATCTTGTAGTGGCGTTGGCCAACAATTTCTTCTGCCAAGGCACTTGAAGTGGAGGCTAGCGGATCCACCGCTGGGTAAATCCCTTGCTCCGTCAAGCGACGTTCCAAGTTGGTAGTCGCATCCAAGTGGGCGAAGGTGGTAGCTGGCGCTGGGTCGGTATAGTCATCGGCAGGCACGTAGACGGCCTGGATAGAGGTAATGGACCCATTCTTAGTTGAGGTAATCCGTTCTTGCATGGCCCCCATTTCTGAAGCCAAGGTTGGTTGGTAACCTACGGCAGAGGGCATGCGACCCAGTAAGGCAGAGACTTCTGAACCCGCTTGGGTGAAACGGAAAATGTTATCGATGAAGAGCAGCACGTCTTGCTTGAGCTCATCACGGAAGTATTCGGCCATGGTCAAACCAGTTAAGACAACCCGCATACGGGCACCAGGTGGTTCGTTCATTTGGCCGAAGACCATGGCGGTCTTCTTGTTAACCCCGGATTCACGCATTTCGAAAACCAAGTCGTTCCCTTCACGCGTCCGTTCACCGACCCCAGTGAAGACCGAAATCCCCCCTAATTGTTCGGCAATGTTATGAATTAATTCTTGAATGAGGACGGTCTTCCCTACCCCGGCACCGCCGAAGAGGCCGATTTTCCCCCCTTTGATATAAGGGGCCAAGAGGTCGATGACCTTAATCCCGGTCTCAAGAATAGTATAACTAGAACTTAATTCTTCAAAAGTTGGTGCTGGACGGTGAATCCCCCGCACCTCATGGTCACCATCAAGGCGACCCATATCATCAATTGGTTGACCTAGAACGTTGAAGACCCGGCCCAGGGTTACTTCCCCCACCGGCACTTCAATCAAGCGGTCTGTGTCCAGTACGGCTAGCCCACGCTGGAGCCCGTCGGTAGATTCCATGGCAATGGTCCGCACCACCCCATCCCCTAAGTCCAAAGCGACTTCCAGGGTAATGGATTGGGACAGGTCTACATCTGACAAGTCCATTGCTTCACTGACGGGTTGACGGGTGACCACCAAGGCATGGTGGATATCAGGCACCCCATTTTCAACCGGAAAAGCCACATCGACAACTGGGCCGATGACTTGCTCAATTCGTCCAATCCGCATGGTCTAATCCTCCTTCTTCTTATTATCATTGAGGGCATTGGCCCCATTGATAATCTCTAAAATTTCATTGGTTACTCGTAATTGACGTTCTTGGTTAAATTGCTGCTTCAAGGCGTCAATCATCTCATTGGCTGCGTCCGTCGCACTGCGCATGGCGTTCATACGACTGCCGTGTTCAGCCGTCTTGGCATCGACAATGGCCCCATAAATCTGACTCTCCGCAAACTGTGGCAGGAGCACGTCCAGCAAGGCCCCTTGAGAGGGCTCTACTAGATAGTCAACATTGGCCATATCATCCTCGTCCTCATCTAAGACATCTAAATCAGTCAAAGGCAAGACTTGGTCAGCCCGGAATTGGGAACTAACCGCGTTAATATGGTGATTGTAGCAGACATAGAGGGCATCGAAGGCCTGCTCCTTGAAGAGCTTGACCGCCCGTTTGACGATGGCTTGCACCTCACCGAAGGTTGGTCGGTCCGAAATGTCATGCATTTCCTTAGCTACATAATAGCCGTTTTCCCGACAAAACTTGGCAATGGGCTCCCCAATGGCTAAGACCACAATCTCACTCTTGTCGGCATGGTCTTCTTCAAACATCTGTTGAACCGCCTTGATTATGGAGGAGTTGTAGCTCCCCGCCAAACCACGGTCTGAGGAAATAATCAGATAGCCGGTCTTCTTAACCGGACGCTCTAAGAGCATATCGTGAAAGTCGATATAGTTGAGCCCGTCTTGACGAATAGGCACCCCATCGTCTAAGAGCTCCAACTGAGACTTGGCCACATGGGAGACCATCTTGCGCACTTTCTCAGCATAGAGGAAGTAATCCTTGGCGTCTTGGGCCATCTTGTTATACTTGGCAGCCGACACCATCCGCATGGCATTGGTGATTTGGGCAGTCTTTTTAGTGGACTCAATCCGCTTTTTAATTTCATTTAAAGCCATTTATGTCCGCCCCTCCTCAGGCTTAGTCAGCGACCAAAGGCCGCGCACTCAATGGTTGGAAGCGTTGGCCGAATTCAGCCAAGATGCTATCCATGAGTTGTTGATCTGGTAGAACCTTCTTGGTCACAATCTCATGCAAGATGACATCGTAGTTATCTCGGAAGAAGGTCATAAGTTGGTCTTGATAGTCTTCAATCATTTCCAGTGGCACAGAATCCATATAGCCATGAATCAAGGCATAGAGGATGACCACTTGTTCTTCAACTGGCAAGGTCTTGTGCAGCTTTTGCTTGAGCACCGCTACGGTCCGTTTCCCACGGTTGAGCTTGTGTTGGGTTGCCGCATCCAGGTCTGACCCGAACTGAGTGAAGGCTTCTAATTCACGGTAGCTAGCCAAGTCAATCCGCAAGGTCCCAGAGACCTGTTTCATTGGCTTAAGTTGGGCTGCCCCCCCTACCCGAGAAACTGATAGACCGGCGTTAATAGCTGGTCGAACGCCCGAGAAGAAGAGATCACTTTCCAAGAAGATTTGACCGTCCGTAATAGAAATGACGTTGGTTGGAATGTAGGCGGAAATGTCACCAGCCTGGGTTTCCACGATTGGCAGTGAGGTTAAGGACCCACCACCTAAGGCGTCACTGAGTTTAGCACTGCGCTCTAAGAGGCGTGAGTGCAAGTAGAAGACGTCCCCTGGATAAGCTTCACGACCTGGTGGGCGCTTGAGCAGAAGGGACATTTCACGATAGGCCGCCGCTTGCTTGGATAGGTCATCGTAGACCACCAAGACGTGCTGACCATTATACATAAATTCTTCCCCGATAGCGGTCCCTGAATAAGGCGCTAGGTAAAGTAAAGGTGCAGGTTGTGAGGCAGAGGCCGTCACAACGACGGTATAGTCCATAGCGCCGTACTGTTCTAAGGTGTTGACC
Source organism: Abiotrophia defectiva (assembly GCA_963546405.1). Classification (GTDB taxonomy): domain Bacteria; phylum Bacillota; class Bacilli; order Lactobacillales; family Aerococcaceae; genus Abiotrophia; species Abiotrophia defectiva_A. The sequence continues at coordinate 1,948 of CAUUNL010000057.1, read as the reverse complement.
AGGTTCTTAACCGTGGATTCCTTCTGACCAATGGCCACGTAGATACAGATAACATCCTTCCCCTTTTGGTTGATAATGGCATCAACCGCTAAGGAAGTCTTCCCTGTCTTACGGTCCCCGATAATCAGTTCCCGTTGACCACGACCAATGGGTACTAAGGCGTCAACTGCCTTAATCCCTGTTTGCATTGGTTCATTCACACTCTGGCGGTCCATGATACCAGGCGCAGGTGTCTCAACAGGACGAGTACGGCTGCTGTCAATCCGGCCTAAGCCATCCAATGGACGACCTAGTGGGTCCACAACACGCCCCAATAGGCCTGGACCTACTGGGACTTCCATGATTTTACCCAGACGACGGACTAAGTCACCCTCGTGGATATTCTCATACTTACCGAAAATGATAATCCCCACATCATCGGATTCTAAGTTTTGCACCATGCCGATAGAGCCGTTGGCAAACTCGACCATCTCACCCGACATGACATTCTCTAACCCAATAACACGGGCAATCCCGTCACCAATAAAGGTGACCGTCCCGATTTCTTCTAAATTGTCTTGCGATCTAAAGCGGCGGATCTGTTGACGTAAACGATCTTCTAAACGCTCTGTCATCTACGATTCATCTCCTTGTAACCAGCCTTTTTCTAAGAAGGCACGTATTTCTCTTAATTTCTTCTGCCCTGTCACTTCATAGTAGAAGGTCTCTGACTGCAGGCGGACCCCAGTAATCAAGCTAGGATCAACCACTGTCGTAATACGACGCAGAGGCTTCTTGGTAATTTCCATGAATTTGCGGGTCATCTTTTCCTTCTCATCTTCAGTCAAAGGCACAGCACTGGTAATCATCAAGGTCTCAGAACGGACTTGGCGGCGACGTTCATCATGGTTCTCATAACCACTTGAAATTTGCGCCATGAGCTTGTCTAAGAGACGGTCCTCATACTGGGTCCGGTTTTCGTCCCGAACCTGATCCGCATCAGACGACTCCCCTGCCTGATTACTAGCCGCAGCCTGGGCGACCTCACCATGATAGGTTTCTAGGTATTCTTGTTGCATCTTGCGCAACAATTTATCTTCGAAGGTTTTCTCCCGCTTCTTCTTAGCCTCTTCCATATCAGCAATTTGAGGACGCTTGAGAGAGACAGAGGCTTGCTTTACTTCTTCTGTCATGATAAATCATCCATTCCTTCAATAAAGTCGTCCACTAAACGGTGATAGTCTTCTGGTTTGATTTCCCGTTGGATAATCTTCTCAGCAATCTCAATAGAGATATCAGTCAATTCTGCCCGTAAGTCACTTAACATACGGCGACGTTCCAAGGCAATATCCTTCTGAGCGGTCTCCTTCATGCGGATAACCTCTTCTTTGGCTTCCTTGAGCATGGTGTCTTGAACTTGCAGGCTTTGTTTCTTGGCTTGCAAGATAATTTGAGTTGCTTCCGCCCGTGCGTCACGCAAGGCTAATTGCGCGTCACGGTTGGCGTCTTGGGCAGCTGCCTTCTCAGAAGCAGCTGTCTGAATGTCGTGGTCAATGACCTGTTTGCGCTCTGACAAAATCTTAGTCAGCGGGCCCCAGGCAAAGTGTTTCACGATGAGAAGCAAAATCACGAAGGCCACCAAGGTAACAATGGTATGGCCCAACGAGGTATTGATACTTGTATTTAATAACAGCGTGTTCATATATAGCCTCCCGAATTTGACCTTCAAGTGTCAGCTGGCTTATTTGAAGGCGAAAAGTAATGCGATAACGACCGCAATGATTGGCACGGCTTCAATCAGACCGACACCTAAGAACATGGTCATCCGTAATTTACCTTCCAATTCTGGTTGGCGAGCGATTGATTCGATGGTCTTAGAAATAACCATCCCGTTCCCGATTGATGCCCCTAATGCAGCGAAGGCAACAGCGATTGCAGCAGCGATTGCGTAATCCATAGTATATCTCCT
>CAUUNL010000056.1:0-10967 GCA_963546405.1 Abiotrophia defectiva | reverse complement strand
AAGACATCGCCCTCCAAGGCCTCTACCAAGCCTACTTCCCACGCGAAGCCCTAGCTACCCTAGCCGCTGCCGCCCAAGGAGAATAAGTCAGATAAATGACAAAAGTGCAGTTCAGAACCTGAACTGCACTTTTTTGGTCTAAAACCTTGAGCTAGTGGTCCACTCGAAAGAGTGGGCCACTGGCTCATTCATTTTCGGAGCAAACCGCCCTTTTCTGGCCTATACACCCGAGCTAGTGGTCCACTCGACGGAGTGGACCACTGGCTCGGCCGCAATCGGGGCAGAAACCTTTTTTCGCGCCAAAGGGCCTTAGGCAGCTCACCCATTTACCTAGTCCATGACTAGCACCAGGGCTTGATAGGGCTCTAGCTTAAGGACCTGATTTTCTGTTGAGTCTAGCTCCTCTAGATTATTGAGCAGTACACTTTGCCATTTCCGCCCTAGATCAAGGACCTGCTCTCGGTTTTGATAATTCAAGACAACCCAGAGACAATGAGTCTGATTAGAGCGTTCGAAAGCCATGAGGTTCTTGACATCCCAGAAAAGCGGCAAGAAGCTTCCCGACACAATGACCTCTCCGTATATGGAGCTAGTTCTGAGTTGAATTAAGGTCTGATACCAATACCAGAGGGACTGCTTATCCTCTAGTTGGCTGGCCACATCTGTCAAGTTACCTTTCACGGCGCCTTGCAACCAAGGCTGACCCGTCGTAAAACCGCCCCACTTATGCTTGTTCCATCTCAGCGGAATCCGCGCATTATCCCGAGAGTAGCGATTTAGAATCTCAAGCGCCTCTTGGTCCGTCAGCCCGTTAGCAAGGACATTATGATATGCATTAATGGAAGCAATGTCGTTGACTTGCGCTAGGCTCTCGAATTGACGGTTTTCTGTCCCGATTTCTTGGCCTTGATAGATAAAGGGCAGACCCCGGCGCATCATGAGCATGGTCGCCAATAGCTTTTTGCTGCTATCATTGATTTCCTGGCCTTGCAGATAGAAATTCACCCCGCGAGGTTCGTCATGATTCTCAATAATGGTCGACCAGTAGCCTGCCTCTTGCGTTTTGGCTTGGGTCTGGAAAATGGCCTCCTTAATCATTTCAGCTGTTACCGGCTGATGATCATACCAACCTAGAGGGCTCTTGCCTAATTCTGTCTGACTAAAGTCAAAGATAGAAGAAAAGTAGCCCTGATCGCCCATAAACTCATGAAGCTCTGATTCCGATGCATCAAAGACCTCCCCTACCGTAAAGGCCTGGTGGGGCTCAAAACACTCTGCCTTAAGTTCATTAAGGAAGGGCTCAATAGGCTGGGCATCTTGCAGTGAACGTTGCACCGCCACTAGGCCATCTGGCCGATCGGCTGGATAAGATTGCCAAGTCAGATTCTTCTTGATATTAATAATGGCATCAATGCGGAAGCCGGCAATGCCCTTTTCCAGCCACCAATTGACCATCTGATAGATTTCCTGACGCAGGCGCGGATTCTGCCAATTTAAGTCGGGCTGGGTCTTGTGGAAACTATGCAGATAGTAGGTGTTGATGCCTGGCAGCTTTTCCCACACACTGCCACCAAAGTAGCTGCGCCAGTTATTGGGTGGGCCGTCCGGACTTTCCACAAAGTAGAAATAATCTGCATAGTGGCTGGATAGGTCCTTAAGCGCCGCCTGGAACCAGGGGTGCTGGTCTGAACAGTGGTTTACGACCAGGTCCATGACAATTTTAATGTCTCGTTTATCTGCTTGCGCAATCAATTCATCAAAATCCTCCATGGTCCCGAAAATCGGGTCAATGGCATAATAATCGGATATATCATAGCCTTGATCAACAAAAGGCGACTGATAAATAGGCGAAATCCAGATAATCCCGATTCCTAGCGACTGGAGATAGTCCAGTTTCTCAATAATACCGCGGATATCGCCCACCCCATCGCCATTACTATCCTTGAAACTCTTAGGGTAAATCTGATAGGCGACACGATTTTGCCACCAATTGCTTTCAACCATGCTTGTCACTCCTTACTTACAATGTCATCCCAATTGAAATTCACTAAGTCCTTTGCAGACAAGAAATGATAATCAGCTGGGACATCCTTTAACGATAGGCCAAGAGCAATAGAGGTCATACCGGCCGCCCGAATGGCTTCTAGTCCTGCTCTGGCATCCTCTACTCCTGCACACTTAGCTGGACTCAGGCCCAAGGCAGCGGCCGCCTTAAGGTAAATTTCTGGGTCAGGCTTGCCCTTGCTCAAACTCCTTGGATCTACCATGGCCTCAAAATAAGGCTCAAGGCCTAATTTTTTGATAATCAGCCCAGCATTTTGACTGGAAGAAGCTAGGCCAATTTTGATGCCCCGCTTTTTTAAGTCCTTGAGACAGTCGCCTATGCCTGGCAGTAGGTCTTGAGGGGTTAGGTTTTCAAGCGATGCCACATATGACCTATTTTTTCTATCAGCCAACTCTTGGCGTTCAACATCCGTAAAATTATCAAAAATCCCTGTCTCTTTTAGAATTATTTCCAAGGACTCTTGGCGACTAATGCCCTTTAAAAGCTCATTCAACTCTAGATTTACTTCCACACCCAGGGAGTCCCCCAGTTCTTTCCATGCCAAAAAATGTAAATGCGCTGTGTCTGTTATAACGCCATCTAAATCAAAAATGACTGCTTGAATGGTCATAACTGTCCTCCTTGGCTCAACGACTGCTGACAGATTCCCGTTCAACTAAGCTATGATTAACATAGAATTGTTTCTGGTCGATCTGTCCCTTATCAAGAATCTCTAACAATATTTCACAGGATCGCCGTCCTATCTCATGCATATCTTGTTTGATTGTGGTGAGACTTGGCGTTACGTACTTGGCAATGGCGATATCATCAAATCCGATGACCGAAATATCTTGGGGCACATTGAGATTCATGGCTTGAATGCCCTTCATCGCCCCAATAGCCATTAAATCACTGGCGCAGAAAAGCGCCGTTATCTCGGGATGGTCACTAAGAATATCCTTGACTAGTTCCTCCGAATACTCTTCAGAGAAGAGCCCTTCATAGATAAAAGTCGGAAGATGGTGATCCGCCATACATTGTTGATAGCCACTCTCGCGGTCCTTAGAGACCTGCGCCCAAAATTTCCCGGAAATCATGGCAATAGCCCGGTGTCCACGACTAATTAAGAAGTCTGTTGCCTGATAAGCTGCTACTTCATTTTTTACCGCAATCCCATAGGAGTCAGCCGCTTCTGGATGTATATCTATTAGTAGATTAGGAATCTTTAGCGTAGCTAATTCTAATAGATAGGGGTCAGCTGTTGAGAAACCATGCAAGACTAATCCTGAAATATTATTCTCAAGGCAATACTGGGATAGGCTCTTTTTCTCTTGGTCGCGATTATTAGTTAGCAGTAGCACGTAATCCACATCATGCATATCCGCCATTTCATACACCCCTGTCAAAATTTCCAAGGGGATTGTATTGGTACGGGAGACCTTGAGGTCATTGATGACCATTGCAATCTTTTTATATTGCTTTGATGATAGTGCTCTAGCCGCCGCATTAGGAACATAGCCTAATTCCTTAGCTACCTCTATTACCTTATTCTTGGTGGCTAGGCCAATATCATCATAGCCATTAAAGACCCGCGAAACTGTGGCAATGGAGACACCTGCCTTTTGCGCCACATCTTTTATTGTCACCTTCATAAAACTTTACCTACTTTCACACAATGCTGGTGCTAGCATAAATATCGCTATAACACTATTTTTCGCCATCCATGCGGATACCTTTCAAGAAATATTTATTGAAGATTAAGTAGATGGCAATAATCGGAATAATCGTGATAATGCTAGCGGCCATCGTATGATCCCATCGCACGCCACCATCCTTGGCTTGGAAGGTTTGTAAGCCCAAAGTCAACGTGTATCGACTTGGCGTTGAAATGTAGAGCATAGGTTTCATAAACTCATTCCAGAAACCCATAAAGGTAAAGACAGCTTGCGTTGCGATAGAGGGCATGGCTAGAGGCATGACAATTTTAAAGAAAGTCTGGAAGCGACCTAGGCCATCAATTGAAGCCGCCTCTTCGATATCTTTAGGGAAAGAGACAAAGAATTGTCGCATCATAAAAATGTTGCCAATATTGATGGCCGCAGGTATAATCAGCGCCCCAAATGAATCTAGTAGACCTAGGTTGACCAAAATTAAATAGTTAGGAATTAATAAAACCTGACTTGGTACCATCATCATGGCCAAGAGCCCATAAAAGATTCGCTGTCTACCTGGGAAACTGAGTCGTGCTAATGCATAACCCGCCATAGTGTTAAGGAAAATATTGACGGTTGTCCCTATTACCGAGATGATGACCGAGTTGATAAACCACTGACTAAATAAGGAAGACCTACCAAAAATATAGGCGTAAGCATCCGTCGTAAATTCCTTAGGAATAAAGGATAAGTCTCCACTGACAATTTCCTTCAAGGGCTTAAATGAAGCAGTAAAAGCCCATATAAATGGATAAAGAGTTAATACTGCATACACTATCAAAATGCCGTAAAGTAAATATTTGAAAAAGTTCTTCTGTTTCATTTGCCATGACACCTATCTTTCCCTGTTTACTTGTTCAGCCAATAGTGACACACAAAAGATAACAATAGCCAATACTATTGCTAAGGCAGCGGCATAACCCATTGTATTCATCTGTCCAAATGCATATTGATAAATCATCAGGGCTAGCGTAAGGGTCGAATTGGCTGGTCCCCCAGAGCCATTAGAGAAAATGTAGGCTTGGTCAAACATTTGGAAGGTACCAATTAACCCGGATAAGAGAACAAATGTAGTGACTGGACGTAAATAAGGTACCGTAATAAAGCGAAATTTCTGAAATGATGAAGCCCCATCAATATCCGCAGCTTCGTATAGCGCCTTAGGTAAATCAACCAAGGAAGCTAGATAAATTGTCATGAAGTAAGGTACAGTCGACCAAATATTCATAACCATAATAACTTTCAATGCATATTGGGGCTCCTGCAAGAAATTAATACGCTCAGCAATCATGCCAGTGCTTAACAGAAATTCATTGATAGGCCCATATACATTAAAGATAAACATAAAAATCATCGTTAGAGCAGAACTAGATGTTAGAGTTGGTAGAAAGTAGACTAACTTAAAAAACTTCCTCCCCTTCAAATCTTTGTTGTTTAATACATAAGCCACTACCAAAGCAACTACTGTCTGAACTGGAGCCACTACGAAAGCAAAAATAGCTGTATTCTTTAAGGCAATCATTGCCCGCTTATCGCTTAGCATACGTTGATAGTTGGCCAAACCCTTGAAGGTGAATTGATTGTTGAATAGATTGACACTATTAAAAGATAAATATATCGCGAAAATAATAGAGATTAAGAAGAATATCCCCACAATAACAAAGGTCGGAGTTAGAAATGTATAGGCCTGCAGCATTTCTTCCCGTTGTCGCTTGGTCATTTTTTGCTTAATCTTATCGACCATTCTCTCATCATTCCTTTCGACATCGATATTAACAATAAATGGGGCTAAGGTTGACCCTCAGCCCCATTCTTCTTAGTTACCTGCGTCAATATCAGTATTAGCCTGTTCGTCTGCGTGTTTCATCGCATCTTCCAATGTTTCTGAACCATCTAAGGCTTTAGGCAAGAAGTTCATATAGGCATTCGCAATAGTAGAGAGTGAAGGTCCTTTTTGCCATGGGGTAGCATATTCCCAGGCCTTAATGTGCATATTTAGATCTTGGTTACCTGTGATTTTGGCCTCTTCAGCAACGTCTTGTCTTGATGGTAAGGTCCCAGTTCCCTCAACCCATTCCTTCATGGCTTCGGCGCCGGTGATATAACGAATCCAAGCATCTGCTAGTTCACTGTTCTTAGTTCCAGAGTATTTACCCCAACCTACTGAGAACATCATAGAACCTTTTTGCCCTTTGTAAGTTGGCATTTCTTTTACTTTGAACTTGACATCAGAATATTGTTGTTTCAATAACTGATATACCCAGTTCCCTTCATCCATGATGGCTACTTTTTCTGTACCGAAGGCCTCACCATTCCAACCAGTCCCAACTTCTTTTGGTGTAGCAGCTGCCCCAGTATCTACTAGTTGTTTGTAGAAATTAAGGTTTTCAACAACTGCTTTGTCTTGCAAATTGGAGCGGTTGTCCTCTGTGACTGGATTTGCCCCACCACGTTCAGCAATATGAAGGTTACGAGCCAAGTCTTGGTTATAGCTAATTGCTTTTACCTTACCAGGCCCATAGGCTTTATCTAGCTTGGCTTGAAATTCTGGCAACCATTTTAAGAGCTCTTCAAAACTATCAGGGACTTCATCCACTGATACACCGGCTTTCTCAAACATACCAGTATTTAGGTACATAGCTAAGGTCGAGAAGTCCTTTGGAACAGCATAGAGTTTTCCATCCCTTGAGAAAGCGTCAATAATTGAGGAATAGAATTTATCAGTTTGAAACTTACTTGCATCTAGCTCAGCCAAACCACCTTGTTCGACGAAGAATGGCAACATAGACATATCTACATAATAAACATCTGGTGCAGTCCGCCCAACCATATCTGCTTGAATTTGCGTATTATAGTCTGTGTATACTTTTTTCTCTACAGTAGCATGTGTCTTCTCTTCGAACTTCTTAATCAATGTATCTAGGGTCTTTTCTTCCTGATCACTACCTCCCCAAAGCCCGACTTTTAAGGTCTGACCTGAGAAGTCTCCTAAATCTTCCTGTGCTCCAACTACCTTTTGAAAAGGTACTGTCGCTGATAATAAGCCAAGTGTCGCCATAAGGGTTGCTGCTACTTTTTTGAATACGGGTTTCATACTAGTTTTCCTCCTGTAACTCGATTGTAGTTTGCGGTGCGATTTCAATCTCACGATGATGATGTAAGAAATTGACTGACTTTAATTCCGAATGATTAGTCACACTAAAGGACTTGGGTTGCACATTAACTTCTAGCTTCACTCCTTTCCAGAAAATAGTGTAGTGCAAATGGTGCCACTCTGCTGGCAAATGCGGTTGAATGCGCAACTTCCCATCAATGCAACGTAGACCACCAAAACCAAACACTACCATTTGCCATATTCCTCCAAGGGATGCAGCATGAATGCCATCATCTGATGACGTCATTAAGCTACCCATATCGATGCTAATCGCCTCATTAAAAAGCCTATAGGCGAGTGCCTGGTCCCCCAAGTCCGATGCTAAGATGCTATGCGTGGACAGCGATAGTGAGGAATCATGTGTTGTTTTGGGTTCATAATAGTGCCAATTGGCTAGCTTAGCCTCCCTATCAAACAAGTGTTCAAACAAGAAGATTAATAAGAGGACATCCGCTTGCTTAGAAACCTGCATCTGATTAACTTGCTCTAAATTATATACCTTAAAGAGACTGCCTACTTCTAGTTGATTCTTATAGGGTCTTAGGTCAATTACCTGCTTATCAAGATAGCTATCATCTTGAGGTAAAATTCCTGCTTGGTTAAGCTGAGGTAGGTAAAAGAGTTTTAATTTATCACTGAGCTCTGTCTCTAAATGCTCTAAATCTAAAGCTCGATCTAGCTCTTGATAGACTTGCTCTTGCTCCGCTCTGAGTTCGGCAATTAGGCTTAAGGCACGCTGCATATTCCAATGCGCAATATAATTGGTAAAGGCATTGTTGTTAACATGCTCTTTGTATTCATCGGGGCCGATGACATCCCAGATTTCATAGCGATTAGCTTGATCGTTATAGTTTAAGCGCGAGGCCCAAAACTTAGCCGTATCCAAGATAATTTCATAACCATATTGTTTCATGAAGTCTTGATCATCCGTAATGTCAACATACTGTTGAACAGCAAAGGCCACATCACCCGTAATATGCTGTTCGATGAAACCTGACCAGACTTTGGTTGCAGTGCCCTTAATAATATCTGCCGCTCCCCAGACTGGGGTTGTCTCGCCATCACTAGGCCAGGCAGCCTCCCAAGGATATTGGGCACCCTGGTAGCCATTATCCTGAGCCTTATTATGCGCACCTTCCAGTCCAAGGTAACGATATTTTAAGAGACTCCTTGCAGTAGTAGGCTGTGAATAGGTAAAGTAAGGTAACATGAATAATTCGGTATCCCAAAAGGTATGTCCCTTATATCCCTCACCACTTAAACCTTTGGCCCCAATATTCATCCTTTCATCATGTGCCGGCGTCATAATTTGAAGATGATACTTGGCAAAGTAAAGAGCCAAATCATCCATAGCATTGTTTGATTGAATGTGAATAGGTGCTGCCTGCCAAACATCGCGCTGCCACTGAGCTTGAGAGGCGTTGAATAATTGAGCATACCCTATTCGATAAATACGTCGATTATCTTCCAAAGCCCAATCTCCTAGCGAGAGATTGGAATCTTGATCTAAATCAAAATCCGTATGATAGGTCCCGTATCTCTCCAGTTCCAGACGACTATTAGGTTCTAAGGTTAGCTTATAGTTCATTAGAAGACGTCGACGCTGTATATCGAATCTCTGGTCAACACTTGCCTCTTCTCCCTCAATTTTTAATCGATGGGATAAGGTCGTCACTAGGCTTTTTTTGGATTGGCTTGTTGTGGCTAGCATCTGCAGAAAAACATTGTCGCGTAGTCGCTTCTCACCTTCTGTAAAGTGCTGGGCCCCACTATTAGTGATTTGCCCATCAATCCCGGATACTATCTCGACTGTCACTGGCTTGTTGGAACGATTCCTTAACTCAATGTGATGACAAAAAGCATGAAGATCTTCTAGTGAAACGAAGCGCTTGGAGGACCACTCTAGCCTAACTTCATCTAGTCCCCACTTAAAGTGGCGTGTAACCTCACCCGTCATTAAGTCAATTTGCCGACTGTAATCTTCGACTTGACCCGAATCTAGGTTAATTCTATTGCCATTAACCTTGACCTCTACCGCGGTCAAATCCGGGCAATTGGCTAATTCTGTCACTTCATTCTCATCAAACTGATTGAAATTTCCTGCAATGAACGCACCTCGCTTTTCATTGATATATCGTTCCTCAGTTGACGCACGTATCCCCATATAGCCATTACCTTGCGCGAAAATGGTCTCAAATTTCCGAATCCATTTTGATTGGAAACTGGACTCTCTTATGCCTTTTACTTCCCTAGTCAAGTATTCAATATTTTCCATAGCGACCTCCTTCATCAATACTTAGACAACTTAAAAATATAGAGGACAGCATCAAAAAAAACTAAGCCTAGAACTAACACCAAGTTTAGTTTGAGAAATAAAGCTACTAGACTAAGTCCTACTTGCATAAGCAGAAAAGACCGCCATTTAAAGTAGCCATCAGATATTTTCGCGAGATAGGTCATGCCTAGATAAGAAATAATAACCACTAGGAGTAGGGGTAGCGTTGGGATATGCGCTAACGGAGATGTTGCAATTGGCTCATTCATAGGATTCATCCACCTTAACATAGGTCTGTCCAATGATATCGTGCAAATAGCGTCCTTGCTTGGCAAAGAGAACTAGCGTCACTGCAATGAAGAACCAGCCAATCCAAGAAGGTAAAAAGTATAACATTTTACTAACTTCCCTTGAGATTAAACATAGGAAGGATTGATCCCTTCGATAATAGTCCAAGTGTAAATGGCCAAAAAATCGACCAATCGTTTTCCCAGAAAAAGAGGATGAGAAGATTACACCGTAAAGTATATAGAGGACTTGCGCCAACAAGTCACGACTAGTCTCCTGAACTCCTAACAGAGTCATCACTAGATATAGGGCGAGATAGGCAATGATTAAATCAATTAAACCAGTGAGGATTCTAATGATTTTACCCATAAACCCACCTCACTAAAACGTTTTCGTTAAATTTATCATAGCACCCCTTCAGATAAAAAGCAAGCGTTTTCCTAAAACGTTTTAGTTTTGCGAAAAAATAGTGTGGGTGAAGTAAGATCTTCATCCACACTATAAGCTAATTAATCAATATCAACTCACTCCGTCACCAGCAACTCAATCACAGGCTCAATAACCTCCGGCTCTAAGACTAGGCCTTGGAGTTCTAGTATCTTATAGGCTAGCGGCATGTCCTTCTTGACCAGGGCCCAGATTTGGTCCTTGGCCTGGTTTTCCATTTGGGCTTGCTCGATATAAGCGAAAATGACATCTAAACGCACTTGCTGCGAGTCACGCTTGATCTGCTTGAAGGAAAGGGTCACGGGACCGTCGGCTTCAAGGTGCACTAGGCTGTCGCCCTGGTCATTATGGCCGACCTCAACTAGGCGACCCTGGCCCGCTAGCTCTAGGTCCGACAAACAAGCCCCGACAAAGGTCAGCTCATAGGTCCGAAGCCCCGTTCCTTGAGGCGCCAACTTGAATGCTTTGCCATCGACAAAGGTCATTCCGGTCGTGAGGAAGGCCGTGCCGTCAGCTACAGTTTCAGCCTCTTCCACCAAGTCAAAGTGACCATCGGCGCCACTGTAAATTCTCAGCTCCAAGACGCTTGGGTTGGCTAGCGAATTATCCGTTCCATCTTCCCCAGACAGAGGCAGGATGGCGCCCGCCTTGGCGAAGAGGCCCATGCGTTCCAGCGGCCGATAAATGGACAAGCGCCGGCCCCCACTATAGGCCAAGCCAGTCTGGATATCATACCAGGTCCCTTCTGGCAGCCAACCATCGAAGCGAGAGCAGAGACTGCCCTTATGACGGGGCTGGGTCAGGGGCATGACCATGATTAGGCTACCAAAATAATATTGATTAGCCACCTCATAGGCCGCCTCCTCTTCAGGGTGCTGATAGTAGAGGGGCTCAATCAGAGGCTGAGCCTGGTAGGCCGCCCGGTAGTTCATAGTATAGAGATAAGGCAGGAGCCGGTGGCGCAGGCGCAAGTAGTCCTTCATGCTGCTAGTATATGGCTCCGGATAGCGCCAGGGTTCTTTGCCTAGGAATTCTGAAGACGAACTA
>CAUUNL010000055.1:0-11193 GCA_963546405.1 Abiotrophia defectiva | reverse complement strand
TCATATAAGATATAATGGGAAATTTATCTACTATTAATTGCTTAATCTGCCAAAATCCAAGCGGAGACAGAGCCACCATGAACTGGGAAATCAGCCCAACCGTCTTCTTCGATGGTGATGCTGGCTTCATGATGTTCTAAGCCATCGCGGAAAGTACGGCCAGCCCATTCAGGACCTAAGAAGAGGCGCTTGCTAGCATCGTCTTTGTTGGAGAGAATAACTGCCAATGGCCGGCCATTATTTTCTTCATTGCCAGCCCGGGTCCAAGCAATACAGTTAGGATCATCGAGATAGTCAGTTTCTTGGCCATAGGCATGGTAAAGCCGTAGGTTGAGCAATTTATCGATGACTTCCTGGAAGGATTCTTGGGCAAAGTCCCCTTGGATACCGAAGTAATCGCCATAGAAGACACAAGGCAAACCGGATTGGCGCAAGAGAATCATAGCATAAGCCAAAGGCTTGAACCATTCAGCTACGGTCGATTCTAGCGCTTGACCCCGTTGGGTATCGTGGTTATCCACGAAGGTAACCGCTGATTCTGGATAGTTTTGCATGAGGGTTTGGTCGAAAATCTTACTCAAGTCGTAATCTGCCCCGGCTTGACCGGCATCGAAGAAATTCTGGTGGAGCTTGACGTCTACCAAGTCATAGTGGAAGTCAGTTTTCTCCAAATATTGGCTATTGGCTTCTTCGTCGCCATTCCAGAATTCACCGAAGACATAGAAATCATCGCCATAATGTTCGGTTAAGTCCCGGATAAAGTTCTTCATGAAGAAGGAATCGATGTGTTTAACGGCATCTAGGCGGAAGCCGCGAACTCCGGTTGTTTCAATAAACCAATGGGCCCAATCATAGAGATGTTGGACCACTTCCGGATGCTTGAAGTCGATGTCATCATACATAAGATAGTCATAGTTACCGTTCTCGTCGTCAACGAGCGTGTCGTCAGCCCAACCCTTATTATCCCCTTGAATCAGATAAATACCGGATCGGTTACGGCCAGCGTCATAGTCGGTCCCTGTAAAGTGATACCAGTGCCAGGTGAAATCATTGTAGGCTTTTTGGCGACCATCAAAGGTGAAGCAAGTCCAACCTTCAATTTCGAAGGGTTCAGAGATTGCTTCTTGACGATTGTTGGGGTTCATCTCAATGACCGTAAAGCGTTCCTTGTGGTCGGCGCCGGCCTTGTGGTTGAGGACGATATCAGCGATGGGGTCAATCCCATTAGCTTTTAAAGTTTCAATCAGAGCGAGATAGTCGTCTTTAGTTCCGTATTTAGTAGGAATAGTTCCCTTCTGGTCGAATTCTCCCAAGTCGAACAAGTCATAGACGCCATAGCCGACGTCGTCTTTGCTGGTGCCTTTGAAAGCAGGCGGGAGCCAGATTTTGCGAATGCCCTTGGCAGCCAATTCTGGAGCTAGTTGGGCAAGTCGATTCCAGTGCTGGTGGTCACTCGGCAGATACCATTCAAAAGCTTGCATTAAAGTCTGGTTTTGCATGGTGCGAGCCTCCTTTTACAATTTGTATGGCTCTATTCTAGGACGATGGCAGGCAAAAAGCAACTGATACCGGTCCCTAAATGACGGATGTTAGGGACTTGTCACAGATTTGAGGTGCAATTGTCGTCAGATAGACGCCAAAAACCCTCCTCAGATGAGGAGGGCCGGAGTGGTAGACGAGTTAATCTTAAGCTTGGTCGCGAATGACTAATTCAGTTTCTGGGTCGAAGAAGTGAGCTTTGTTCATGTTGAAGCCGAGTTCTACGGTTTCGCCTGGGTTATGGTAGTCACGTGCATCGACACGCGCGATGAATTCAGTATCCCCAACTTTAGAGTAGAGCATGGTTTCTGCCCCTAATAACTCAGATACGACAACTTCTGAACGAACCACTGATTTTGGATAGGAGTCTAAGAAGATTTGTTCAGATTGAATGTCTTCTGGACGAATACCAAAGATGACTTCCTTACCTTCGTAACCACGTTCTACTAAGTAACGACGTTGTGGATCTGTTACTTCTAAGGTTAAGTCGTGGCCATTGCTAATCATGCCGTTTTCGAATTTAACTTTGAAGAAGTTCATGGCAGGAGAGCCGATAAAGCCAGCAACGAAGACGTTGTTTGGAGTATCGTAAACTTCTTGTGGGCTACCGATTTGTTGGATAATCCCATCTTTCATGATGACAATCCGGCTAGCCATGGTCATAGCTTCGGTTTGGTCGTGGGTAACGTAGATGGTAGTGGTGTTCAAGCGTTGGTGTAATTTAGCAATTTCAGCACGCATTTGTACACGGAGTTTAGCATCCAAGTTAGAGAGCGGTTCGTCCATGAGGAAGACTTTAGCGTCGCGGACAATGGCACGACCCAAAGCAACACGTTGACGTTGACCACCAGACAAAGCAGCTGGTTTGCGGTCTAAGTATTGAGACAAGCCTAAGATTTCAGCTGCGTTCTCTACACGTTGTTTGATTTCTTCTTTTGGATATTTACGGAGTTTCAACCCGAAAGCCATGTTGTCGAAGACAGTCATGTGTGGGTAGAGGGCGTAGTTTTGGAATACCATGGCGATGTCGCGGTCTTTAGGTGCCACGTCGTTCATGAGACGGTCGCCAATCCATAATTCCCCTTCAGAAATATCTTCCAAACCGGCAATCATACGTAATGTAGTGGACTTACCACAACCAGAAGGACCAACGAAGACAATAAATTCGCGGTCTGCGATATCTAAGTTAAAGTCAGTAACGGAATAGAAGTCGGCATTATCATATTTTTTGTGGATGCCTTTTAATTTCATTTCTACCATAGGAAAATTCGCTCCTTATTGATTGATTTTATTGACATCTATAGTGTAAATGAAAACGGTTTACAATTCCATTGACAAACTGCACAAATTTCTTCGGCAGATTGTACAAAAAGTAAAAGGTTTTCTAAAAAGAGCAAGAAAGTGTGATTTTTCAAGCACTTTTATTGCTTTTATTACCCTATTGGCCGGGAAATTTGGTAAAATAGAGATGATTCAGTAGAAAAGGGGTGTCTTATGACCCAGGAAAGAAAACGTGGCTTTGAAGTCATCACTAGCTACCAAGATAAAGCCATCCAACTGCCACAGCGAGCGACCCATCATGCCGCTGGTTATGATTTGGAAGCAGCAGAAACCATTGTGGTTCCGTCTTACTGGCGACAAGTTTTCCGCTATTTAGCCATGGAAATGAAACAATGGATTCATGCCAAACCAACCCAAAAGGAGCCAGCAGAGGATCCACAGCGCTTGTTGAAACCAACCCTTGTGCCTACTGGGCTTAAGGTTTATATGCAGGAAGACGAATACTTACAAATTGTTAACCGCTCTAGTAACCCGCTCAAGCGTTTCTTGCAGGTTCCTAACGGAGTGGGCGTCATTGATGCAGACTACTATAATAATCCTAGCAATGAAGGGCATGTCTATGTTCAACTTAGCAACTTTGGGCTATTTGACCAAACCATCCAAAAAGGTGAGCGCATTGCCCAAGCCATCTTCTTACCTTTCTTGAAGGCAGATGGCGACCATGGTGGGCAGGCTGCCCGCGAAGGAGGCTTCGGCTCCTCTGGTCATCACCAACAATAGGCTCTAAGGACTAGAGCCAAAGAAAGAAGGAAAGCTATGGCCAAGAAAAAAGTAAGTTACGAATGCATGGCCTGCGGCTACGAATCGGCCAAGTATCTGGGCAAGTGCCCTAACTGTGGCGCTTGGAATCAGATGGAAGAACAGATTGTCCAATCGACCATTAAGACCGAGAAAAGTCAGTTTAAGGTTTTGACCCAGCGCGGCGAAGGCGCCAACCGGGCTCAACGCCTAGAAGAAATCACCTACAAGGCTGAGACGCGGACCCATACCAATTTCCAAGAGTTCGACCGAGTCTTGGGAGGCGGAGTGGTGGCCGGTAGTTTAGTTCTGATTGGGGGCGATCCTGGGATTGGTAAGTCTACCCTCTTGCTCCAGGTCTCGATTCAACTGGCCAATCTAGGCCAAACCGTCCTCTATGTTTCTGGGGAAGAGAGTCTCTCCCAGATTAAAATGCGGGCGGAACGCCTATCACTCAAGGACAGTCATTTCTATCTCTTATCGGAGACGGACTTAGCAGTTATTGCTGGCGAAGTTCAGCGTATTGCTCCAGACATTTTGATTATTGACTCTATCCAGACCATGCAACTGGCAGATCATACTGGGGTGGCAGGGAGCGTCTCCCAATTGCGGGAAGCCACCGCTATCTTAATGCGGATTGCCAAGGATAATAATATTGCGACCTTTATTGTCGGACACGTGACCAAGGAGGGTAATATTGCGGGGCCTCGGATGTTGGAACACATGGTGGATACCGTGCTCTACTTTGAGGGCGAGCGCCATAATCGTTTCCGGGTCTTGCGAGCCGTAAAAAACCGGTTTGGCTCCACACATGAGCTAGGGGTCTTTGAAATGCTGGAAGCAGGTTTGGAAGAAGTAACCAACCCTTCAGAACTCTTCCTGGAAGAACGTTTGGCTGGCGCGACGGGTTCGACTGTTGTGGCTTCTATTGAAGGGACGCGACCGATTTTGGCGGAAATCCAGTCCCTGATGACTCCAACTGTCTATGGGACAGCCAAACGCACCTCGTCGGGGATTGACTATCAACGCGTGTCACTACTCTTGGCAGTTATGGAAAAGCATTGCGGTCTGTTGGTGCAAAATCAGGATGCTTTCTTCAAGATTACGGGCGGCGTTAAATTAGACGAGCCGGCCATTGATTTGGCCATTGCGGTCAGCATCGCGTCTAGTTATTGGAATCAGGCCACTAAGATTGAAGATTGCTTTATCGGCGAAATTGGTCTGACGGGAGAAATCCGACGGGTTAGTCAAATCAAAGAGCGCCTCAAGGAAGCTGCCAAACTGGGCTTTAAGCGGGCCTATATTCCCAAAAATAATCTAGCAGGCCTGGATCAGACACTAGCGATCGAAATTGTGCCAGTGGCCACTATCCAGGAAGCCATTCATAAGGTCTTCCCCCGCCAATAGGGGGAGGCCATTATTATAAAAAAAACAGGAAAGGAGGAAGGTTTATGTTTAAACGTATTGTCTTAATGGTTTCAGCGCTTATCGGACTGAGTTTTGGCGTGTCCTTTGGGGCTTCTATCTGGCCGTGGGTACATCTAACGCATGATTTCTTGCAGAATACCTACTTTAACGGCTTATTATTCGCAATTATTTTCGCCCTCTTGGGAAATCTCGCCTCACCTTTGTTGGCTCGTTGGATTCGCAAGACACAAGAAATCTTAAACAAACAAACCACCTCAACCATCTTCTTCGGGACTATTGGTGGGGTTGTGGGTCTCATTATCGGCTATCTCATCTCACTTCCCTTCTCTAATTTGCAAATTCCCTTTATATCTAACGCTCTGCCCTTGGTTTTATCGGTCATCCTATCCATTGTTGGCTACCAGACCGCAACCAGTCGACAGGATGAATGGCGAACGATTTTTAGTCGTTCTGCTAGCAAGCGGGAGAAACAGGAAAGTCGTATCTTAGAGCGCAAGGCTGGTGAAAATTTCCACCGCTACAAACTTTTAGATACTAGCGTGATCATTGATGGTCGGATTGCCGACATTGCCAAGACCCACTTCTTAGAAGGTGTGCTAGTGATTCCTAATTTTGTGCTTAAGGAATTACAGTTCATCGCGGACTCAGCGGATTCGCTCAAGCGCGCTCGCGGTCGCCGAGGGCTGGATATTCTCAACAGCTTGCAAAAAGAATCGCTCATCCCAATCGAATTTTATGATGGGGATTTTGACGATGTGCCAGAGGTTGACAGCAAATTAATCCGTTTGGCAAAATTAATTGATGCAGCCGTGGTCACAAACGATTATAATTTAAATAAGGTCTGTGAATTTCAGAATGTCACCGTCTTTAACATCAATGCCTTGGCCCTAGCGGTCAAACCTGTCGTGATTCCTGGCGAAATTATGGAAGTCACGGTGGTTAAGTCCGGGACCGAGCGCAAACAAGGGGTTGCCTATTTAGATGATGGGACCATGATTGTGGTCGAAGACGGGCAACATTATATGAATGAGCGACTGAAAGTCATTGTTACTAGCGCCCTTCAAACTAGCGCTGGGCGTATGATTTTCGCTAAGCCCGCTCACTCGCAAGATAAAATCGAAACCAAGCAGTCACATTACTAAGGAAAGAGGAAACTACATGACTTCAAAAGTACGTGTGCGTTATGCACCAAGCCCAACAGGAGAATTACACATCGGGAATGCGCGGACTGCGCTCTTCAACTATCTTTTCGCGCGCCACTATGGCGGGGACTTCGTCATTCGGATTGAAGATACCGACTTAAAACGTAACCTGGAGCATGGTGAGAAGAGCCAGCTAGATAACTTAACCTGGTTGGGAATGGACTGGGATGAAGCGCCTAATAAGCCAGGCCAAGTGGGTCCTTACCGTCAGTCAGAGCGCCTGCATATTTACAACCCACTGATTGACCAACTCTTAGCAGAAGGCAAGGCCTACAAGTGCTACATGACGGAAGAAGAATTAGAAGCAGAACGTGAAGCCCAACAAGCCCGTGGCGAAATGCCACACTATGGTGGCCAACACGCTCACCTAACGCCTGAAGAAGAAGCTGCCTTTGAAGCAGAAGGTCGTGTGCCAGTTATTCGTTTCCGTGTACCAGAAGATGTGACTTATGAATTTGAAGATTTGGTTAAGGGTCCGATTACCTTCGAATCACGCAGTGTCTCTGGTGACTGGGTTATCCGCAAACGTGACGGCATGCCAACTTATAACTTTGCGGTAACGGTCGACGACCACCTCATGGGCATTACCCACGTATTGCGGGGGGATGACCACATCGCTAATACACCTAAGCAAATGATGATTTATGATGCTTTCGGTTGGGACTACCCACGTTTTGGTCACATGACCTTAATCGTTAATGCTGAGACTCATAAGAAACTCAGCAAACGTGACGGTGCTATCTTGCAATTTATCGAACAATACCGTAACTTGGGCTATTTACCAGAAGCTATCTTCAACTTTATCGCCCTTTTGGGTTGGTCTCCAGTCGGGGAAGAGGAAATTTTTGGTCGTGACCAGTTGATTGAACTCTTCGACTATGAACGTTTGTCCACCTCACCTGCTTCCTTCGACACCAAGAAATTGGAATGGATTAACAATACCTATATGAAGCAAGCGAGTCTTGAAGAAGTGACGGCTCTAGCCTTGCCACATCTGATTGAGGCAGGTCGTGTATCAGCTAATCCATCGGAAGATGAGTTAGCTTGGGTGACTAAGGTTGTCTCACTCTTCCACGAGCAAATGTCTTATGGGGCAGAAATTGTATCCTTGTCTAGCCTCTTCTTCAACGATAGTTTGACGATTGACGAAGAAAGTCGTGAGGTTTTAGCAGGCGAACAAGTGCCGGCTGTCTTGGCGGCGGTTCGAGAGAAGTTAGCGAACTTAGAAGACTTTGAAGCAGCGAATATTAAAGCTTGCATCAAGGAAGTGCAGAAGGAAACGGGTGCCAAAGGGCGTGGCCTCTTCATGCCAATCCGGATTGCGGTGAGTGGCCAAATGCATGGACCAGAATTACCGGCATTAATCGAAGTCTTAGGCAAGGAAAAAGCCTTAGCCCACATTGACCAAGTAGCAGCGCTCTTGGCATAAAAATTCAAGATGACTAAAAGAGGCTGGGGCACTTGCCTCAACCTCTTTTTTTCGTTAAGTCAGATGGAGGATTCAAGTTAGGAGGTCGTGATCATGCATATTCCCCTGTATAAACCCTTAAATACACTTAAGCCAATTGGCCAAGGTATTTGGATTGCAGATGGTGATCTGATTCAGATGTCAGTTGGTTGCGGGAGCTTGCCCTTTTCAACGCGCATGACAGTGGTCCAATTAGCGGATGGTAGCCTATGGTGTCACTCACCCATTGCGCCCAATGAGAGTCTGTTTCAAGCCCTAGATTCCTTGGGACCAGTGGCTCATTTGGTATCTCCTAACAAAATTCATTATGCCTACATTCCTGATTGGCAGCGACGTTACCCTCAAGCTAAGGCCTGGAGTAGTCCGGGTGTTGAAAAGCGGGCTGCAAGTCAGAAAATAGCCGTAAGCTTTGATGCGGCTTTGGAGGATCGAGCGCCGGCAGATTGGGTGGGCCAACTAGATCAATTAATTTTTTCTGGTAGCCGTGCAGTCGAGGAAGTAGTCTTCTTCCATCGAGCAAGTCAGACCTTGATTGTGACGGACTTAATTGAGAACTTTGAAGTTAACAAGATGCCCCATGCCTTACAGCGTGGCTTTTATCGATTTGCGAGGATTGCAGATCCTGATGGCCAGACGCCAATTGATTTTCGGATGAGCTTTCTTGGGCGTCGTGCTCAAGCTAAGGCTTGCATGGATCAAGTTCTCGCCTGGCAACCAGAGCGAGTCATCATGGCCCACGGCCGACCTTATTTAGAAAATGGGACAGCAGAATTAAAGCGCGCCTGGCGCTGGATACAGTAAGGAGAGTGGACATGGAACATTCTACTTGGCATCAAGCCATTAAGGAAGAACTACCAGCGGGTTATTTCAGTCAAATTAACCATTTCATGGATCAAGTTTATGGCCAGGGAAAAATCTATCCGCCACGTGACCGGGTCTTTAATGCCATCCAAACGACTCCCCTAGAGGATGTCAAGGTGGTTATTCTGGGGCAAGATCCCTACCACGGGCCAGGTCAGGCACAAGGATTAAGCTTTTCTGTACCTAATGATTTGCCTGCGCCCCCTTCTCTTCAGAACATTCTCAAAGAATTAGCAGATGACATTGGCGTCAAGCCCAATCATGACTTAACGGCCTGGGCCCAACAAGGCGTCTTGCTGCTCAATGCCTGTTTGACAGTCCCAGCCGGTATGGCTAACGGCCATGCAGGTCAGATTTGGGAGCCATTTACCGACGCGATTATTCGGGTCGTCAATCAACAGGAGCAGCCGGTTGTCTTCATTTTGTGGGGAGCCTATGCTCGCAAGAAAAAAGCTTTGATTACCGCTAGCCAGCACTTGGTGATTGAATCAGCGCACCCTAGTCCCCTATCTGCTTATCGCGGTTTCTTTGGCAGTCGACCTTTTTCACGAGCCAATGCCTTTTTAGAGGCCCAGGGTCAGACACCAATTAATTGGCTTAGCTAGAGCCTTTTTACTATTTTAACGCAAAGGAGCAATACTATGGCAATACAAGTCTATAATACCTTGACACGGCAGAAGGAAGTCTTCCGTCCCATTAAAGAAGGGCAAGTGGCTTTCTATGTCTGCGGTCCGACCGTCTATAACTATATCCATATCGGCAACGCCCGTAGCGCGGTAGCCTTTGACACCATTCGCCGTTACTTCCAGTACCGAGGTTATCAAGTTAATTATGTCAGCAACTTTACCGACGTCGACGATAAAATTATCAAGGCAGCGATTGTTGAAGGTTCAACTCCTGAAGCCATTGCTGATAAATATATCGCGGCTTTCAAGGAAGATACCGGGCAACTCAATATTCAAGCGGCGACCGTTCACCCACGCGTTATGGAAAATATTGAGGAAATTATTGCTTTCGTCCAGACTTTGATTGAAAAGGGCCATGCCTATGAATCTGAAGGCGATGTTTACTTCAAGACGGAATCTTTTAAGGACTATGGCCATTTATCTGACCAATCGCTAGAGGACCTACTAGTAGGCGCAAGCGAACGTTTAGACCAAGTAGTCGCAGAACGCAAGGCCAATCCTCTGGACTTCGCCCTCTGGAAGACTGCCAAGCCTGGGGAAATCGCCTGGGATTCGCCGTGGGGACCGGGTCGTCCAGGATGGCATATTGAATGTTCAGTTATGGCCACTAAGTATCTAGGTGATACCATTGATATTCACGGGGGCGGGCAAGACCTTACTTTCCCTCACCATGAGAATGAGATTGCCCAGTCTGAAGCTTGCACCGGCCATACTTTTGCCCATTACTGGCTCCACAATGGCTTTGTGACCATTGGGAAACAAGATGAGAAAATGAGTAAATCCCTGGGAAATTTCGTCCTCTTGCGCGACTTGTTAGGAGCCTACGACCCTATGGTCATTCGCTACATGTTGGCGACAACCCACTACCGACGTCCTTTGCGCTATGATGAGGCTGTGATTACGGAGGCTCAAGCCAATGTCAACAAATTACGGGAGGCGCTCCGCCGACTCAAGCACCGCCAGGAGCAAGCTAGCGCAAACACGGAAGGTCATGAGACGTGGTTAGCAGAGATTAGTGACATTCAAGAGCAATTTGTGACCGCTATGGATGATGACTTCAATGCTTCTAATGGGATTACGGCTCTATTTGATTTGGTCAAGTCCCTGAATCGCTACCTGGACCTAGAATTAGTGAGCCAAGCTGTTCTGTCACTTTATGACAAAGTCCTACATGATTTATTAGCAGTATTTGGCTTGGATTTAGAAGATAAAAGCAATAGTATTGATCAGGAAATTGAGGCGCTGATTGAGGAACGCCGTCAAGCCCGGGCCAACAAGGATTTTGCCCGTAGCGACGCGATTCGTGATCAACTCAAGGAGCAAGGCATTCTCTTAGATGATACGCCTCAAGGTACGGTTTGGAAGCGAGTGAATCGATGAATCAAGTAGATCAATTAAATGGGGCTGCCCTAGCCTATATTGGGGATGCCATCTATGAGCTTTATGTCAGACAGCATGTCATCGCCTCTGGCTTGACCCAGCCCAATCGTCTGCATCGGGCAGCGACCCGCTATGTAGAGGCCAAGGGCCAGGCCTATGCCATGCAGTGTCTGCGGGACCAAGAGACTTTAAATGAAGAGGAATTAACCATCTATAAGCGGGGGCGCAATCATAAGGCTAATACCAAGGCTAAGAATGCTAGCATTGGTGATTACCGCCAGGCAACAGGCTTTGAAGCTCTACTTGGCTGGCTCCATCTCTCCGGACAAAGTCAGCGTTTGGAGGAGTTGATTGCCCAGTCTCTAGCCCTAATCGATCAGAGAGGACAATAGAATGAAATATGATACAAGTCGGTCGCGCAAATCAACTAGCAAGCGACAAACGCATAAAAAGAAATATGATGAAACAACAGACAAGAAAATAGAAAATAATCCAGAAGTATCTTCCCAAGAGGAAATTATCTTTGGCAAACACGCGGTAATGGAAACCC
>CAUUNL010000054.1:0-11290 GCA_963546405.1 Abiotrophia defectiva | reverse complement strand
AGTCGTCCATCCTATTTTTTATAGGATCTGGCTAGGGAGCTAGCCGCTACTTAATGCTCCCTAGGACAAAGAGGCTGAATTCTACCATTCAGCCTCTTTTTTTGATAGAGAAAAGCCCCAGAGTTTATAAACTCTGGGGCTTTTCTGCATACTTTAGGCTTTGCCAACTACTAATAAAGTAGCCTAAGATCTTGCTTTTTTGTCAAGAAGGAGAACTGCAATTGCGCCCATTACCATCATGCTAGCCAAAGCAGTCAACCAAATAACTTCAGCTTCACCGGTCTTAGGTAATTTCTTCTCTTCTTTCACTGGTTTGTAAGTGTTCTTAAAGACAATAGATTTGGCACTATCCACTTTTGCTTGGAACTTGCCTTCGCTGTCCTTACTTACAGTTACAGAAACCTCATGAACAGTTTTGTCATAAGTGATTTCTTTGTCGCCCAAGTCTTTTTCTACGACTTTGTAAGTAAAGGTACCTTCACTTGGGTTTGTGATGGTATGTTCCAAATGAATCTTACCTGATGCATCGTTTTTAGCGGTAGCAACCAGGTTGCCATTTGAATCGAGGAGATTGAATTGGAATTCATCTGCCTTCATTTCACGGCCTTCCAATTCTTTCATAGCGTCTACGCTGAAGCTTGGTTGCCCTGGATCTACTGCCTTATAGGTGTTAGTGAAGGTAGCATCGTTAGTGTAAGTAACTGAAGGGGTTAATTGTGCTTGGTTATCAACCACTTCAACAGTTGCTTCTACTACTTTGGTATCGTAAGTAACGTTCTTCAAGCCGTTATTCACTTCTTGAATACGATACTTGCTAGTCCCTACTTTGCTATAAGTTTGTTCTTCGAAGGTTACATTGCCCTCTGCGTCGTTCTTAGCACTTGCCAACTTAGTGCCTTGTTCATCTAATAATTCGAACTCGAACTCGCCTGCTTCTAAAGCACGACCTTCTAAAACTTTCTTAACGCTTAATGCTTGCTTGGTTGAAGCTGCTGCATAACGGTTAGTAAAGACTGGCTCTTGTTCATAGCTTGGTGTTGCTACTAATTGGCCATTGTCGTCTTTGACCTCAACAGTTACTTTCACTTCTTTAGCGTCATAAGTAACACCTTTAGCATCGCCGGAAACTTCTGCGATAGTGTAAGTGTAAGTCCCAACTGCTGAATAAGTAATTGGTTCAAAGCTTACCTTACCTGTCGCATCGTTAGCGACACGTTGTAGTTCTTTGCCGTCAGCGTCTTTCAAGACGAAGTTAAATTCGTTAGCTTGAAGCGCGCGACCTTCCATGCGTTTAGTTGCCATAAGGGTAACATTTTGATCCAATGGCTTGTAGCTGTTGGTGAATGTCAATTCCTTATCTGGCGTTACAGTTGCTTCTAATTGACCCGCAAGGTTATCTGTTACACGGACGTGTACCAAGATATTGCTTGAGTCATAGGTCATCCCTTTATCATTAGCGTCTAGTTTTTCACGAACAGAGTAAGTGTAGGCACCAGCGCTTGAGAGACTTTGGGCCTTGAAGGTAACATCCCCATTTGCATCGTTCTTAGCAGTGTCAACAACTTTGTTGGTTGAAGCATCTACTAATTCGAAGGTGAAGGCATTAGCTACTAAGGCTTTACCTTTCAAGACTTTCTTAGCTTTGATGGTGACATCAGCAGCGGCTGCTTTATAAGCGTTGGTAATGGTTTGCCCGTCTGGGTATTCTACCGTAGCTTCTAATTGGCCGGCATTGTCAGTTACTTTTACGGTTACGTTCAATACTTGAGTGCTGTAAGTCACCCCAGCAACAGTACCCGCTTGCTCCTTAACCGTGTACTTATAAGTACCTGGTTTGGTGTAAGTAATCGCGTCGAAGGCTACACTACCGTTCTCAGCGTTGACTTTGGTTTGCGCTGCACTGGTAGCTCCTTCTTCGATTAAGTCGAAGCTGAATTCGCCTGCCTTTTGTGGACGGCCAGTTAAGGCTTTTGTCACACTAATAGCTGCACTTGTTGATAAAGCTTGATAGTTGTTAGTAAACGAAGCTGGCGTAGCATAAGTTTCAGTTGCCACTAATTGGCCATTACCGTCGTCAGTAACTGCTACCGTTACTTCAACTTTCTTATCGTCATAGGTATAACCCTTAGAACCATCATTCTTCTCACGAATAATGTAAGTGTGGTTACCTACAGCTGTGTAAGTTTCAGCTGGGAAGGTTACCGTTCCGTTCTCATCGTTCTTAGCAGTTTTTACGACTTCGCCAGTTTCCTTGTTAACCAACTCGAAGGTGAATTGATTATCTGTTAACTTAGCACCGGTCAAGGCTTTAGTTGCCTTCAAGTTTTTGCTTACTGATCCCGCTTGGTAGGTGTTAGTAATCTCTTGACCATCTGGGTATTCTACCGCAGCTTCTAATTGCCCTGCATTATCTGTGACAGTAACTTTAACCTTGTAGGCCTTCTCATCGTAAGTAATCCCGCCAAGGTTACCTTTTTGTTCTTTAACAGTGTATTCATAGACACCTGTTTGCGTATAAGTAATCGGGTCGAAATTAACGGTCCCGTTCTCATCCGCAGTTGCTTTGGTTTGGTTGTCTTTTGCTTCTGGAGCAGTTAAGTCAAAGCTGAACTCACCTGCTTTTTGCGCACGACCGGTCAACTTCTTAGTGAAGCTGAAGGCTGCAGTCGTTGATAAAGCTTGGTAGTTGTTAGTAAACTCAGCTGGAGTAGCATAAGTTTCAGTCGCTACCAATTGACCTTGGCCATTGTCGGTAACCGCTACGGTTACTTCTGGAGCCTTAGTATCATAGGTATAACCCTTAGCACCGTCATTCTTCTCACGAATAATGTAAGTGTAGTTACCTACAGCTGTATAGGTTTCAGCTGGGAAGGTTACGGTCCCGTCTGCCTTGCTCTTAGCAGTTTGGGCAACTTTACCTGTTTCCTTGTTTACCAATTCGAAAGTGAATTGATCATCTGCTAAGTTTTTACCAGTCAAGGCTTTAGTTGCCTTTAAGACTTTGCTTACTGATCCCGCTTGGTAAGTGTTAGTAATCTCTTGACCATCTGGGTATTCTACCGCAGCTTCTAATTGACCTGCGTTATCTGTCACGGTTACCTTGATATTATAGGTCTTCTCATCGTAAGTAATCCCACCAAGGTTACCCTTTTGTTCTTTGACAGTATAGTTGTAGACACCTGCTTGCGTATATGTAATCGGATCGAAATTAACGGTCCCGTTCTCATCCGCAGTTGCTTTAGTTTGGTTGTCTTTTGCTTCTGGAGCAGTTAAGTCAAAGCTAAACTCACCCGCTACTTGTGCACGACCAGTCAACTTCTTAGTGAAGCTGAAGCTTGCAGTCGTTGATAAGGCTTGGTAGTTGTTAGAGAACTCAGCTGGTGTAGCGTAAGTCTCAGTTGCTACCAATTGACCTTGACCGTTATCGGTAACTGCTATCGTTACTTCAACCGTCTTATCATCATAGGTGTAACCCTTAGAGCCGTCGTTCTTCTCACGAATAATGTAAGTGTGGTTACCTACTTCTGTATAAGTTTCAGCTGGGAAGGTTACAGTCCCGTCTGCCTTATTCTTAGCGGTTTGAACCACTTTGTCAGTAGCTTTGTTAACCAATTCGAAAGTGAATTGGTCATCTGCTAAGTTAGCACCTGTCAGCGCCTTGTTAGCTTTCAAGACTTTGCTTACTGACGCTGCTTGGTAAGTGTTAGAAATTTCTTGACCATCTGGGTATTCTACCGCAGCTTCTAATTGACCTGCGTTATCTGTCACGGTTACCTTGATATTATAGGTCTTCTCATCGTAAGTAATCCCACCAAGGTTACCCTTTTGTTCTTTGACAGTATAGTTGTAGACACCTGCTTGCGTATATGTAATCGGATCGAAATTAACGGTCCCGTTCTCATCCGCAGTTGCTTTAGTTTGGTTGTCTTTTGCTTCTGGAGCAGTTAAGTCGAAACTGAACTCGCCTGCTTTTTGCGCACGACCGGTCAACTTCTTAGTGAAGCTGAAGGCTGCAGTGGTTGATAAAGCTTGGTAGTTGTTAGTAAACTCAGCTGGTGTAGCGTAAGTTTCGGTTGCCACTAATTGACC
Source organism: Abiotrophia defectiva (assembly GCA_963546405.1). Lineage (GTDB taxonomy): Bacteria > Bacillota > Bacilli > Lactobacillales > Aerococcaceae > Abiotrophia > Abiotrophia defectiva_A. The sequence goes on along the minus strand of CAUUNL010000054.1, from coordinate 7,201 downwards.
ATTACCGTCGTCAGTAACTGCTACGGTTACTTCTGGCGCCTTAGTATCATAGGTATACCCCTTAGAACCATCATTCTTCTCACGGATGATATAAGTATAATTACCTACGGCTGTATAGGTCTCAGCTGGGAAGGTTACGGTCCCGTCTGCCTTGCTCTTAGCTGTTTGGGCAACTTGACCTGTTTCCTTGTTTACCAATTCGAAGGTGAATTGATCATCTACTAAGTTTTTACCTGTCAAGGATTTGCTTGCTTTCAAGACTTTCGTTACCGACGCTGCCTTATAGGTGTTAGTAAATCCTGGCTTAGTATAGGTAACGGCTGCAGTCTTAGCCCCGCCATTATCGGTTACCGTAACAGTCGCTGTAATGATGTTCTTGTCATAGGTAACACCTGGCAAATTGTTGTTAACTTCGCGAATCTTATAAGTAAAGTTCCCCGCTGTACGGAACTTCATCTTCTTAAACTTAACAACACCGTTCTCATCGTTAGTAGCAGTTGCTACTACCTGATTGCTACTGTCAACTAATTCAAAGCTGAACTCACCTTGATTCAATGAACGTCCATTCAATGTCTTGTTCACTTCAAAGATAATCTCATCAGGACGAGCCCCTGTCCCGACCCCATCAGTGGTAGTCAAGGCAGCAAAACCATTAACGTCCTCAGTATGTGTAGCGGAAGTAAATGTATAATTGTTGAAGACTTTTTTAGTTACTAAGTCAACAGGCGCAGTGATACGGGTCTGGAACATGATTAACAAACCACGCCCATCTAGGCTCCCACCATTGCTTGGCGTAATGGTGAAGTGGTTGTCATCTTCAATGTTAACTTCGCCGCCCGTATAAGCCACACGGCCACCGGCTGTCCCACCGTTTTGAGCCGCTTCCCAGTCAGTAAAGTAGTAACCACTAAATGAATCAGGTACAACTTCTTGCCCCTCTGGAATAGTATCTCTCACCATAGCGTTGACTATACCTGGTTTAGCATAACGGTTAATACGAATACGCCAGTTAACCAGCTCAGGGTTGTCCCGGTCTTGGTTCCCCCATTTAGTATAACCCGTTGGGTCTACGTCAGGTACGATACGCATTAACTTGTATTCCCCAGCACCTGGCAAATCGAAAGTCTGCTCGATGTTCTTAGGTGTGCTATCAGCCCAGACAGCGGTGAATAGGGCTGTCAGAGATTTGTTCTCATTCAGATGAGCATAGTAGTCTGCGTTGGTGATCGTGATGGTGGCTGTATTATTCGCTGGGTTAGTTGTTAAAGATGCAACAGTTGTGACATTGTCTCCCGCTTTAATTTCAACCGGACCACTTTGCTCCACTCGGAAGACACTTGGCACTGTATAGGTCAAGGTGTCGCCATTTTGGAGCGTCGCGTTATCCGCAAATTTATAGGTTGGGATAATATAGAATTTCCCTTCCCCATATTTACCAGGATTTTGGACTGGGTTGTTATTAATCTTGAAGTCCGTTGTCATGGTATATTGCGCTTCTTGAATTTGCGCTTGTGGATAATGTTGGGTTGCCTCAGTTTCTTCAGTATTGGCTGAATCTTGGCCACCCGCATTGGGCTTAGCCGCCTGATTTCCCTCTGCTGCCGGCTGGGCTGCTTGCCCACCATTAGCTTCTTGTCCCCCTGTCTCTTTGGCTTCTTGCGTTTGCTCAGTAGCAGGTGTTGCTACACCAGCATTCGCTTCTTGCGCAAAGGTAGATAGCGGGCTAATAAAAACTTGCAACACTAATAAGAGTGCGATTAGCAAGTTCGCTAGCTTCTGCTTTTTCACTTTGCTTCCCCTCTCTCACGCTACAAAAGCCAGGCCTACCGCTACATATGCCCTGACTTTCTTAACGCTTGATATTGTGTATATTACTATACCAAGACTATTTTATCACACTCAATCACAAAAGAAAAGTTTCATTTCCTCTCTATCTCATAAAATCGAAATGTCATTACAAATCGATAACACCCACCCCTACCCTAACATAAGAAAAACGCGTGAGAATCGCCTATATCTGGCGAAACTCACACGTTTCCTTCTATTATATATACCCTATTCTGGTCCTAGTGAATCAGGGACCAACTTAGGTATGTATATGTTCATGCTTAGTCATGCGTCTCATCTTCGCGACTAGCTGGTGATTCTGTTCTCTGAGCACTCGATACTGACGAAGCCTGATTGGCAGCCTCCGCTGGCATCACTGGCACGACCGTCTCTTCTCTGGTGTAAACCAACTCGTAAGTCTCCGCTTCTTCTGAGACATTAATACCATCTAGTCGCTCACCGTCCTTACGTAAGTAACTATACTTGTAGTTAGCCACCGTTGCTGGTTTTGGAGTGACATAACGGTTTGGCCACGCACTTAAAGTCGTTGGCTCGTGAATCTCCTGGCCATCCTCCGTGACATGCCGCAAGGTGATAACCGTCTTCTCTTCATAACTTGGAACTCGGTAATGTAATTTTACGACGATTGGTTTATCGCCAACTGTCCCAGATAGCGGATCATCACTGTAGTCGTACACAAGCCAGTCCCATAAATTCTCTTCAGGTGTTACCGTATATTGCTCACCTTGGTTGACGGTACTTTCCTTTAGATGAACTCGCGCTGGGACACCATATATAGAGTCATCGTTATAGTATTCAATGTACAGCTTCGTTACCCGGCGATAGACAAAGACTATTTCAAAGTCATGATCAGGTACCGTGCCCTGGGCATTTTCTGGAACGGACGTCAGTTCATAGTCAGGAAAGTCACCCTGAGTTTCCTTCTCATACTCTGTTCCAACCTCTACCCTGTCTGTCCTTGTTTGTGCTAACTCTTCACCTGACACGGTTACATGTTTAACAGTTTTTGTCACTCGATGAATTGGATTGTAGTAGTAATCCATATAAACCGTTTCAGGATCTTCACTGCTGAAGGTATACTCTTCATACTTATAATCACGCTCTACATTTCGATAATCCTCGTCTTTAAAGTAGTCTCCTTCTACTCTAACAGCTTTTTCCAGTCTAAATATGAACTCCTTGCCTTCTAGGGCAACCGCCTCAATAGACAACATGAGTTCTTTCGTTTCATTATTGAAATGTCGCTTGATAACTCGATGCTTAGGATTAGAATTATAGACGAAGGTTACAATCGTTTCTTCTGCCTCTAAGAAGCCAGACGCTTGTCCTTGAGTATGGCTGTAGACATAGCCAGGAACAGTCGCAGGCACTAAGTAGTAAGGGGTCTCAGCATGCCCTTTCACCGTCTCGCTCCCAATTTCATGCCCCTCTTCGTCGACATAGCGCGCTGTTGCTGTATGGAACTTGTCGAAATGTCGATAAGTTAGGGTGATGGTGGTGTCTTCATTGAATGCAGCAAACAAAGACTGTCCTGTTCTCTTCAGAGCATACTGTTGTTGAGAAAGATCCGCTGGTCGGATGGTAGTCTCTACTCCCTGAGGTACTTCAATGTGTTTTTGATATTCAGCAACATGTTGGTCAAGATCTTGCCCTGACTCATCTACATACTTCAAGGTGATGGTTGCGGTAGTTCGTCTATATCTCAAATTGACAACTTTTGGAGTGTCCTCAAATTGACCTTTGAACTCACTTTCATCACTAGCAAGCTCGTATTTTTTGTCGCCCTTGGAGATATAGTGCTTGGAACTTAGATCATAAGTCTCCCCAACTAAGCCGTCGTGTATCTCACTAACTTCGAGCTTTTCGCCAGTCTCGTCTAAGAAGTTAACTCGGATGATACCCGGCAGAATCCGACGACGATAGTAAACCTCTACTTCCCCACGCCCATCTCTAGAATTTCTAATTTCAAATACACTAGGTTGAGACCTCAAGTTGTCATAGTTCACGTCATGACCTAGGAAATCATAGAGGTCAGGATAAGGATTCCGAGGTATCAAAGTAGAAATAGGCATTCCCACTGTCCCCGAAATAGTAAACTGTCTATCTGTTTGCCGAGAATCTTCTCGGAGAGTATTTCCTACTTTTCCAAATAACTCCAGTCCTGGGGCCGTTGCTTGATAATAATAGATGACATGTTTTTCATAGCCAGCATATTTACCTGTTACCTCGCCTTGGACACCGACATATTGATAGTATTCAATATTCTTCTTCTCCGTCACATATTGCGTCCCGACCGCCCCATGTAAGATGACACGCTCGGCTAGATAATTCCCTCTGTCATCTACATAATCTACGATTACCTTACCCGGATCTGGGTAAACAGAGCGATAGACATAAGTGACAACCTGATCTTCAAGTTGATAAGTCCCCGTCGTATTTCCTAGAACCGTGAGGAAAGTAAAGTTATCAAACTGCTTCTGCTCCGTCTGATATGGCGTACCAAAAGGCTTATAGCTGCGAATTGGTGGGGCTAAGTCCTCGTTAGCCTCATCCACATAGCGCACAACCAAAGTACCTTCTTTATCTTTAGTCCTATTCACTACTCTATAAATATAAGTGACCACTTGCTCTTGCTCACTATACTGCCCGAATTCTTCACCCTTAACTTGGACGAATACGTAATTGTTGAATTCTTTTTGACGAGTATAGTAGTTCTTACCCAGCTCGCCTTTCATCACAATTTCCGGAATGAGTAGCATTCCTTGGTCATCCTGATAACGTACCCGCACAATCCCTGGCAACTCCTGGTCAGTACCTTTGCGATAGACATAAGTCACCGTCTGAGTTTCTAGGCTATAGTTACCTGTCTCAGCACCATCGACATGATCGAAGACATAACCTTCGATTTCCTTTTTCTCTGTGCTATAGGCAGTATCTATCTGACCAGAGAGATTAATAGTTGGCCAAAGGCTATGCCCATCCGTATCTTGGTAATTCACCTTAACATAGCCAATTGACTTCCGATAGACATAGGTAACAGTTTGTGCCTCTTCTGTATAGAAGCCCATCTCTGGCCCATCAACTCGAACGAGTTCATAGTTGTCAAAGCTTCTTGCCTTTTCTTGATAAGGTAGTCCCACATAGTCTGTCAGATACTTCGGCTGTGCAAGTTCTTCACCCGCTTCATCTTCATACTTGACAGTCAAATCTCCTCGAAGTCTTTCATAATAGTAGATAACCTTCTGAGGCTCTTCGGTTAATTGTCCCTCTGTTTCACCGTCAACTCTAGTAAAACGATGATTTACAAAGTGTTTCTGAGTGGTAGTATAGTAATCTCCAACGGCCCCTTTGATTTCTTCAGCTGGTCCTAAATCAACATCAGCCTCGTTGCGGTAATAAACAATTACTTTAGAGGTCACGACTCTTGCAATCCGGCGATAAACAAAGTCCACCCTTTGAGTCTGGGCTGAGATATACTTCCCTTTTTTCTCACCTTCGGTACGAACGAGAATATAGTTTTCAATATCTAATACATCGAATTCATAGGATGCTCCTGGTCGCCCGTGAGTGTATACACTTGGCTTAATCTCCTTGCCATTTTCATCGATATATCTTGCATAAGCATCCCCCCAGCCACTTTCTTCCTTCTTATATTCTTTAGTTGAGTATAAGAGAATGACGACCTGTGTCCCTTCTTGGTAAGTGACACGAGGAGGATATTCTTCCCGTCCTTGATAGAAGTAGTTTTCAAATTTTTTGATTTCTATCGGGGCATCAGTCCCCACATATCCTGTCGTCACGACATCTGGATGTAAGGTTTCACCCTTGACGGTCTTATATCGTACAACGACTTTCCCTCGAGCCTTGGTTCGAGGACTAGCATAGACATAAGTGACGTAGTGTTTTTGGCTAGCATAGGTCCCTTGGGTCTCCCCAGACACATAAGATAGACGATAGCCTTCAACTGCCTTCTCTTCAGTCTGGTAGCTATCTCCCAGTAACCCTGCCATATCCACTGGAGGAAGTAAATCATCGTTTGTTTCATCAACATAGCGGACATTTACTGCACCATTGTTTGGCGGTAAATTGGCTGGTTGATAGACAAACTTGACGGTCTTAGCTTCCGTAGTGAACGTCCCTTGGCGATCTCCCTCAACTCCCAAGAAGTTATATTCTCTCACTTCTTTCTGAGTAGCTGTGTAGGCAGTGTCTACTTCGCCTTCTAAGGTCTCGGCATCAGCCACAGGCTGATCCGCTTCGTCCACATATAAGACATTGACTGTTCCGCGTGGTTTCGGAATGGCTTGGTAGATATACTTAACTTTTTGGATTTCGGCCTTGAAGGTTCCGGTCTCTGAGCCTTCTACACGTAGGAAGTTATAGCCAGATACTTCTTTCTTCTGGGCCGTGTAAGCAGCATCTACTTCACCTTCCAAAGTCTCAGGGTCTGCTACTTGAGCGTCCTGCTCGTCCACGTAAGTCACAAGAACTGTACCACGTGGCTTTGGAATGGCTTGATAGATGTATTTAACATTTTGGACTTCTGTCTTGAAGGTACCAGTAGCAGGACCCTCCACTCGCAAGAAGTTATAACCTGTGATTTCTTTCTTCTCAGTTGTATAACTTGCATCCACTTCACCTTCTAAAGTGACCGGATCTGCCAACTTAGCATCTTGCTCGTCCACGTAAGTGACATTAACTGTTCCGCGTGGTTTTGGAATTGCTTGGTAAATATATTTCACGTTTTGGACTTCTGCTTTGAAAGTACCTATCTCTGGGCCTTCCACTCGCAAGAAGTTGTAGCCTGTGATTTCTTTCTTCTCAGTTGTATAGGCCGTATCCACTTCGCCTTCTAAAGTGACCGGATCTGCCAATTTTGCGTCTTGCTCATCAACGTAAGTTACATTAACCGTTCCGCGTGGTTTTGGAATGGCTCGGTAGATATACTTAACATTCTGAACTTCGGACTTGAAGGTGCCAGTCTCTGAACCCTCCACTCGCAAGAAATTATAGCCTGCTACTTCTTTCTTCTGGGTCGTGTAGGCTGCGTCTACTTCGCCCTCCAAAGTTTCGGGATCTGCCAATTTTGCGTCTTGTTCGTCTACGTAAGTCACATTGACTGTTCCGCGTGGTTTTGGAATGGCTTGGTAAATATATTTAACACTCTGAACTTCGGACTTGAAGGTGCCGGTCTCTGGACCCTCTACTCGCAGGAAGTTATAACCTGATACTTCCTTCTTCTGCGCCGTGTAGGCTGCGTCCACTTCGCCTTCCAAAGTTTCTGAATCTGCCAATTTTGCGTCTTGCTCGTCAACGTAAGTTACATTAACCGTTCCGCGTGGTTTTGGAATGG
>CAUUNL010000053.1:0-11563 GCA_963546405.1 Abiotrophia defectiva | reverse complement strand
CGTGTTTCGGAGTTGTGACTGGAGTTCAGACGTGTGATCTTTCAATCCGATAACAGGAGTGCTATACTTAAAGCATAGAATTCTATGACAAACCTAGAAAGAAGGATCTGATAACATGGACTTTACAGGTAAAAGAGCCATTGTCACAGGTGGTGCCAATGGGATCGGGAAAGAAGTCGTTCGCGGTATTGTCGAAGGCGGTGGATCCGTCATTATCGCCGATATTAATGAGGCAGCAGCTCGGGCTACCATTGCCGAATTTGGTCCAGCCGTCGATTTTGTCCACATGGATTTAGGTGACCATGAGGCCATTGAGACCGCTATGCAAAGTATTCTGTCTAGACCTGAACGCGTGGATATTCTAGTCAACTGTGCTGGGGTCATCTCTGCTAAGCCATTTGATCAATTAAGCTATGAAGAATGGGAACGTACTATCCGGATTAATCTAACCGGTTGCTTCTCTACCATCAGCCAGATCTTCCCTTATTTCAAGCAAGCGGGCGGTGGTCGTATTGTTAACGTCTCCTCAGTAGCCGCGAAATTAGGGGGTGGCCTCTTAGGGACGGCTGCCTATGCCTCTTCTAAGGCCGGCTTGAATGGCTTGACCAAAGCCATTGCTAAGGAAGGCGGTAAATACGGTATCTACTGTAATGCCGTTTGCCCATCCTTCACCCGGACTGAAATGACGACCGTCCTATCCGAAGACGCTGAAAAGAGCCAACGCGTCATTAGCATGATTCCGCTAGGCAAACGCGCCGAACCAGTTGAAATTGCCCAAATGATTCTCTTCTTCGCCAGTGATTTAGCAAGCTTCATCACTGGGGAAATTGGCGACTGCGACGGCGGCATTACCTTAGATGGTTGATGTCTCCAAGTCAATCTATCTGAAGGGAGCCAAGCAAGATGCAAAAAGCCAAAAAATTCAAAATCCCTGGGGACATTATTATTATCCCTATGTTTATCGGCTGTGCCATTAACAGCCTGTTGCCACAGGTCCTACAAATTGGTGGTTTCACCACCCCAATTGTTAAGGGGGCCGGGCCTCTAGTCGGGGCCTTCCTCTTCTTCATTGGGGGGACCATTTCCTTAAAAAATACGCCTAAAGCGGTAGGTCGCGGGGCAGCTATCATCCTATCCAAGATTGCCGTCTCTGTTATCCTAGGGCTCTTAGTAGCCAAACTCTTAGGCGATAATTTCCTAGGCCTGTCAGCTCTCGCCATCATCGGGGCCATGTCTGTGGCCAATAATGCCATGTATGCCGGCATTGTCGATGTCTACGGTAATGAAATTGACGCCGGCGCTGTGGGGATTACCACCCTTAGTGTGGGGCCTATGGTGACCATGGCGGCCTTAGCTTCAGCGGGCTTGGCTAATATTTCCATTTGGAACTTGGTCGGGACGGTATTGCCCCTAGTCTTAGGGATTGCACTTGGGAATGCCTTTCCTTTTATGAAGAAAGCTCTCTCCAATGGGGTACCTGCCATTATTATGATTGTAGGTTTCTGCTTGGGGGCCAACATGAGCTTCGGCCAAATCCTTGAAGGCGGTCTGCCGGGTATCCTCTTAGGGATTCTGACCACCGCGCTTGGCGGGGCAGTCGCTATCTGGGTGGACCGGCGTACAGGCGGCTCCGGGATTGCCGGTGCAGCCATTTCAAGTACGGCAGCCAGTGCCATTGCAACCCCAGCAGCCTTGGCGGCTGTGGATGCTAGTTTTAAGGGACTGGAGTCAATCGCCACAACTCAAATTACGGCCTCCGTTATCGTGACGGCTATTCTAACGCCACTTTTGACCGCTTGGGTAGCCAAGCGTAATCAGGAAAAGGGCATTGACAGCAAAGCAATCTAAAAAAAGGCCAGCAGAAGATGCTGGCCTTTTGGTATCAATAAAACCACTAGCAATGCTGGTGGTTCCGGAGAGCTTATAGCGAGGTAAGAAAAATAACCTCCCAAGTGGTAAACTTAGTGTAGGTTTCCTGACCATACAAAAAGAACCATGGAGGTATCCTTACGAAAAAGGACAATACACACAAGTTGGAAATGTAAGTATCATATCGTGTTCGCGCCCCAATATCGACGCCAAACCATATATGGGAAGTACAAGGCAACGATTGGCAGAATTATTCGTGAATTATGCGAGCGCAAGGGCGTCATTATCTATGAAATAAATGCCTGCAAAGACCACATTCATATGTTAGTCAGTATTCCACCCAAGTTAAGTGTTTCAAGCTTTATGGGGTATCTGAAAGGAAAAAGTAGTCTGATGATATTTGATCGATAGGCCAATTTAAAGTACCGTTATGGGAACCGCAAGTTTTGGTGTCGAGGATATTTCGTGGATACAGTAGGCCTTTAGGCCGTGGCCGGTAGCAGAGGCTTCCGGTCGCAAAGCAAACCGCCTGTGACAAGGGGCGGTTTTGATTGTGGTTAACCCGAAGTGCTATAAGAATATTGTGACTTTGAATGGAGCTCAAGCTAAATCCAGCATTGGCTTTAGTCTCTATATCTTGATGAACTGTCTCCCAGCTAGTAGAATGAAGGTAACAATTTTGTGTGTCAATCATCCTAGAACCCACAAAAGGTAGTTTAAGATAAGAAGGAGAATGAATATGACTCATAATATTGAATTAGTCCCTTTTGATGAAGACAAATTGCGAGCCGTTTGGGAGTTGGGATTTCGTGATGCGAAACCTGAGTGGGCGCGTTGGGATGCACCTTATTTTCAAGAGTATCAAGCATATGAAAGCTTTGAAGACTTTGCCTCTAGTGGTGTAGCAGCTTTTCTCTTAAGTGAAGGTGTGCGTTGTATTCAAGTAGAAGGCAAAGCAGTGGGAATGGTCTCCCGAACTTGGGAAGATCGACGAACTCGTTGGATGGAAGTAGGGATTGTCATTTATGATGCTAATCGCTGGAACACTGGTGTGGGGCGGAAGGCTTTGGAGAAGTGGACGACCGATACTTTCGCTCGCTTTACTGAATTAGAACATTTGGGCTTAACAACTTGGAGTGGAAATACCCGTATGATGAGTTGCGCCCACGGTCTCGGTTGGCAACAAGAGGCCTGCATCCGTCGCGTTCGCTACTGGCAAGGGACCTACTATGATAGTGTCAAGTATGGGGTCCTCAGAGAAGAATGGGGAAAATAATAGATGTGAACTCACTGAGCGCTTGGTTTGTTGGGTTCTCTTGCTTTCAGTCATTGAGGATGAATGCGGGTAGATTCGTATTTCTTGTGCCCCATGAGCATGAGTAGTAAAATTAAACTATCTACTTTCCAATATGCAATATTTTTTAGAAGTGACTGATGGCCCCCAAAAAAATGAAGCAGAAAGGTAGAGTGCAGATGAAAATTAAAGATATAGTACGTGACTATAATTTGGACAAAGAGACCTTTGAGGCCTTCCTCCAAGACCAAGGAATCGCAGTGAAATTTTCTCTGACCGGTGCCTATCTAGAAGACAGTGTGGACCTAGTTCATTTGTTAGACCAATTTCAGAACTATATGGCTGACCAAGATGAGGAATTTGCTGATCAACTTGCCCAGCAAAAAGAACGGGAGCAAGGAATTGCTAATATTGTAGTGACTACGGTACAGGGATTTGATGGCTATAGTATCACGCATTATGGCGGGCCTGTGGCTAGTGATTTGGCACATTCTATCGCGCGTGGTGTGGATGGAGGTCGTGGAGACAATGCCTTAGGTGACCCGGCCCAAAGTTTGGTAGATGTTATGGAAGAAGGGCGTATCCTGACTTTGGCCCATCTCAAGGAACAAGCCTATGATCTTGGCTGTAATGCCATTATCAACCTTAAATTTGATTATGTGACCTTAGAACCTGAAACAGTCAATACTCAAGGAGCTACAAGCTATCTTCCTTATGTATTCTGTGTTACCGCCCTAGGTACAGCAGTCTACGCGGAGGAAGTCTAATCAGCTAAGACCATCATTTCAGACGCTAAATCAACCCACTGAGCCTTACGGTTTAGTGGGTATTTTTGCATTAAGATAGTAAATTTAGGTAAACCTCAAAGAATAGGACCTAAGTCCTATTCGCTGAGCCCTGACATGTGGTATAATCATCTTGTCCTCGAAATGAGAACTTGATTCAGAGGACAGGAGGATCATAATATGAAAAAAACGTGGTTATTTGTGATTGCTGTTCTGGCAGTCATCGCCTTTGCCTTAGGTGGTACCTATAATGGCCTAGTATCATCGCAAAATGCAGTTACTCAAGCCCAGGCGGACGTGCAAGTTGATTTGCAACGCCGCTATGACTTAATTCCTAACGTAGTCAATAGCGTGAAGGGCTATATGAGTCATGAATCAGAAATCTTCGAGAAAATAGCGGATGCCCGTGCTAAGATTGGGTCTGGTAATGCGTCAGAAGCCGAGCAAGGCCAGTCTGACTTATCATCAGCTGTGTCCCGTTTATTGGTTTTAACAGAGAATTATCCAGATTTGAAGGCCAATCAACAGGTAGAAAATCTCATTACTGAATTGGAAGGCACTGAGAACCGTATCAAGACCTCTCGTGGTGTTTTCAATGAAGTAGCAACCAAGTACAATACTAAGGTTCGCTCCTTCCCAACTAACTTGGTAGCGGGAATCTTCGGTTTCCAACCGGTGAACTTGTATCAAGCAAGTAGTGATGCGCAAGTAGCACCAACAGTAGATTTGAATTCTTCTAGCCGTTAAGGCGACAGTAAGCCCTATGAGGAGGCATGACCATGAAAACTAAAAAATGGCGAGGGTTCCTACTCTTATTAGGCTGTGTCTTCTTGTTTATGGTGGGCTGTGGCGCTAAGACTAACAACTTACCTGATAAACCAGAGCGGTCGGTTGTAGATGAGGCTAAGGTCTTGTCTCAGGATACTTTAGCCTATATTAATCAGGTCAACCGTCAATTGGCTCAGACCTCGGAGCAGTATCAAATTGGGGTTTATCTGCCAGCTGATCTCAAAGGTTTTAGTATTGAAGAGCTAGCTAACAAGGTAGCTAAGAAATGGCAAGTGGGTTTCTCTGGTACTAACAATGGAATATTGTTGGTGGTCGCGCCTAATGACCGCAAGATGCGGATTGAGACCTCAAATAAGGCAGCTGAAACCTTACCCGACGTGGCGGCCAAACGTATTTTGGATTCTGCCAAGAGTGAACTCAAAGCAAAAGATTATGACCGAGCAGTGCGTCTGCAGATACAGGGGATTATCCAGTATCTAGGATTGTCGGATAGCCAACTGACCCAACTTGGGGTGACTAACTCGGCACGTGCCGAGCATGAGACAGCCTTGCGCTGGTCTAAGAGCCCTTGGCGTTTTGTTGCTAGTGCTTGGCCGCTCTTCCTAATTTTACCTTTTGGCATACCACTTGGTATTCGTCTCTTACGGCGACGCCGTGGCGCCTTCCGCTGGTCTGATGACGATGATGATTTCTTCGACGGTTTCTGGGGTAGCGGTGGTAGTGGCGGCATCCTAGGCGGTTGGTGGAGCTCTGGTAGCTCCGGCTCTGGCTCCGGTTCAAGTGGTAGTTCAAGTGGCAGTTCCGGCGGTTGGGGCGGTGGCGGCTTCGGCGGCGGTGGTGCTTCCAGCGGCTGGTAAAGTAATCAAATAGCTAAGGCTAGGACTGAGTCCTGGCCTTTTTCGTTTGGCTAGATTGAACCTATCTTCTGTGATATAGTAGGAAAGAAGAGATGAGGAGGATGAGCATGAAATTTCTTATACCAAGTGCCAAGCAGCTGTCAGGCTTGTCTGATGGCAAGTTCGTTGAGTTAGCGCCAGCTAGCCAGGCCGTACTGGCGCAATTAGTTGATTTATCAACTGAAGAATTGGCTAAGTTTTATGATATTTCTGACGCTCAAGCAGTAAGCGAGGCAGAAAGATGGCAGGCTTTGGCGACAGGGAAAGCCAAGTCTTACCCTGCCATGGACCTCTATGATGGTCTCATGTATCGTCAATTCAAGCCGGTGCTTAAGTCAGATAAGGCTCGAGCCTTCGCTAGTCAGCATGTCTTGATTGCCACCGCGCTCTATGGCTTAATTGTGGCTAATGCCCCGATTGCGCCGCATAGATTAGATTTCATGAAATCTCTCAAGGTTAATGGCAAGCCCCTAAAAGCCTATTGGAAGGCACAGTATGATACATCTATAAGCGCCAATCAAGATGAAGTATTGGTTTCCCTTCTGTCATCTGAGTTTGAACAAGTATTCAGTCCAGCCCTGCGGCGACTTTTCTTACGAATTCAGTTTCTAGAAGAAGTGGATGGCCGACTCAAACGCCATTCGACTATTTCTAAGAAAGGGCGCGGGCAGCTACTAGCTTATTGTATAGAACATCAAGTCCAGACTCTAGAAGCACTCCAAGCTGCTAAGTTTGATGGCTACAACTACCGGGCAGATTTATCCAGTGAACTAGACTGGGTATACGTTAAAAAAATAGAGAAATAAAGGAATAAGCCAGCCCCTTAAGGGCTGGCTTATTTAGCTAGTATAGGCTATTTTTCATTGTCACTAGCTAGCTGGCTTTCAGGTTTCTTACCTTCTAACAAATCTAGCGCCCAGCGGTAGCCAATATAGTGGAAGTCACCGCGTAAGTCCTCTTCCAAGATTTTGCGGTATTTGCCTTTGACGAAGTCAATGAGCTTCTGGTGTAAGTCTACCAGGATTTGATCTTGGTCCGTTACATAGAGGATGCGCTCAGCACCTTTGCTCGGATAGTAGTAGCGCGCCTTAACCGGTGTATCAGGCTTCTCGGTTGCAAAGAGCCCATCTGTCAGGATCTTGACTGCTTCAATGATGCGGTCATCATGACCGGATTCCAGAATTTGAATCTTCTCTAGTAATTCAGGAACGGTTGTCACCAAGCGCAGTTGGTAGTGGTCTAGGGAGAAGTTGAGGCCTTCCAAGATTTGCTCCAAATCGTCTTCTAGACGATCTTTGTCTTCCAGATAATGGGGCAAGAGAAAAATCATATAGGCAGCTTGTGGATTATGATAGAGAAATTGATAAGTGAGTTGACGCTCAGCACCACAAGTAGGGCACTCGAAGCGGAAGAGTTGACCTTCGAAGAGATCACGCACTAAAGGCGCTTGGGTCTTGCTATTAAGGTGAGTAGGGTAGTCTTTATCTACTTGGGTCTGACAGACAGGACAAGTCAGGTGGAGTTCAGGCATGGTGAAGCCTCCTTCATCAATCTTTCTTTTATTATATCAAAAAAAAATGCGAAATCTATCTCAAGCTACTTAGAATAGAAAAAATGTGGTACAATAGGAATGTAAGGGTGCCCGTAAGTCAGTCGCGAGCAACCCATAATGTATGCAGAAAGGGATGGAAGTAATGAACTGTTTAGTGGTCTATATGTCACGTTATGGCTCGACCAAACGCTATGCTGAGCAAATCGCCAAAGTACTTAATTGCCGTGTCTGTGCCCATAATGAGGTCACCGATACACTCCTGGCAGAGAGTCAGATTATGATTCTGGGAACCTGTATTTTGGAAGGGCGTTTAGAAGGTGCTCCTGTTTATCAAGAATGGATAGAGGATTGGCCTGACAAGTCTTGGATTCTCTACACGGTTGGTCTCTCCAATCCAGACTTAACTAACTTTGATCCTCTCATGGCGGCGGCCTTCAAGCCAGAAGTCTTGGAGCGCATCACTGAATTCCATTTTCGCGGAACAATTGTCTATAAGCGCCTAGATTTCATGCAGCGCTTAGCTAAGCAACTAGAAGATACCAAGGAGCATTCCCTAGATACAGTTAGTTTGGGTGACGTAGAACGCTCCATGCTGGAGACATATGGGACCACTTATGACGTAACCGAAGAATCTTCTCTGGAGCCTTTGGTGGCTCGGGTTCGAGCTATTCAGAAAGGAGCAAAATAAATGGTAGATACCAAGGAACTAGTCGGCCGTTACGCCGCTAACTATGTCAAAGATGGCATGGTGGTCGGTTTAGGGACCGGATCAACGGCTTATTGGTTTGTTGAAGAATTAGGTGCTCGCATTGCGGATGGCCGACTCAAACAAATTGTGGGCGTTGCTACTTCTCGTCGGACAGCGGAACAAGCCCTTAAGTTAGGCATTACCATCATGGATTTAGATCGGGTCAACCATATTGATTTGGTCGTTGACGGGGCGGATGAAGTGACCCGTGATTTCTACGGCATCAAAGGGGGCGGCGGTGCTCTCTTACATGAAAAGATTGTGGCTAAAAATGCGAAACGTTCTATTTGGGTTGTAGGTGAAGATAAGGTAGTCGATACTTTAGGAGCCTTCCCCTTGCCTGTCGAGGTGGTGCAGTTTGGGTCCTGGAATCTTTTCCGTCAATTGATGGCGGCAGGCCTAGAACCAAGCTTCCGTAAAGTTGGATCTGATTCGCTCTATATGACAGATTCTGGCAACTACATTATCGACTTAAAGCTAGGCCAAATTCCTTATCCTCACCAACTAGCACATGAATTGAAGAATACGGTAGGGGTAGTCGAACATGGCCTCTTCCTAGATGTTTGTGATACTTTCTTGGTGGGACGTGCTGACGGTAGCATTCTCCTTTATCAGAAAGATCAAGCCGAGCCAATGACAATTGAGGTGGATTAAATGCGGGTAGTAGACCTAATCGAGAAAAAACAAGCAGGCCTCGCCTTGAGTCAGGAAGAAATCAATTTCCTGATTGCCGGTTATACAGATGGCACAATACCTGATTATCAGATGAGCGCTTTAGCCATGGCTATCTATTTCCAAGGCATGACGGAAGAAGAAGCTAGCTACTTGACTATGGCCATGGTCAAGTCAGGGGATGAGATTGATTTATCCGCTATTCATGGTGTCAAAGTCGATAAACACTCAACTGGTGGCGTGGGCGATACAACTACCCTGGTGCTAGCGCCTCTAGTAGCTGCCTGTGGGGTACCAGTTGCTAAAATGAGTGGTCGTGGCTTGGGTCATACGGGTGGGACGACTGATAAATTGGAGGCCATCCCTGGTTTCTCTGTAACCCTATCCCCCCAAGACTTCATTGATCATGTCAATCGCTATAAGATTGCGGTAGTTGGTCAAAGTGGTAACCTAACCCCTGCTGATAAAAAACTTTATGCCCTGCGGGATGTGACGGGGACAGTCCAATCTATTCCCTTGATTGCTAGCTCCATTATGAGTAAGAAAATTGCGGCCGGAGCAGATGCCATTGTCTTAGATGTCAAGACTGGTGAAGGAGCCTTCATGAAAACCTTGGCAGATGCGGAAGCTCTGGCTCATACCATGGTGAAGATCGGCCACCAAGTGGGTCGTAAGACCTTGGCTGTTATTTCCGATATGAGCCAGCCGTTAGGCTACATGATTGGGAATGCCTTAGAAGTTAAGGAAGCCATTCAGACCCTTCAAGGCCAAGGACCAGAAGATTTGACGGAACTCTGCCTGGTTTTGGGTGGCCAAATGTTGCTAGCCGCTAACCAGGTAAGCAGCCTAGAAGAAGGCAAAGCCCTCTTGCAAGAACAAATCGACTCAGGTCGTGCCTTGGAAGTCTTTAAGACTTTCCTAGCCAACCAAGGTGGAGATACAAGAATTGTCGATAATCCAGATTTATTACCTCAAGCTCGCTATCAAATTCCTTTCCTAGCCCAAAGCACAGGTCTAGTCAGCCAATGGGTGGCGGATGAAGTGGGGGTAGCCGCTATGATGTTAGGCGCAGGACGTGAGACTAAGGAAGATATTATTGACCCAGCGGTAGGGATCGAGCTCTGCGTTAAGGTTGGTGATCCTATACAGGCAGGCCAACCACTTGCTATTTTACACAGTAATCGCGAAGACGTAAGTGAAGTGCTAGATCGCTTGTCTGCTGCGGTAACTATTACTGACTCTGCTCAAGCGCCAGCATTAATTCGCAAAGTCATTGTGGAGTAAGTTTATCAACCAATCAAACAGCCCCCTATTAGTTGGAAAATCAGCCAACGGTGGAGGGCTGTTGAATTATAACGAGCTTTTCTAAAAAAGTCTTAACTAGGGTGGTTTTAGTTTACTTTTGCAAGTCAGAGTGTTAAACTGACTGATGAATTTGTATGATTTTCGGAAACGAAATGAGGTGACAAAATGTCAATCAAACCAAGAACAATCAAGCCTTTTTCTTATGGGGTGCTGGCCTTAGGTTTAGCGCTGATACTAGGGAGCGCAGAGGCTGCAGGGGCTCAATCAGATGCGGAACAAGTAGACTCATCAAGTCGGGTAGAAAGTCTAGCTACTTCTTCCGAGAGTGTTAGTTCTCTATCTGAATCTCAAGTAGGATCCGCTTCGTCTGAAAGTTCATCTGAACCTCAGTTATCCAAACCAGAACAATTGCAAGCAGCCTTGGACGCTATGCATGATTTGAAAACCTACCAGGTTCGATATGGCTTTACCTATATCAAAGATCGAGCTTATACCGCCCAAGTACAAGCGGTAGGAGACCGTAGTCGTGGCATTGCCAAGATTCAATTAACCTATTATGGTGATAAAGGTGAAGGCCTTAAGTATCAACTTGATTTGATGACTTATGATAACCTCTCACATGTTTACATTAAACAAAGTCAATTGTTAGCCAGCATGACTTTCTTCCCTGAATTATCTCTAACCCCTGAACAACTCAAGGCATTAGAAGCTTATGATGATTATTATATTGAACTTAGCAAGGAACAACTTAAGCAAGTTGGCTTAGATCAAGAAGCTTTCCAGCTGCTTTTCTTAGAGCCTAACCGTAAGAAGTTGAGTCAGTTACCGGAGACTAAGATTCATGAGTTCAAGGGGACCGTGATGACTAGTGCAGAGCTAACAGAAATTCCAGAATTTCTCTTTGACCAGACACGTAACTTGCATCTGGATTATCGTCTTAAGATGGAATGGGAAGCAGGGGACAAAGGGCCTAGTCTTAAGCTCAACCCCCATCTAGATTTAGTGGGTAAAGGGGTCGGTTTGGACCTTCAAGGAGAAGTATCAGCTAAGATTCGTAAAGGAGAATTTGGCCTCAACCGCATTGCGGATATCGCGACGGGCAAGGTAGATTTTCTAAAAGCTATGCAATTGAAGACGAGCCCTGTGCTCCAAAAGCTCAAGCGTTTTAGCTTGCGAGTGAATCCTAAGGAACAGAGCTATCGTATGACTCTCTTGGGAGTGGTAGAAGATACCAACCTTAACCTTTTCAATAATAATCCTGCCTATACACGCTCTTATGACTATGTAGTGGATTATGAGTTGAGCCCTAGTCAGGAACACTTACCAGATATTACTGAGCTTAAGCGCCTTTCGGCTCAGGAATATCAATCCATATTAAATAAGATATTAAGTCAGACACCAAAAGAGTAGGATTTCTTTTATGGCTGCCAGTTTACTAGATAGTAAACTGGCTTTTTGTTTTGCCTAGGAACCTATGTCTGTGGCACCAATTAGCTAATAATAGCAGAGGCCCATGACAAAATAGTGTTCGTATGTCCCTAATGTAGAATGGTGTGATAGAGGAGAGTCTTAAGCTAGTGTCTAGGGATGAGTGGATAAAATGAGTCTTTTTGTTAATTTATATAGAGGAATCCAAAAAATGATCTTTAATTA
>CAUUNL010000052.1:0-11639 GCA_963546405.1 Abiotrophia defectiva | reverse complement strand
CTTAAGACAAGTTTCAGTTTAATTTTGGTCGAAACGCATATTGAAAGAAAAGCCCTTACAGAGTAGAATATAAATATAATGAAAAATCAGTAGAGGAGTTAGGCCATGTTTGAATTAGACAAAGCCGCGTTAGAGGCACTAGGTGCTGAAATTACAACGCGAGAGATCAAGCAACAACCGTCTATCTGGCGCGGAACCTATCAAATGTATCTTGACCGTCAGGAAGAAATTAAGGGCTTTGTAGGTGCCTTGTTAGAATCTTATGGGCGCCTAGAAGTGATTTTTACAGGAGCAGGGTCATCTGCTTATGTTGGACAAGCCATTACAAATTATTTACGTCAAGTTAACGACGTGTCTCGACTTAACTTTCGTCACGAGCCGACGACGACCATTGTCTCCAATCCGGCGACCGTCTTCCAGGCAGATTTGCCAACCCTTTTGGTGTCCTTTGCCCGTAGTGGTAACTCGCCAGAGAGTGTGGCGGCCGTACAATTAGGCCAGTCCTTGGTCAAGGATTTCTATCAATTAACCATTACCTGTGCGCCAGAAGGGCACTTAGCCAAAGCTGCGCAAGGGGACGACCACAACCTAGTGCTCTTGCAGCCAAGTCGCTCCAATGATGCAGGTTTTGCCATGACAGGGAGTTTCTCCTGCATGATGCTCACCGCCTTGCTAGTCTTTGACCCAGCTTCTGATTCCGATAAGGAGTCATATGTTGATCAGATTGCTAAGATGGCTGAGACAGTTTTGGACCGCGAAGGTCAGCTTCAGGCCTTGATTGCTAAGAATCCCCAGCGTGTCATCTATCTGGGATCGGGTGGCTTTGAAGGCCTAGGTCGTGAGACCCAATTGAAGATCCTAGAGCTAACGGCGGGGCAATTGGCAACCGTTTATGATTCTAGCATGGGCTTCCGTCACGGGCCTAAGTCTTTTGTTAACTCTGAGGCCTTAGCCCTGGTTTTTGTTTCCAACCAAGCCTACACCCGTCTCTATGATCAGGATATCCTGGCTGAATTGGCCGGTGATCAGATTGCCCAAGCCGTTGTAGCCATTCAAGTGGGAACCGAGGCTGCGCCTGGGGTAGAGGTCTTTGATTTCGATTCGGCTCACAGTCAATTACCGGATGCCTATCTGGCTTTCCCATATTTAGTAGTCGGTCAGGTCTTGGCTCTGTTGGCGTCTGTTCATGTTCACAACAAACCAGACACTCCATCACCAAGTGGCACGGTCAATCGTGTCGTTAAGGGTGTTACCATTCATCCTTACGCCTAGATAAGAAAGGAAGAATCGTATGAAATACTATGTTTACGCTAAGCAAATTGTGCTCGATGACCAAGTCATTGACAAGGCCTATCTGACCATTGAAGATGGGAAGTTTGGTCCCATCCTGATGGAAGAGCCACAAGATGCTCCAATCAAAGATTATAGTAACTCCATTGTCGCCCCAGGTTTAGTGGACACCCACATTCATGGTTACAAGTCTCATGATGTCATGGATAATGACTTTGAAGGTATTAAGGTTATTTCCGAAGGTCTCCTATCCTGTGGGGTGACTTCTTGGTTGCCAACCACTTTGACCTCTTCTGCTCAATTGTTGAATGATGTCTGCGAAACCATTGGGAATCACTATCAAGAGGTAACAGGAGCTAAGATTCGTGGGATTTTCCTAGAAGGTCCTTTCTTCACTGAAAAATACAAAGGGGCGCAAAACCCTAAATACATGAGCGACCCATCCGTTGATAAGTTAGCCAAATGGCACGAACTGTCACATGGCTTAGTCAATAAGATTGCCATTGCCCCAGAACGTAAGGGTGTCAAGGAATTCATTGAATTCGCCAAGTCCAAAGGCGTCTATACTGCCTTGGCTCATTCCGATGCAACCTATGAAGAAGCAGCAGCCGCCGTTGAGGCAGGGGCTAATATTTTCGTTCATATCTACAATGGGATGAGCGGCCTTCACCATCGCAACCCAGGTATGGTAGGGGCAGCTTTGAGCTTAGACAAGGTCTTTGCTGAAATGATTTGTGATGGCCACCATGTTCATCCGGCGGCAGCTCGTGTGGTGACTCGTGCCAGAGGTCCTAAGGAAACCGTCTTGATTACAGACTGTATGCGGGCTGGTGGTATGGGAGAAGGCCAGTCTCGCCTAGGTGAATTTGAAGTAGTGGTCAAAGATGGGACTGCCCGTCTCAAAGATACCGGCAACCTGGCAGGCTCTATCTTAGAGCTCAAACAAGGGGTTAAGAATGTCGTGGACTGGGGCCTAGTTAGTCCCGCAGAAGCCCTGCGCATGGCCTCTCTGACACCTGCGCAATCGGTTGGCATTGAATCAGTCTGTGGCCGCATTGCCCCTGGTTACGAGGCAGACTTCATCGTAGTCAGTGATCAATTGGAATTAGAGGCCACTTATTTGGATGGCGAGCTCCGCTACCAAGCCTAAGTAAGGGATAAGAAAAGGAGAAGATAAGATGAGACAAGTATCAAAAGCTAAATACCAAAAATTACAACAACTATCGACTGAATCAGGAGTTATCTCAGCCTTAGCCATTGACCAACGTGGTTCCTTACGTAAGATGATTGCTTCAGGTGGCGGTGTTGAAGATGTGCAACGCGCTGTTGAAGACTTTAAGATTGCCATTTCCGAAGAATTGACACCATACGCATCGTCTATTCTCTTAGATCCAGAGTATGGTTTACCTGCGGCGGCACGTCGTTCAATCGACGCGGGCTTGCTCTTAGCCTATGAAGAAACTGGCTATGATGCATCTGAACCTGGGCGGCTACCAGACTTGTTGCCTGAGTGGTCTGCTTACCGTCTCAAAGAACAAGGGGCAGATGCGGTTAAGTTCCTGCTCTACTATGATGTGGATGAAGATGAAGCGATTAATGAACGCAAACACGCCTTCGTTGAACGAATCGGATCTGAGTGTGAGGCAGAAGATATTCCTTTCTTCTTAGAAATTGTCTCTTATGATGCGACCCTCAATGATGAGAAGGGGGCGGAATTTGCTAAAGTAAAACCTCATAAAGTGTTGGAAGCCATGAAGATTTTCTCCCACAAACGTTACCATGTTGATGTCTTGAAGGTAGAAGTACCCGTTAATATGAAGTACGTAGAAGGTTATGCTGAAGATCAAGTGCTCTATAGCCGTCAAGAAGCTCTCAAACTCTTTAAAGAACAAAGCGAGGTAACCCATCTGCCATACATCTACCTCAGTGCAGGTGTCTCCGCGCAACTCTTCCAAGAAACCCTGGACTTCGCCAAAGAAGCAGGTGCAGAATTCAATGGGGTACTCTGTGGCCGTGCAACTTGGAAGGATGCTGTGCCAATCTTCGCCTCAGAAGGTGAACAAGCTTGTCGTGACTGGCTGGAATCTCAAGGTAAGGCCAATATTGAAGCCCTTAACCAAGTCCTCGCCCGTACGGCAACACCATGGACTAAGCGCCTATCAGTCTTAGATTAAGTGAGCTAATACTAGCTACCCTCTCCTCTTAGTTAGGAGGGGGCTTTTTGTGTCTAGCGATTATCCTTAGTTTTTCTTAGGTTTTTGTGGTAGAATGAGAGTTATAGAATATCAAATACCTACTTGAATGTTGCTTGACCAAGTAGAGCTAGGAGGAAAGTCCATGGAATTAATCGGTCTAAAAAAATGTTCGACCTGCCGGGAGGTGGAGCGACTACTTGAGGCCCAAGGCATTACTTATCACTATCGCGAGATTAATGTGGATCGTCCTAGTGCACAAGAGTTAAAAACTTGGTATCAACAGGCAGGTCTTAGCTCGACCAAGAAGCTAGTCAATACGAGTGGTCAACTCTACCGTGGCATGGGCCTTAAAGACCGTTGGGATGACTTAAGCTCGGACCAGCAATTCGAGCTTCTGGCGACCGACGGCATGTTAGTCAAGCGCCCTATTCTATTGACGGATCAGGGACAGGTATTTGTTGGCCCAGATGTCAAAGCCTATTTAAACCAGCGCTAACGCTACTCTTTCCCCACAATAAAGGAGTTAAAGCCTATGAAATTATCACTTAAAAAATGTGCCCTTGCCCTAATCTTAGCCAACCAACTCTTAGTGGTGCCACAGGCCCTTTCCCAGATTGGTGCGCAAGAACGCCAAGATTTATCGCCTGTGACCCAGTTTGGCTCAGAACAAGCCAGTCAGCCGAAGAGTGAGAGTTCTAGTCAGAGTGAATCCTCTAGTCAGCAAGAAGACCCCAATAAAGACTTACCAGAGATTAAACTAGAACAGCCAGAAACACTCTTGACCGCCCTTTACCACGACCAGGCGCGTGTAGTCATGAATGTGGCCTTAATCGATGGCCGTGATAATGGCCAACCTAAGGGAAAAACCTTGGTTACCATCAATTCTGGTGACATGCGTTACTTACATCAAACAGATTCGCACGCCCTACCTTTTACTGCCATGATGAAGCTATCAGAGGGCAAGGTGACGGCTGCTTGGCAGGCAGTTGAAGATTTGATGGGCTTTGCTAAGCAAGTGGCTAATAGTCAAGCAGAGGCCGTTAAGGATACAGCTCTAGATAAATTAGCTCATTTGGATGAGAGCAAGACCGCTATACTCAAAGATAAATTTATGGCCTTAGATTCTACGGAACAGGCCCAAACTAGCTATGAAATTAGCCAAGATTGGCAAGCCTTCTATCAAGCAGTCCTGACGGATTGGCTAGCGAGCCAACCCCAACCAAGCAAGAAAGACAACCAAGTGTTAAGCTATGAGTTATCGGATGAGGCCGGTAAGCAGTTGACGGCTATTATGAAGAAGCATCAAGCTGACTTTCCAAGACTCAAGGAAACCTTTGATTTGTTCACCGATGATTACGATGGGACCATCAGCTTGGACTATGCCAATAAAAAAATCTCAGTTGGCCTGATTCAAGGTAAGGTGGCGCTAGAGTACCATTTAGATTTGAAAGCTACTTCCCTGACGGAACCGACAGGGGATGCAGTCTTAAGTCAAGCACAATTCAATGAAGTCTTAGGTGCGGACTGGTTCCAAGGCCTTATCCAATTGGAAAAGTTGATCAACTAAGCGAGAGGAGTTGAGGGCGCATGTGGCAAAAATTAAACCAAGCTTGGCAAGATCCGGTTAAGGATAGCTGGTGGAAGGTGCTTTTGCTAATAGGCGTCTATCTAACTAGCCAAATATTAGCTGTGACTGGCTTGATCCAGTATGGTCTGGCACGGTCAGGGCTTGAGTCCTATGATTTAGTAGGAGCGGATTTGAGTGACCTGGCCTATATACAGCCCTGGACCTTTGTCATTATGGAGGCGGTTGGGCTAGTCGTCCTAATCTTGGGCATCTCTATTTTTGGTTTTAAGCTCTTTGATTGGACGCTCAATAAATGGAAGCTCTTAATAGGCGGGTTTGCTGTTTATGGGATCATGTATTGCTACCTATCCTTCTATGACCAAATCTTGATTGCCTATAATCCAGCCTTTGAAACTACTCAGAATCAGGCTGCCTTACGTATATCTACACAAGGCGCCCCATTCTTATTGACCTTTTTAGCCTTGTCCATATTGGGGCCAATTGTTGAAGAGATACTCTTCAGGGGCCTATTAATGAAGTACTTATTGCCTCAGCTGCCCTGGCTAGGTCTGGGGATTTCTAGTGTGATTTTTGGGCTCTTGCACCGGCCAGCTAATGTTTTAGAATGGGGCCTTTACGCTGGCATGGGCCTAATCTTCGGGCTGACTTATTTGAAGACCAGACGACTTGAATATACCATCTGTGTCCATATCATTAATAACTGTGTGGCCGTCATGATGATGTATGGCCTATAAGGAGGGAAGACATGGCAGAATATGAATGTTTAGAAGAACAAGTAATTAGTACGGAATGTGAGCGGCTCAAGGAAGTCATGGATCCAGATCAACTGGCTGCACAGGCGGCCTTATTCAAGGTTTTGGGTGATCTCAACCGAGTGAAGATAATGCATGTATTGACAGTCTATGAACGCCTCTGCGTTTATGAAATTTCGCGTCTAATTGATGCGACTGTGGCGACCACGTCTCACCATCTGATTACTTTGCGTAAACACGGCATTATCCGTTCGGAGAAGGAAGGCAAGCATGTAATCTATTCTTTGGATAGCCAGCTAGTTAGCAAATTCATCGATTTAGCTAACCGCATGCGAGGCCGTTGTCCAAAATGCGGTAAGATACATGAATGCTAGACATTAAGATAGGACTAGGGGCTTGCCTCTGGTCCTTTTTTGTGTGAACAAGACAGGGTAGAAAATAGCTAATCCTCGCAATCAAAATATGAATGAAATTGCCGTGAAATGGGCCTAAAAATCTGGATTCTTTACCAATTAAATAAATGCTTTGTAATATAATTTTCAAATTCTTTTCACATGTCGGTGCTAGGATAGAAGCATCAAGAAAAACAATAAACTCATAGGAGAGAAAAGAGGAAGTTCAATGAAAAGCAGAAAAATCATTAAATTAGTCGTAGGTTCTTTAACAGGGGGCGCGCTTATATTAAGTGGCTTGGCCTTGCAAAATGTCGTGACACCGATGGCATCTCAAAATCAGACTAATACGGTCCAAGCCCAAGGATCGGCCAGTGAATTTGAAGAAACCATTATGAAGGCTGTTGAGAAGGCCAAAGACTCTGTCGTGTCGATCCAAAACTACCAGAAAGAAAGCCAACAAAATAATTTATATGGCTATGGCACGGGAGGTGAAAACCAAGTGGACTTGGAAGACCCAAGTGCCTCCCAAAAATTAGCGGGTGAAGGTAGTGGCGTTATCTATAAGATTGACGGTGATACAGCCTATTTGGTAACCAATAACCATGTGGTGGAAAATGCTGATTCCCTTAAAGTCAAATTAGCTGATGGGACCACAGAAGATGGGGAATTGGTTGGCCGTGATGCCGTGTCCGACTTAGCTGTTGTCAAGATTTCGTCCAAGAATGTTAAATCAGCCATTAAGTTCGCTGACTCTGACGCAACTAAGGTGGGGAGCATCGCCATCGCCATTGGCTCGCCTCTAGGCAGCAAGTTCTCTAACTCCGTAACTCAAGGGATTATTTCGGGTCAATCACGTATTGTGCCAATGGACCTCAACAAAGACGGCCAAGCCGATATTGAAACTACGCTCATTCAAACCTCGGCAGCTATCAACCCCGGTAACTCTGGTGGTGCCTTACTCAATAAGGACGGCGATCTAGTGGGTATCAACTCTAGCAAGTTCTCGAATGTTGACGTCGAAGGAATGGGCTTCGCTATTCCTTCCAAAGAAGTTCAACGTGTCATTGCCCAGCTTGAAAAAGATGGCAAAGTCACTCGACCATTCATCGGGATTAGTCAAAATGACTTAGCCAACATCACCAGCCGATCTAAGACCGAAATTCTCAAACTCAAGTCTGATCAAACGGACGGGGTCGTGGTAACCGATACGGTCAAAGGCTCACCAGCTGAAACGGCAGGCCTCAAGAAATATGACGTTATCACCAAGATTGGCGATAAGGAAATCAAGAATATCTTGGAGTTACGTCGGGAGCTCTATGCCTATAATGTAGGTGACAAAGTAGAGTTAACCGTCCTCAGAGAAGGAAAAGAAACCAAAGTTCAAGTAACGCTTGGTGCCCAACCTGAGCAGCAAAGCAACAATAATCTCCAACAATATCAACAAGGCCAACAAGGTCAAGGACAAGAGCAAGAGAATGGTCAAGAAGGCCAAACTCCACGCCTACCATTCCCAGGCCAACGTTAGTAGCCAATAATGATAGCCCACACCTCCGGCAAGGAAGCGTGGGCTTTTTTGAGTGCTGAGGCAATGGTCGAAAAACACGAACGTTTGAAAAATAAAACCAGCAAAAAGACACTTTTGATAATTTATTTCTTGCCGGAAGATAAGGGGGTGTTATAATTTGGGTAGAATCTATTATTTTTGTTGGAGGGATCCTTAAAATGAAAAAAAGCCTGAAGCTTTTTGCCATCTTCACCTTAATTGCGACCTTTGTGGCCGGATTAATCGCACCGTTTACTGCCAAGGCGGCAGAGAAAATTGACACGATTAAGATTGGTTTCGTGCCGTCACGTAACCCAGACGAAATCGTAACATCGACTGAACCGCTCAAGCAATTATTAAAAGACGAACTTGCTAAAAATGGTTTTGAAGTTGAAAACGTGGAAATCACAGTAGGGACTAACTTTGAAGCTGTAGGGGAAGGATTAGCATCAGGGACTCTTGACTATGGTTTTATCCCATCAGGGACTTATGTTCTCTTTTCTGATGATGTGGAAGTTCTCCTAACTGCTACTCGTCAAGGGCTTAACAAAAATTCCACTGAACCAAAAGAATGGAATGACAAGAAAGCAACTGAACCTACTGATGAGCAAGTTACCTTCTACAAGGGCTTGATTTTAGCAGGCCCATCTGCTAAAGGTAAGGAATTAGCTGAGAAAGTCAACAAGGGGGAAAAGTTAACTTGGGACGACCTCAACTCTGCTAAATGGACTGTTCTCTCATCTTCATCGGCATCAGGTTACATTTACCCAACCCTCTGGCTCAAAGAAAACTTTGGTAAGAAGATTACCGATTTAGCTAACGTGGTACAATCTGATTCTTACACCAATGCTATGACACGTTTGGCTGCTGAACAAGTGGATATTGTTGTTGGTTATGCTGACTTACGTCGCGACAACGTTGACAAGTGGCAAAAAGAGATGGGCGCTTCAGCACCTATCTGGGAAGCAACTAACGTTATCGGCGTAACGCCAGACATCGTCAATGACACGGTATCTGCTAGCAAGACTTCCACAACTGTTTCACCTGAATTGAACGAAGCAATCAAGAAAGCCTTGATGGATATTGCTAAGACCGAAGAAGGTAAGAAAGTCATCAAGATTTACAACCACACCGGTTATAAAGAAGCCAAAGACGAAGACTACAACAAAGAGCGCGAAGCGCAAAAATTAATTAAGGGCAACTAGTCCGCATGACGCTCAAGACGGCAGAGTCTCGGTGAGGCTCTGCTCTTTTTGTGATAAGAGAGCACAGACAACAGAAGTATCTCTAAGGATTGCTTCTTGTCTGCCATTATACAGAAGTATCTCTAAGGATTGCTTCTTGTCTGCCATTATAATGAGAAGAGAGGATTACACATGATAGAGTTCAAGAATGTCTCCAAGCGCTATCCCAATGGGGTGACGGCTCTGAAGAATGTCAACTTGACCATAGAACAAGGAGAGTTTGTTGGGATTATTGGTTTATCTGGTGCGGGGAAATCTACCCTAATCCGGACCATCAACTGTATGCATCCTATTAGTGAAGGGGAGCTAACAGTTAATGGGACCAATGTAAGTCAATTGAAAGGCCAAAGCCTACGCCGTTTTCGCCGTAAAATTGGCATGATCTTTCAGTCTTTTAACCTAGTAACCCGGGCATCTGTCATCAGCAATGTGATGAATGCCTTTGTGCCAGATATTCCTTTTTGGCGGGTTCTCATTGGTTACTATAAGAAAGAAGAAGAAATTCGAGCGCTGACCGCCTTGGACCGCGTTGGTATCTTAGAAAAAGCCTACACTCGAGTAGATCAACTCTCCGGGGGGCAGCAACAACGGGTGGCCCTAGCACGTACTCTGGCGCAGAATCCAGAGATTATTCTAGCCGATGAGCCGGTTGCAGCCTTAGACCCTGTGACTGCCAAAGCCGTAATGGAAGATTTCCAAGCTATTAACCAAGATGATAAGATTTCGATTTTACTCAATATTCACCATGTGGAATTAGCCTTGGAATACTGTGATCGTATCATTGGTATTCGTGATGGGGAAGTTGTCTATGACGGACCTTCTGACCAAGTCACACCTGAAATCTTGGATGTGATTTACAAGGGCCAAGCGATTGAATAGGGGGATATGATGATGAATGCATTCTGGCATCGTATGTGGGGGCCACAAACCCGAACCCTACCCAATGGTAAAACCGTCAGCAAGAAACGTTCTCTAACCTGGCTTTATCTGATCTTGGTTGTCCTAGCTTTCTATTATTCTATAGAACTTACTGGCTTCAAAATGTCCACCTTACTCAAGCGAGGAAATCAGTTCTTTGTTATTTTAGGGCGAATGTATCCGCCTAATTGGGATTACTGGGCCTCTGTTCAGGGACCGCTATTAGATACCATTAAAATGTCTATCTTAGGCTCTGTCATTGGCGCCTTACTGGCCATTCCAGCCGCTGTGGTTGCTTCCTATAACATGGTTGTTAACCGGTGGGTTACCGGCTCTATGAAATTAGTTCTTAGTTTGATTCGGACAGTGCCGACTTTGATTTACGCCAGTGTTTTGACTCTGGTCTTTGGGATTGGGACTTTTGCTGGGACGGTGGCCATTGCCATCTTCACCTTCTCCTTTATGGCTAAGCAACTCTATGAAATGATTGAAACGGTTGATATGAAACCTTTTGAAGCCATGGAAGCCCTAGGTGCTAACCGGGTTTATAGTTTTCTAGGCGCCATTTTGCCGCAAGTCTTACCTTCCTATCTTGCTTCTTCCCTTTATACTTTTGAAGGGAATGTCCGTCACGCAGCCATTCTGGGATGGGTTGGTGCTGGTGGGATTGGGGTCATCTTGAATGAGAAGATTGCCTGGCGTGAGTATACGAATTTAGGCATGATTTTAGTTGCCCTCTATGTGACAGTCCTGATTATCGAGTATACCAGTCGCTACTTGCGTTCTAAACTAACTTAGGAGGTTCGGATCATGATTAATAAAATTAATGAAATGTATGAATCACGTACCTCAGATAAGTATTTCAAGGCCTTATGGGTGCTTGGTTTAGTAATTCTCATTGTTTGGTCCTGGTCAGCTTTGGGATCTATTGATATTTCTGAAAAGGGCCCGACCATTGCCTTCAATATTATTAGCGGGATTTTCCACCCTAACTTGGAAACCTTACTTGGTTTAGGTGAGAGCGGCGTACTCCACTTGCTCCTAGAAACGGCAGCTATTGCTTTCATGGGAACCATTGTAGGAGCTGTATTCTCTATCCCTTTGGCCTTTCTCGCTTCACGTAAGGTCATGCCAATGCCCATTACCGTCATTACACGCCTCTTCGTAATGGCAGTTCGGACCATCCCAAGTTTCGTTTACGGGCTCATGTTTATCCGTGTAACCGGCCCAGGTGCTTTCGCTGGGGTTATGACCCTATCGGTCACTTCGATTGGGATGATTTCTAAGCTTTTCTCGGAAACCATTGACGATTTAGATGATTCCATACTAGAGGCCTTAGATGCGGCTGGTTGTTCTACCTTCCAGAAAATTCGCTGTGGGATTATTCCCCAACTTTGGTCTAGTTTAATTTCCACCCTGATTTTCCGCTTCGATATGAACCTGCGTGACGCCACGATTTTAGGGGTTGTTGGAGCCGGCGGGATTGGGGCACCATTGACCTTTGCTATTAACGGTTACAAATGGGATGAAGTAGGAGCCATTTTGATTGGTCTGATTGCCTTTATCCTGATTGTTGAGTATAGCTCTAGTTACATCCGCAAACGTTTGACCCAAGGTTAAATAAAAGCTTTGAGCCCCTGTGAAAACAGGAGCTCTTCTATCTTCGTAATATTTTCGTAACATTTGATTGCGCTGAAATGGAACCAATAATAAG
>CAUUNL010000051.1:0-12191 GCA_963546405.1 Abiotrophia defectiva | reverse complement strand
ATTTAATGGGATACCCAATGGTACGGGTTCCAATTTTAATTTAAATGGTGTATTATTATAGTAGAACATTGCACGTTCGCTCAAAAACAGAAAGGAGATTGCTTTTTATGTATATTTCGAATGTAAATTCTGCATCAGTCAAACTAACTTCGATTACAACTCAGCAATTACCTGCCAACGAGCATCACAAAATAGCATCAGAAGATTTATTAATTTTCTATGTTAACAAAGGCGCGGGTATTTGTCACTCAGAATATGAACAACACGAGATTAAGAAACGTGATGTCATTATCCTGAACCCAGGCACCACCATTACCCTTGATCCAATTCGGAAGATTGACTGGATCTGCATTGCCCTATCCGGCGTTGTCTTCACTTCCTCACAGGAAGCCAACTCTAGTTCACAATTATTTGTGGCCTCCCATCCTAACCCAACGCTCAAGTACTACTTGGACTTGGCTCTGATTGAAGAGTCCAACCGTTTCCGCGGTTCCGACCTCATCATGAAAAAGCTGATTGAGTGTGTGATGATTCATCTCTTACGTCACAACGAATTATCAATCAAGGACGCCAGCCTCCAAGCTAAGCACAATGAGATAGACGTGCTACAAAATTACATCCGCAAGAACTACTCTAAGAAGATTACCTTGGAAGAGTTGTCTGACTTAGTGGATATCAATAAATACTACCTGATTCGCCTCTTCAAGCAACAAACTGGCTTGTCACCAATTGACTACCTGATCCATGTGCGCTTAGAAGAAGCAGAGAAGCTATTGGCTAAGTCTAACATTACCGTCTCTGATATCTCAGACCGGGTTGGCTTCCACTCACCTTCTCACTTCTCCAAGACCTTCAAGGAGAACAACCACTGTACGCCTTCCCAATACCGCAAACGCTACTCAGCTAACACGGTACCAGTATAAGGCTAAACTTGACTTCAATCCCTGCCTCGGCAGGGATTTTTTTTATGCCACAAACACAAAAAGAGCGCCCGACTGAGTCGGGCGCCCTTTGCTTAGGCTTAATTAGTTGCTGGCGCCAGAAGTAGCGTCAGCATGGCCGCCGCCACCGTGGCTGTCTGGCGCATCAGAAGCACCAGAAGTCGCATCGGCATGGCCACCACCGTGTGGGCCAGGGGCAACAGTGCCGTTACCGCCAACTAAGCGTTGACCAGTAGATTGTAAGTACCAGTCTAACCATGGTTGGAAGTTGAAGACAATCTCGTTGATCCCAGCGTAAGAGCCATCTGGGTAGTACATGGCTTGGTAGTTGTGAGTGTTAATCACCCCTTCAGGTGAACCCGGTACGATGGTCCGTACGTATTCTTGGTCGCCGTTACGGAGAACCCCAACTACCCACTCAACGTTCTTCATCCGTGCAGCTGGCAAGGAGTTGTGAACGGTTGATAAGCGGCTACCTGATTGAGATGGCACGCGTTTAGCAAACATGGTGTTAGGATCTTGGTGAGCGTTGTTATAGTAGAGGAATTGGTTGTTATCATCGGCATAGGTCAACTCGAAAGGCATAGCCTTAAGGAACATGTCGATTTGGTTAACGGTCAGAATCCCGTGGTCTAACTTGACGTAAGTATCGCCAGAGACTGCCCCTACCAGCTCAGCTGCTTTTTCTACCCATTCTGGATCATCTGGATCCACCCCTTGGATGGTAGTCGCGATTGGGTTGGTTACATCTAAGTCTTCAGGTTCGATTGGTTTTGGTTTCTTCAATTTAGAAACAACCTCCACATACTTAACGAAGTTATCCAAGCAAGAGCCTAAGAACTTAACAGTCCCTTCGTTGGTGATGTTGCCGTTCAAG
Organism: Abiotrophia defectiva; assembly: GCA_963546405.1. Classification (GTDB taxonomy): domain Bacteria; phylum Bacillota; class Bacilli; order Lactobacillales; family Aerococcaceae; genus Abiotrophia; species Abiotrophia defectiva_A. The sequence goes on along the minus strand of CAUUNL010000051.1, from coordinate 10,373 downwards.
TCGAAGGCTTCTTTGGCTTTACCTAATAGGAATTCATTGCCTGGTAAGGTATAAGCGTTGACCCCTGGTGCGTCCAGGATCTTGCGGAGGTGAACTTGAGCACGTGAAGTCCCTTGGTCATGGTAGGAAGCTCCTACGATCATGACAGGTTTGCTTTCAAATGGGTGTACTTCATAAGACAACCATTCCAAAACATTCTTCAAGGCTGCGGTAATGGTGTGGTTGTGTTCTGGAGTTGCGATAATGACCCCATCCGCACGTGTGATTTTGTTGTAAAGCAAGCGAAGTTGGAAGCTATCGTCCCATTTGCTTTCTTGATTGAAGAGAGGTACTTCATCAATTTCCATCACTTCTAATTCGAATTTGAGTTTGAATTCCCGGCGGATAAACTCTAATAATTTACGGTTATAGGATTGTTCAGCGTTTGAACCAACAAGTCCGACAAATTTCATAGTTTTCTTCCCTTCTCGTCACGTATGTTATAGGTTTTCCCAGTCAAAGTTTTCCGCTTCTTTGTGGAGCAGATCTTGCGCGCTTTTCAGCTTTTGCGTAATCTTCACGAATAAACGGAAATCATCGAAGATGGCGTCTAATTTCTTAATGGTGTCTAGGTCAATCAGGTTGCCCTTCTTGTCAAAGGCCTGTAAGGAGTGTGACAAGAGGAATTCTGAACCAGGCATCACGTTAGCCTTCAATTCTGGGGAGTCCAGGATTTGGCGTAATTGTAATTGAGCCCGTGAAGAACCTAAGGTCCCGTAAGAAGCCCCGGTAATCATAACTGGCTTGTTCAAGAGTGGGTAAATCCCATAAGAGAGCCAAGCCAAGGCGCTCATTAAGACTGCTGGAATAGCGTGGTCGTATTCAGGTGTCCCGATGATGACCCCATCAGCCGCATCGATTTTAGCCGCAATTTCCTTAACGAGCTCTGGAACTTGCTTGTCAGCTGGTTTGTTGAAGAGTGGGATATCTTGAATCTCAACGAGTTCGATTTCTGCCTTATCAGCAAAATGCTTCTGCATGTATTGAAGCAAACGACGGTTAGTGGAACGTTGGAAGTTAGTCCCAACAAGTGCAATAAATTTTGTCATAAGTGTTCCTCTCTATACTTAGAATGTTCAGTCTCGCTTGAGACCGGAAGTATGGTAGATGTGTTGGTCTTGGGTGACTAAGACAGCCTCTAGACCGGTTTGAGCCTCGACCTGGTCCAGGATATCCGCTGGCATGTCGCCGAAGAGGCGGGTGGTCCAGATTTCGCAATCGACGGAATGCTGGGCAATAATGGTCAGGCTGGCAATGGGGCTGGTCATAGGATAACCCGTCTGGCGATCCAGTATGTGGTGGTAGGTCTGACCTCCGCGCGATAGGGTCCGCTCATAGATGCCTGAGGTCACCACCGATTGGTCCACAATTGGTAGGACCATGAGGTGTTGGCCACGTGCCGCCAAGGGATTCTGAATGCCAATCTGCCAAGCTTGTTGCCGGTCTTGATTCTGGCCAATGGTCAGAATATTACCGCCTAAGTCAATCAAGGCTGATTGGACACCCTGCTCTAACAAGAAATCCTTGAGGCGGTCGGCGATATAGCCTTTGGCTAGGGCACCAAGGTCCAGCTTCATGCCGGGCAAGGCCAGCTGGACTGCCAACTTGTCCTCATCCATGAGGATATTGGCTGGGTCCGTGAGGGCCAAGGCCGCTTGAATTTCCTGTGGGCTTGGGACGCGGGCATCTTTAAAGCCAATCCGCCAAGTTTGGACCAAGGGCCCTATGGCGATATTGAGATGGCTACCAGGGGCTAGGCTGTGAGTCCGTCCCAGTTGAATGAGCTCGAAGAGCTCGGGATGGACCTTAACTGGGGCCAAGCCTGCTTGCAGATTGACCTGCATAAGCTCCGAGCGCGCATCATTGGCACTAAAGCGCATATTATAGGTATGTAGACGTTCTTCCACCGCATCGAGGAGGCTCGGATCTTCCGAGTCTGCCAGTGAAATGGCGATTGTCGCACCCATCAAATGAATGACACGTTTGATATAAGGCAATTCACCACTCCCCTCCGTGTTATACAAACATCCATTTCTATTATAGCACCCTTACAGCGTTTTCACAAGTTATTCTAGAACCAATCCTGAGGGTGGGCTAATCTGCCGGCTAGCTGAGCTAAGTCCTTGCTTGCAAGGGAGGCCGAAGGTGGCACTTGTTAGAGCAGAGAGCCCCTAAGAATCCTTCGCCCATCAGCTTAAATTCAGGGCTATAGCGACTTTGTCCTTTAGCATTTTTAGGCAAAGAAAAACAGTAAACCGAATGGTTTACTGTTCTGTCTTGGATTTAATCAGTTGGGCCTTGCCTACTGGCGATAGTCTTTTATCTTATCTTCATAGTCCCTTAAGAGATTGTCTGAATAGCGTTTTTCCTTGTCCGAATCTCTGACTTCTTTCCAGAGAATGGCCGCTACTTTTAACTTGTTTGAGTAGTGGCCACTGTTTTTATCGGCGCAGAAATCCTTTAAAAACTGATTCCATTGACAAACGGAATGATCATACTTGGCATAATCTGATTGGCCATAATAGACCTTCAGCAAGTCTTGGATAGTAAACTTGCCATCCTTTTCGCTTTTGACTTTCCGCCAGGCAGTCGCCATATCCGCCGTAAATTTAAAGGGCGATATCCCCGTCACAGCAGCGAAATATTCTCTGAACTTGGCATTAAAGGGAAAGCCACATTCAAGTAAGGGACTATCTAAGCTAATATTTTCAACCTGCTTCTTGACCTTTTTTCTTGGCGCTTTCTTAATGAAATGGCCCTTGAAGTAGGCTTCAATAATGTGGTTGAGTTCTTGTTTGGTCCCTCTATATTCTAATCCTAAGGACTTGCAGATCTGCGACATTTCTTCACGGTACCAATAGTACTTATTAAACTGCTCAAAGGATGTCATTTTATCAAAGTCAGGTCTCGATTCCATCAGTTCTTTAGCTCCTAACACTTATTTTGCTTTGTCATCTCTCCATCATGTCCTTAGGCAAACACACTCAATAGGCGCTTTAGAGGCTGACCACAAAGCGGATGACCCCATCCTTGTAGTGGACGCTGATTTTGCCCCGATGCAGACTGACAATGTTTTGGGCCATGGACAGGCCGATGCCGTAGCCTTGGGCGGGCTTGGCCTCCCCACCTGCTGGCGCCGAGTCTAAGTCTGCCCCCTCTGGGCTCGCCACTTGGCGGGTGCGGGACTGGTCGGACCGGTAGAAGCGGTCGAAGAAGAGACGGTAGTCCTGGCCCTGGCCGGCGGCATAATCGTTGGAGACGGTCAAGACCGCCCGCCCCTTCCTCAGCCAAGGCTTGTAGTTAGCCAGTTGCAGGCGCACAGTGCCCTGAGGGTCGCAGTACTTGCGGGCATTATCCAGGAGGATGCTGACCAACTCATAGAGGTCGTCGGGCACCCCTTGCAGGCTGATGCCTTCTTGAATGTCGGCCTCGTAATGCAGGCCTTCTTGTTCCCAGAGGGCCGACATGTTGTGGGAGACCCGTTGGACTAGTTGGCTAAAGTCCACCGTGACAGGTGCCTGGTCCTTGCGTTCTTCTAGCCGGGCCAGGCGGATTAATTTGGCAATCAAATGATCTAGACGGTCGACCTGATCCTTGGTGCTCTGGGTCCACTCGGTCTCACCGGTTAAGAGCTCCTGCAGCTCATTATTGGCCGCAATGACCGCCAGTGGCGTCTTGAGCTCATGCCCCGCATTGGTAATGAAGGAGCGTTGCTTGTCGTAATTGCGGACAAAGGGCCGGATGGCCAGGCCAGAGAAGATGGTCACCACCACCACAAAGGCCAGCCAGCTGATGGCGGCGATTTGGATGGAGAGGACCAGGAGGGACCAGCGGTCTCGAAAGGCCTGGGTGGTCTCGAAGAAGACGACCAGGCGCTCATTCTCGGAGACGGGACTAATGCGATAGGAGAAGTAGCGCCCATCTTCTTCCAGGTAGCCCCGGTCGCGGAAGGATTGCAGGCCCGACTGATCCACAAAGCCTTGAATTTGCTCCGAGGTCAGGTGGTTGGCCGTGCCCGGATTGATGATGGCCTCGTTGGCCTTAATGCGGGCGCTAAAGTAGTTAAAGTTATAGAGGGTCCCCTGGCTGACAAACTGGCGGTCAAAGGTCTGCCGGTTCTCCTTGGTGTCCGGGATGGTCCCCTTATTTTCCGTCAGCAAGTCTAGCACGGCCTGAATATCGTGCTCGGTCTGCAGGTAGCGGACCGTGTTAATGACGCCGACCAGGGTCATAAGGATGAGGGTGATAGCCAGGGTGGTAATGGCGATAAATTGGAAACGCAGTTTGCGGAACATGGCTAGTCGCCCCCTTCCAGGCTCTGGCTAGGCTCGGTTGGCGCGGCTTCCACTAGCAACTGGTAGGGACCACTTGGCTGGCCCACAATCTGGAGATTGGAGCGGATGCTGAGTAGCTTTTGGACCAAGTAGGCCAGATAGACATTGACTAGCTCATAGTCGGCTGGGCCCGCTTCATCGGCCCAGACATGGTCATAGATATAGGTCTGGGACAGGGCCTTGCCGGGATTCTTCATGAGCAGGGCCAGGAGCTTGGCTTCCTTGCCGGCCAGGCGAATGGCGTTGTTGGCCGACACTTCCATTTCTTCTAGCTTGAGTTGGGTGTTGCCTAGGGCCAGTTGTGGCGCCTCATAGTGGTCCACCCGGCGGGACATAGACCGCAGGCGGGCCAGGAGTTCTTTGAGTGAAAAAGGCTTGGTCAGGTAGTCGTCTGCCCCAGCATCCAGGCCGGTCACCCGGTCGTCGACTTCGGCCATGGCCGTCAGCATGATGACGTGATTAGTGTGGCCACTGGCCCGAATTTCCTTAAGGGCCTCAATGCCATTCATAACCGGCATCATAATGTCCAGAATCATGAGGTCATAAACCGTCTGCTGGGCCAGTTGGACCGCTTGCTGGCCGTCTTTTGCCCAGTCCACCTGATAACCTTCATGGGCTAAGGCCGTCATCACGACCCGGGCCAATTGTTGTTCATCTTCAGCTAGCAGGATCCGCATGGACCTCACCTCCTTGGATTAAGTGTCGAATGGTCTGCATGGTCAAATCACAGGAGGCCAACTCGTCGGCGCAGCGCTTGAGCTCGCGACTGATGCGCTCTGGATTGGCAATGTCATGCTTGTACTTCATCTGATGCTCCAGGCTGGCCCAGGAATCCATGGCGATGGTTCTGAGCTGAACCTCGATATAATAGCGACCCGGCGTCTGCCCCTGACAGTCCGGATAGTCGGTCTCCACCTCTAAAATGACATGGTAGGAGCGGTAGCCGTTGGGCTTAACCTGACTGATGTAGTCCTTCTCCTCCACCACCACATAGCCAGCTTCCTGGCGCAGGCGGTCGACTAGGTGATAAATATCTTCGACAAAGCCCGTGACAATTCGGACGCCAATGGCATCGCGAATGACCTTAAGGGCTGACTGCGGCGTCTGATCTAGGCCTTTGCGCTGGCACTTGTCTCGCATCGACTCCTCGGCCTTGACCCGGTAAATCAGGTGCTCATAGAGCTTGAAGCCCGTGTCGGCCTTCTGCTCCTTATTATAGTCTTCCAGTTTTCTAATCAAGTCTTGCATAATAGGCGCTAGGTAAGCCCCGTAGGCACCGTATATTTCCTGATGTGACATACCGTCACCTCCTCGCAAAGCTTCTTGCCCCTATTATAACATCTCACTAGCCTTTTGTGGTTTACAACACATTTTCTTCTAAAAAATTTACATCTTAAGATAAATCTAGCGGGAGGTGGCTGGCACGATTTGTTACGGGGCTGGCAATATTGTGCTAGCTAGGCTGGCCATTGGCTCATGCCTTTTTACCTGGTTCGGCGCCTTTTACTAGGTTCCAGACCTAGCTAGTGGTCCACTGGCTCACGGCTTTCATCCCGGTTTGGGCCCTTTTTCCAGGTTTCCGCCTTAGCTAGTGGTCCACTCGACAAAGTGGCCCACTGGCTCGCGGCTTCTACCCCGGTTTGCACCCTTTTACCAGATTTCCACCCCAGCTAGTGGTCCACTCCAAAGAGTGGACCACTAGCTCACTGCCTTCTCCCCGGTTTGGCGCCCTCTTCTAGCTTTCAAGCCCATTTCCCCATACAAAAAAGCAGGGAAGCTGCTTCCCTGCTTACTTGCTGGCTTTAGTCGATTTCTAGGCCGCCGGTGTAGAGGCGGTAGTAGGTGCCTCGCTCGGCCATGAGGGAGGAGTGGTTGCCGCGTTCGATAATGCGGCCGTGGTCCATGACCATGATGACGTCAGAGTTGACGATAGTTGACAGACGGTGGGCGATGACGAATACGGTGCGGCCGGCCATGAGGCGGTCCAAGCCTTCTTGCACCATTTTCTCGGTCCGCGAGTCAATGGATGAAGTGGCCTCGTCCAAGATAAGGACGGGCGCATCAGCCAGGGCCGCGCGGGCGATGGCAATCAGCTGGCGTTGGCCGTTGGAGAGGCCGGCCCCGTCGTCCGTCAGCATGGTTTCATAGCCCTGATCCAGATGCTTGACGAAGGAATCGACGTTGGCGATGCGAGCCGCCTCCAGAATCTCCTCGCGACTGGCGTCTTCTCGACCGTAGGCGATATTTTCCGCGATGGTCCCGGTAAAGAGATGGGTATCCTGCAAAACGATGCCCAGAGACTTACGCAGGGAGTCCTTGTCAATCAGCTTGACGTCGATGCCGTCATAGGTAATAGAACCTGACTGGATATCGTAAAAGCGATTGATTAAGTTAGTAATCGTAGTCTTACCTGCCCCGGTTGCCCCAACGAAGGCCACCTTCTGACCCTTGTCAGCGTAGAGCTTGATGTCATGCAGGATCTGCTTCTTGCCATCATAGGAGAAGTCCACATTGTTGAAGACCACATTCCCTACCAAAGGCACCAACTCGTATTGGCCTTGTGGACGTGGATGTTTCCAAGCCCAGCGCTTAGTCTTCTGATCAGTCACGACCAGCTTACCGTCGACTTCTTCTGCATTAACCAGGCTTACCTTCCCTTGGTTCACTTCTGGCTCCTCATCTAGCAAATTGAAGATGCGGTCTGCCCCAGCCGATGCCATAAGGACAAAGTTAAGCTGTTGGGACACCTGAGCAATTGGCCCGATAAAGGAACGGTTGAGTTGCAGGAAGGACATAAGGCCCCCAATAGTCAGGCCGCCGACCCCATTCAGGGCCATAAAGCCCCCGGCAATGGAAGTCAAGACGAAGGAGATATTACCCAAGTTCCCTAAGATTGGCATAAGGACGTTAGAAAAACGGTTGGCCAGGTAGGAAGATTGGAAGAGTTGCTCGTTAATTTGGTCGAAGGCTTCAATGCTGGCTGCTTCATGGACAAAGGCCTTAATGACCTTCTGCCCAGACATCATTTCTTCAATAAAGCCATTCTCAATCCCTAAATTCTTCTGTTGTTCGCCAAAGTAGCGACCAGACTTGCTGGAAACGGTCTTGATGACCCAGACCATAATGGCCAGCATGACGGCCACCACTAGGAAGAGCAAGGGACTGACTACCAACATGGAGACCGTGACCCCGATCATGGTGATGGCAGACGAGAAGAGTTGGGGAATAGACTGCTCGATAGCCTGACGCAGCGCGTCGATATCGTTGGTGTAGATGGACATAATGTCCCCATGAGGATGAGTGTCAAAATACTTAACTGGCAGCTTCTGCATGCGCTCAAAGAGTTGATTACGTAGGGAGCGCAAGGCATCCTGAGAGATAGTAGCCATCATAATGGAGAAGCCGTAGTTGGCCATGACCCCAACCAAGCAGAAGAGGGCTAAGCCCAACAAAAAGTCACGCAGGGGCCCGAAGTCACTAGAGCCGGTCTGCAACATAGGTTGGACGAAATTGTCGACCAAGGAGCGGATAGAACTGGTCAGGTTAACGGTCACGAGGGCTGATATAACAATCAGGACAGCGGAGACCAGGAGGACCCACTTATAGTCCTGCCACATGAATTTGAGGAGTCGGATAATGGAAGACCAATCGCCACGTCTTTTCTTATTCTCCATCTGAGGCCGCCTCCTTTCCTTGAGTTTGCATTTGATAGACTTCTTGGTAGATAGCATTGCTTGCCAGCAACTGCTCATGGTTGCCAATGGCGTCAATTTTGCCGTCGTTCAAGACCACAATGCGGTCAGCCTCTTGAATCGACGAAATCCGCTGGCCGATAATAAGCTTGGTGGTCTCCTTGAGACTAGAAGCCAAGCCCTGACGAATCAGACTGTCGGTCTTGGTATCCACGGCTGAGGTGGAATCATCCAGAATCAGAATCTTAGGATTCATGAGCAGGGCCCGGGCAATACAGAGCCGTTGACGCTGACCGCCGGAAACGTTAGCCCCACCCCGTTCAATCATGGTGTCGTAGCCATCCTTGAACTCGGAGATAAATTCGTGGGCTTGTGCCAGCTTGCAGGCCGCTTCAATTTCGGCGTCAGTAGCATCCTTCTTACCCCAGCGCATATTTTCCTTAATGGTCCCGGAAAAGAGCACATTGGTCTGTAAGACCATGGCCACTTGGCGACGCAGGCTATCCAGGTCGTAGTCACGGACATCCTGTCCGCCCACCTTGACAGCACCGGCTTCCACATCGTAGAGACGCGGAATGAGCTGGACCAGACTTGATTTACCGGACCCGGTCCCGCCTAAAATCCCGATGACCTCACCAGACTGAATGCTGAGGTTGATGCCTTCTAAGACATGGGCCTTGTCACCATTTTCATCAGTGTAGGCAAAGCTGACCTCTTGGAATTCAATACTGCCATCGGCCACTTGAGTCAAACCATTTTCAGGTGAGACAATGGTAGACTGGGTCTTGAGGACTTCATTAATCCGTTCAACGGAGGCGATGGATAAGACTAGCATAACGAAAATCATCATGAGCATCATGAGGGACATGAGAATGGTCATGGTGTAGGAAAACATGGAAGTTAATTCCCCGGTCGTCATGTTGCCGACTACAATGAGATGGGCCCCCATCCAAGAAATCATAAGGAAGGATCCATACATGGACAGCATCATGGCTGGCGTGCTTAAGACGCTGACATTAATGGCCTTCATGAACATGCGGTAAATTCTGCCAGAAGCCGTCTGGAACTTAGTTGTCTCCTGGGCTTCCTTAACATAGGACTTAACCACCCGCATATTGGTGATGTTCTCTTGGATACTACTATTGAGATTATCGTAAGCCTTAAAGACCTCAGTAAAGAGCGGATAGACAATCTTAAGAATAAGGGCTAGTACGCTCCCTAAGAAGAGGGCTACCCAGACAAAGATCATGGCCATCTGACCGTTAATAAGGAAGGTCGCCCAGATGGCAAAAATCAAGTTAAGCGGTGCCCGCACGCCCACCCGGATAATCATTTGATAGGAGTTCTGTACGTTGGTCACGTCGGTCATCATACGGGTAACCAACCCACCTGATGAGAAGCGGTCGATATTCTCGAAGGAGAAGGACTGAACCTTGGCGAAAAGGGCCTTACGCAAGTTCTTGGCAAAACCAGCCGAAGCAAAGGCCCCGTAGCGGGCAGACTGCATGCCACAGAAGAGGGATAAAAAGGCGCAGACCAGCATGAGGCCACCATAAAGGGCCACCTGCCGCATATCCCCCATCTGCACGCCCTTGTCTAAGAGTAGGGCCATGACAAAGGGAATGGAAATCTCAAAAATGACTTCCAGAAACATATAAAAGGATGCTAAGAATGAGGGTTTCTTGTACTCCTTAATCTCAGCAAGCAAAGACTGAAACATAACTACCTCCTAGTATCGGATACCGAGTATCCCTTCATTAAAATAGAAAAGCCCCTGACAGCCTAGCTGTAGGGAGGTCTCAAACTATTGTACATACTTATTATATAGAATCTTCCATTCATGTGCAAGAATGGAGCCAAGAACATAAAAAAAGAGCAGCTCAAGCTACTCTAGTATGGGAAGCGGGTGACGAGAATCGAACTCGCGACGACAGCATGGGAAGCTGTAGTTTTACCACTAAACTACACCCGCATGGCGGTCCCGACGGGATTTGAACCCGCGATCTCCTGCGTGACAGGCAGGCATGTTAACCCCTACACCACGGAACCTATTGCGGGGGCAGGACTCGAACCTGCGACCTTCGGGTTATGAGCCCGACGAGATGCCAACTTCTCCACTCCGCGATTTTATTAAGGAGGATAAGGGATTCGAACCCTTGCACGCTTTTACACGCCTGACGGTTTTCAAGACCGTTCCCTTCAGCCGGACTTGGGTAATCCTCCGAGATATTATAATGATCCGTACGGGATTCGAACCCGTGTTACCGCCGTGAAAGGGCGGTGTCTTAACCACTTGACCAACGGACCA
>CAUUNL010000050.1:0-12395 GCA_963546405.1 Abiotrophia defectiva | reverse complement strand
CGGACATAAGACGACCCCCAACATCTTCAAGGTGAGTATACACATAGGTATGCGCCGTTTGTCCATCTAGCGACCACAAATAATTTCTAACAGATGAAATAACTCTGCTGGCGTAGTCAGTAGCACTCAATGGAGCATTTGCCCCCTGGCTGAAATTAGACCTCGTGGCGTGCATCTGATCACTTGCCCCACTTAATTTACCACGCGTTTCATCTGCATTCGTTTCCGTTCTAGCATTAACAGTATTGGCGCCATTTGATCGACTGTCACCAATTATATCGTTCATCCGATTCAACTTGGCTTGAGTATCTTCAGCATCGGTTTCAGTATCAACATCAACACCTTCACTGTCAGCATTCTGAGCCGCATTCTTCAAGTTTTCTAACTTAGTCTTAGTATCGTCAGCATTAGTACTTGTCTTTGCCTCAACCGGCGACAATCCTAACATGCTAGTCAACCAGTAGAAAGCCAATGAAGATACACTTGTCAGTGTAGCGTCCGCGTTTGTGTTAGTAAGTAACGTGCGTGTATCACTATCAGGGATGACGCCCCAAGCAACTAATAAGTTGTGCATCTGCTGCTCAGCATCAGGTGCGTTAGTATCAATGTTGGCGTACTTACTTCTGAATTCCTCATTGTTCCATAGGCCCATTTGTTCAATGGTTTTTTGAATGTCATCATGAGGTACTTCCATCTTTAAGATAGCAATTTTCTGTTCAAGCGTTAAGTTTTGCCAAATACCCAATTCATACAAGGCGTTCTCCAATAAGTCAGCCCCGTAGTATTTAGTTTTTAACTCTTGAACCTTAGGCTCAATCTGCTCCCAGGTAACGCCTAGACTTTCAAGTAAGGCGTCGAATTGTTCCTTACCTTCCGTCTTGATTTTGGCTTGTTTTTCTTCCAACGTTAGGAAGTCCCATTCAGTCTTAGTCTCTAAGATTTTCTGAATCAGTTCTTTAACGTTGCTATCAACATGGGCATCTTTAGATAAGAGTTGCAAGTCATTCCATGTAAGCCCCATCGTATGGACCTTCTGGATAAACTCATCTAATTGTTCAGTAGATAGGTTCCCTGCCGTAGTGCCCTTATCAGAAGCAAATGTATTCATTGCATTATTCCACTTAACCATAGCAGAAGATACAGCATCACCCATTTCTTTGGAATAAGTGATAAGGTTCTTGATTGGCTCAGCGAACTTTTCAGCATTAGGTCCTTGTTCAAAGATTTTACGCACTTGTTCAACGGTAGTCCCAGTAGCTTCTGCTACCCCTTGAAGGAAGGTCTCATACTCATGTTCATTCTGCATGAGTTGTTCCTTAGTCTTACCGTTCTTTCTCAAATACAATTCCAAGGTTGCTCGGATATTTTCTTCTTCCAACGCAAGCTTTCTAGCCAAGTGAGCCTTAGTGACAGCTTCCATCTGAGTATTGTACTGTTCTTCAGTAATCTTCCCAGCTTTCTTCATCGCAAACAAGGCATCTTGTTGCTTCTGATACAAAGCTGTTTCAGATTCTAACGCCTTATCAATGTAGTTGAATCTAGCGCCTAGTTCTTCTTCAGTCATTTGACTGAGGTTTTTAGTGAAGCTAGCATAAATCTGCTCATACTGTTGTGCATTTTCAGCCAATGACTCGGCATAATAGCGCATTACCTTGTCAGACAAGGCCATAACCTCAGATTGGTACTCAGGTTTCAAGACTCCTTCAGGATCCAATCCGCTTGTTTGAAGCTCTTGAATTCTCTTAACAGCATTCTCAGCTTCAGTCGCCTTATCTTGAATATCCTTAATAGTTGCTTCAAAGCTTTCTCTCAGTGCATCTTGCACGTCTTTAGGTAAGGCCTTGAAGTTTTCTTTGAGTTTAGCTACTTTTTCGTCACTCAGTTTTCTGACTTCCTCAGAAATACCAGATAGACTCGTAGCTAAGCCGTCCATACTCATGCCTTTTCCGATATTGCCAATTTCAACTGATACGCCTTGGATATGCTCACGCATGGCTCTTAGTGATTCAGCTTGTTTCTGAGTAATACCGCTTATGTCAGGAAATTCCTTCGCCCTCGTGTAAGCATTCCAGGCTTCCTCACCCCATGTTTTCCATGCAACATAACCAAGCGCAAGAGCTGCAGTTACACCAGCAACACCTAGCACAACCGGGTTGAATGCTGCCCCCAACATGCCAATGCCACCCGTAATATCACCGGCTAGCATAGTAGCGAATGCACCGCTTAGCTTACCTACACCAGTAAATAAGGTGCCCGTCATCTTAAGGAGGTTACCACCAGTCGTAATCAGTGACCCAAACATAGAGAGTACAGGCCCACCCACTAAGGCAAATGCACCGAACGATACAATGTTCTTCTTAGTCGCATCATCCAAATTGCTAAACCACTTAGCGAAGTCTTGAACCTTACTTACCAACCCATCAGAGTTGTTAATCAGATCATTGATAGCAGGCAATAAGGCATTACCAATCTGAACTGACAATAGGTAAGCGTTGTTCTTAGCAATTTCCCATTGAGATTTAGTTGAGTTCAATTGCTCATTGTACTCTTTGTCTAAGGCAGTCCCTTCCTTGTAAGCTTCATTGGCTAAGTTTAAGGACTTATGTAGCACCTCACTACCATTAGCAAGCTTCAGCAAAGTGTCACGCAAACGAACTTCCTTGATTTTCATCCCGTTTAAGACATCAACTACATCGCCACCCTCGGCCTTGATACGGGCCAGCCCATCAATGAAGGCAGTAAAAGCAGCAGAACTACTTTGTTGATACAAGGACTTGAATTGTTCAGACGTCATGCCAGCCACTTTAGCGAAGTTTTCTAGCTTGTGGCCTCCGGCAGATACGGCACTTGCCATATTGACGAAGAATTTAGAAACCGCAGAACCCCCACGTTCAGCAGCAATACCTAACGAACTTAAGGCAGCAGAGATACCCAGAATGTCAGCTTCACTAACCCCTAAAGTATTCAGCGTACCGACCAAAGCACTAGCCATCGACATGATTTCAGTTTCAGTCGTAGCAGAGTTGTTACCTAAGTGTACCAAGGCCGACCCGATACGTTCGATATTGGCAACCCCAGTACCTGTAACGTTAGTAAACCGCGCAATCGCATTGGACGCTTCCTCACTAGATAGCGAGGTAGCCGTACCAATCTTTGCCATTACCTGGGTGAATCGGGCCAAGTCATCTTGTTTAACCCCTAATTGCCCCGCAATAGACGCGAGGTTTTCTAATTCGCCTACCGCAATTGGCATCGTGCGGCCCATTTGCATAATCTGCTCACTGAACACTTTCATCTGCTCAGCAGATGCGCCAGTAGTCTTACGGACCTGAACCAATCCAGATTCATAATCGATCGCATTTTTAATGAAGTACCCACCGGCAGCAGATGCAATCACACCTAATTGAGTCAGACCGTTACCGACTTCTTTAACACCACGACCAAGGCCAACCATCTTATTGCCCACATAATCAAAGCCACGCCCCATCTTGGTAGCCCAGCTATTCTCTGTATACAATTGTTTTTGGAATTGGCTATACCGTTGGCTCAAGGCATACATTTCAGCCTTAAGGTTATTGATATTCCGTTCGTTCTGCTTAAAGGTAGTACTACTTTGTTTACCTGATTCAATCAGGCTTTGTTGACGTTGATTATACTGATCTAACAAGGCATTCATACCTTGATACTCAGTCTTCATATTGTTTAAGGCTACCCGCCCCGTACTCATGGCCCAACTATGGTCCTTTGTCATTTGAATACTGGTTCTCGTTGCCTTACCGAAAGAAGCAAGTTCGCGCTTGGCTGAAGCAATCCCACGGTCAAACTTCGTCCCATCAAAGGAAAGTTCAACAACCAATTGACCTGCTAGATTTTCCGCCATAAGTCACCGCCCTTTCTTTATCTTATACCTGGTCTATGAAGTACACTTCTTCCTCGGCCCCTAGTTCATCGTTAATGAGTTCCAAGGTTCGATAGAATGGTTGCTTGTCAATCGTGCTAGCATCCCAATTGTACTTATCCATCAGGTACTTATAAGTCTGTTTAATAATGGTTAATAGACTTACTTCCGACCAGTCGCGCTTACTTTTTTGGACTTTTTTTCAGCAACTTCCTTTTGATTAAAGGCCAGTTCAAAAATATCTCTAGCCATTTGATATAGACCAGACGCACTAGGGAAGAAAGCCCCTTGAATGAATTCATCGTATGTAAACTGATCATTGAAGAAGGAAACAATAAGCTGAGCAGATAACTCCAAATCTTCTTGAGGCTTAAACAATTCAGCTCGTTCTTCTTCAGATAGAGTTTCATCCTCAATGTTGTCTTGAATCATTGCCATAGTAGCAGCAACCTGTTTATCCAACCGTTCTTGCCATTCAAGCGCCAAGCGCATAGTCTTAAAGTTGATTTCATTTTGGACGAACGTTTTAGTCTTGCCGCCAATTTTAATTTCTAATTTCATGATGATTACTCCTTATAAATAAAGGGTGGTATTACCCACCCTTCCGATATTGAAAGCCCTATGGCCCAACTTGGCCAGCAGGCGCACCAGGAGGTGTGCCTGCTGGAGAAGCAGGACTAGGGCTTACGACTTTGCTACTTTCTCTGGACGGCCTTCTTCTTCATCGTGTGTAGCAGTCTTGCCACCCAAGAGTTGGACCTTCTTGTACCAGTTATCAACAACGCTCTTGTTGTTGTCATTACCCACTACTTGTTGCCCGTATGAGCCGGTGTGCGCACATAACGCAGATACAGCAGTAATCTTAGGTGTTTGATAGTTGAGGTTTTCACCGCGAGTCTCGTAAGTTTCGTCAGGTAACATGAATTTAACCTTGTTAAGAACACGGTATTCCGTAGAACCATCTGAACGAGGAGCCTCGAATAAGACAGCAACCCATGGCGCTTGATCATCAGGACCGACCGCAATCATCCCATTCTCGTCAATCTTGTGACCCAATAGAAGTGCTTGGTCTTCTAGTTCCAATTGGTTGATTTCAAATGATAAATCATACCCAGTTACAGATGAGTTAGATTCATCTAATGAGTCATCTGCATATAACTTACCTTCAGCAGTCTTAGGTTTAACATCAACCTTAATGTTTTTAGCTAATTGTAAGATTTTATGGTATTCCAACGCTTCAGTGGTGTCTTTCTTTAAGACAGCAACTGCAAATTTCTTTAACCCAATACGTTTTGGCATGTAAAGTTCCTTCTTTCTTTAGTTAATAGTAACTACTGTTCACTCAATACTTTAGATTTCTTTGTTCCAAACTTACCGATAGGGAACTTATAACCCTTGTAATAAGTGGCATCGTATAAAACCTTTTCTCGGTGCATATAGTAGTCATAGAGTTCTCGACTCAAGACAGCCCGTACATGGACGGTCCAGTGAATCAAGTTAGTAAATGAGTTTCGTTGAGTATAGACATGAATCTGACTAAACCCAATTTCATACAGAGCCTTAAGGATATGATCCCTAATTTCCGTATATTCCATGTCATCGCAGTAATATGTTAGTTCAAAGGTATGACGATACATTTCTACATCATCATCTGCACCTGAACGGCCGGCACCTGCTATCTCATGGTAGACAATAGACGGATATAAGCCACTAACATTTGAATTAGCCCGAATAAGCGGCACGCCGCCTGTATCACGACCAACCAAGTTAACAATTTCAGGAGAGTTAAGCAGTTTGTATTGAATCAGACGCTCAATATTCATACGCCACCTCCAATCAATGACCTAATACCATCTGCCAACGTTCGTTCAATTGATGGTCCAGTTGCACTAATCGTTCTCTCAACGATTCTCCGTGGGCGAATACCAGTAGGATTACCCTTTGAATAGGTACCATCGTTGACAAAGTACATGCGCCACGCAACGTTAGAATCGTAACCGGCCTTAACAGACTTGTGCATCGTCTTGTCAGTCCGGACATTCCCAACCTTTACATGGTCTCGTGCATGCCCATAGCGAATACCTGGACCTAGTGGAGTATTATTCACCAATGCACTCTTATAGATTTCTGCCCCTTCTCTTAGGACATGGTTTGCACCATCCCCAACCTTACGGACCGTAGTATCTAAGTTTGCAATGGTTTGTTCTAACCCCTTTAAGTCAAAAGAATAACCAGACATTATCGAGCACCCCCATCTTCCAATGCTTCAGCAAGGAACCTTATCCGGTCAGATAAGCCTGATGTGTCCCCGACAATAGATACCTGGTACATCTTTCCTCGATATTCAACACGATGAGCACTTGTCAGCTTAGTAGTATAGCGACACTCAAATTCCAATCGGTCACGTAGTATCTGCCCACCAGACACTATCGTTTCCAACTGTTCACGGAATATGGTGATTTCGCGACACCATAGTGAAAACACCTCTTTCCAAGTGAAGATAGCTTGACCCGTTTCTGGGTCAAACTCATTCACTTGTTCAAGGACTTTCACCTTATGGCGCATATCACTAGCTTTGGCCTTCTTCATCCGACTTCACCGCCTTCTTAGGTAGAAAACGCAATGTATTGATAAGGCCCACCAGTGCACGCGGAAGATAATCCGCGTTACGGTGTTCTTCACCTAATGAATCACGATTTTCTAGCCAGTGGCCAACAATCAAGCGGATGACCGTACCAGTCATCGGATTATCCTTATGGAACGCCCCAGCACCAACCAGGAGTGCCTGGGCACCCAGGATATAGGCTTTAATCGTTGGAATTTCGTCAGGATCATATCGTTGCTCATCCGCAATTTCAGACCCCTCTACCAAGTAATCGGTAAAGGGGTTGAATTCCTTCTGAACTTCCACAGTTTCTAAGGCTTCCATCTAGGCACCTCCGCTACTATGGTAAGGTGATTTCGCAGGCAATCAATGCGTCCTTATCCAATGAGATAACATCGAATCGGTCAATTACGCGGACATCAGTACTGTTACGCAAGAACGCCTTGCCCCCAATGTCAGTAGTTGCCACTTCGTACACACCACGGTCATACAAGCGCAATGCTTCTTTGGAATCACCGATGAAGACCGGAACCTTCTTAGTGTTGGTCTTAAGTGTCCCATTAGGTAACACCACAATTTCCAACCCTTTAAGGCGTTTCTTAGTAGGGTCTTTTACATCGTCTTCAATGTAGCCGCGTCCATCCTTGTCTTCTAAGCTATCCAAGAAGTCAAAACCATCTTGGTTAGTGATGATCTTAGCCGTTGGCAAGAATGCAGCGTCCAAGGTTACGTTGATAACTTTCTTGATAGCTTTAATGTCAGCCAAGGCCACTTTTGTCCCGGTGTAAGTTGCGGTCAGCACATCAAGAATCTTCTTGTTACGAGTAGCAATAGATTTCTTAGCAATGAATCGCGCAACATAAGCCATCAAGTTTTGGTCTGTATCTTGTAACAAGGTACGTGGAATTGGCAAGATACCACCGTAGTCTTTGATATCGTATGTCTTAGTTTCAAACTTGCCAGATTCAACTTCTGGAATTTCATCCCACTGAGCAATATTTGCGAACGGTGTGATTTCTGCTAATTTTTCGTAAGTGAAGGTACCTTTCACAACAGCAGTGAAGGTCACATCTACTAATTGGCTCAAATCAAATTGGCCTTGGCGTTTGTACTCTTGAATCAAGGTAGACACAGCTTTAGGAACGATGAAACCACCGTTTGCATCAACGCTAGATTCAAAGTGGCCAACAGTAGGCGCCATGCTAGCACGTTTTTCCATTTCATGGTAGAGCTCCATGTCACGTTGACTCAACTTTTGATGACGGAACGCCCGAATGAACGCACCTTCATATTCCTTGTCTAAGTCTTCATTAGACAGGGAACGGACTTCTGAAGAAGCTTCAGGTGTAGCAGTCTTCTCAGGCGCCCCAATTTTAGCTTCAGGAATATGTAAATCCCGTTGTTCTTCCATCATTTTAATACGTTCGTTCAAGTCCAAAATCTCTTGGTTTAATGAACGCAATTCTTCCATGTTAGGGGTAGCTTCTTTTGACATGGCGTCAAATTGGCTCCGCTTAGATTGCAATAACTCTAATAATTCTCGTAAAGTCATAGTATTACTCCTTTGATTTAATTTTTGGCATAAAAATAGCCGGCTACACGCCAGCTTGTTGCATATACATCTTCATGATTTCGATTTCCTGTTCACGGGCTTCTACATCACGTTGATTGTTTTCTTGTTCTTCTGCCTGGAAGTCTTCAAAACTTCTTTGAGATACGACACTTTCAGTATCTTCATAGGCCGGATAGGTCACCACAGATACATCATACAGTTGCTTGATCTTCTTGATGGTACGCAAGTAACTTCCGTCTTCTCGCTTAGACCATTCAATAGACTTAGGGTCAGGTACGAAAGCAAAGCTGCATTTAGCAATAATGCCACTTCTCATATTCGCAATCAGATCCTTAGCATAACTTGTATCAGTAGGGCTAACCTCAAAGTACAGACCAATGTTATCCACCCTTAGTTCTAAGTTGAATCCTGTTCTCCCTAGTAATAAGTTGGCATCATGGTTAATCAATGCAACCGTATTAGACATATCGGCTTCATCTAAGCACCGTTTGTCTAAGGTTTCATAGACATGATCATCACCATAGCCAAAGTCATGGCTCAGTGTGTCAAACTTCAAAGCATAGCCACTTACAATATTAGTCCCGCCAGATTCAAGCGTTCTAACCTCAGCGACTTCACCATAAGTACGAACATCATGCTTTTTGTTCTTCAATATCATCACCTCCTTTCCCTTTGCCATTCAGAGCTTCGCCAAACTTGTTATTCTGGTAAGCTTCAATATTCTTAGCAGGAGCCAAGTTAAGCGTCATGAATGGAGCATCAGCAACATCCAATTCATAAGGAGGCAATTCATTCATCGCTCGGACTTCGTTGATCGTATTGATACCATATTGCATGTTAATAGCATGTACCTTAGCCCGCGCTTCACTGTCACCGCGCAATTCGCTATCCATGTTGAATTTGACATAGTAGCCTTTGGTCCGGTATTCGTCAGTGAACAGCTTCAGGTTGAATTCTGATTCAATCTGAGTTACCCACGGTTGCAAGGTATTCTTAACATAATCCAACGATTGGTGCTCAATGTTAGTGTAAGTAGCATTGCCCAAGTCGTTAATCTTATGAAGTGGCACCTTAAAGATGGCCGCAATTCGTTGCGCATTGTACTTCTGAGCATCTAACCATTGCATATCAGCCTGGCTAATACCAATCTGCTGATAATCCAAACCGGAATCAATGATACCGATTGGTTGACCCTCATTGACCTTCCGCCACTCAGCGCGCATAAGATCTTTAGCTTCTGGAGTTACTTGCCCAGATGCCTTTAAGATACCTTGTGGCGAACCGCCACCCTCAATCAATTCACGATTGTATCTAGCTGCAGCGTCATTACTTTCTAACTGAACCCTTACACTTGCAATTGGTGATAACCCCTCAATCCCATTCTTAGACATCCCCTTAATGTGGATGACTTCAGATGGATATAAGGCCACCGGTTTGCCCATGTAAGTAGTTTGATAGAACAATTCACCGTCAGTTGATATGATCGGACGAGTTAGACTAGCCTTCATTGGTAGCAATTCTTCCGGCTTACCATCTTTACCAAGCTTGATATAAGCGTAGAAGTTACCATAGGTGCAAACATCCGTCATCATCAGCTTAATGAAGTTGAATGGGTTCATATACCGGTTAGGCTTCAGCCTTAGTAGCTTATGGGCGTAAGAATCAGTCACAACCTGTATGTTACGGTCAACTGACCGATAGCACTTGAACGGAAGCTTAGCAATGTCATCACTCAACACGTTAATACATGCGTATACCGTATCGAATAATAGTGCAGTGTTTGATTCTGCTTGCAATGCCTTCACATTATTCTGGCCGAAGATTTGAAACAGAGAACCCCATCCCTTATCCAGCTCCATAGACAGGATATTTGTTGGTTCTCTACCCATCGAACGCGAATTAAACAGCTTCTCTAGCATTTATTCACCCCCTTTCTCGTCTGTTTGAAGGCATTAAACTAGCCAATTTTAGCAATATCAATCCCCAAATTATCAATGCTAGGCCCAATACAAGATAGCCAACTATCTTATGCAGCATAAACCCAACTAATACCAGGATGGCAGTGCCAATAAGCATCAGTAATTCAGCAAGTATAACCATATTCCACCTCCTAGAATGAGAATTTACCGGACATAACATAGTCATTTAGGTTGAAGTTCTGACTGTCATACATTGCCAACGAGAAGGCGTTGATAATAGCAGCCAACGGGTCAATCTTATCCCGTGATTTCTTCTTGCTTATCTTAATGTTTTGGTTGCTATCCTCGTCCACAACGGCGTTGCTAGCAGCCCATTTAAGCAGTTTATCGTCCGCATGGTGCAATTTGCCAGAGTATAGCGCGTCTCGGAAGCCCTTTGTAGCTTCAGTAAGCCCAACAATCGTCTGCTTAACCTCAACTATCTCTACACCTTCCGATGCCAACTCAGTGAAGAAGTAAGTACCGTTCCACATATCGACTCCAACTGATTTACAACCATACATAGCGGATAGTCGCATCAAATCTTCCTTCAAGTAGGCATAATCGACTACATCACCGTCAGTTAACGTCAATTCTCCGCGTTCCTCGAACAAGTCAAACCGTATTCTATCCCGACTCATCCGCTCATTGAACGTATTTGTTGGCATATAAGACAATTGTCCACATACATAGCGCCCTTCTTTTACGGCAACCCATCCTAACGAGGTCAAATCGACCTTAGAAGACAAGTCAATACCGTAGTAGACAGAAGCACCTTGCAGGAAGTCTTTGATATATTCATCATCAACCACCCGCTCATTCCACTTATTCATCTTCAAGAAGCCTGTTTCCTTCTGGTCTACCCATACGTCCATGTTCTTAGTCATAAATGAACGCATCTTTTCAGGTTGATCCAGTGCTTCTTTTAGTTGGTTACGTAAATATTCAAGGCCCTTTGGATAAGTGGCAACAATTGGATTGGCCTTTATCCAGTTAGATTCGTCCTTGACATCATCGCCTTGGTCCAATTCATAGATGGCCACAAAGATCGTGTCGTTCTCAGTATCAGTTTCAGGATTGATAATGTCCTTACAGTAACCATAGAAGGAATAGCAAGGATAAGATAAGTCAAACCCTGCAGTTGTAATGTATGCCAGAAGTGGCTGGAATCGAGATACAAACCCGGTCTCAATACCGTCCACAATTTCATTCGTTTCGTGAGCCGTTCCGTACTCGTCGATAATACCTACACTAGGGTTAGTACCATCACCACGTTTTCTGGCTTCACGAGACAGAGCCTTAATAACCGAACCATTCTTACTAAACGTAAGTTTCTTGTAAGCTTCTCTAAACTTGCCTTTCAACAAGTCAGCACCATGAATCTGATTGACAATCTCGTTGTAACACAGATCTGATTGGTCCTTAATCCACCCAGCAATGTAGATTTCTTCCATCTCATTTGACAGGGACGCAATGTAGCTTGACACGATTGCCAAAAATTGAGTTTTGGCATTCTTACGGGCCTTCTGAATATAGACTTTACGGAAGCGTCTAGCACCATCTGCCTTGTTTTTGAAGCAGAAGATATTACATGCTTCCCACAGTTGTGAGATATGAAGTTCAATTGGCTGCCCTGCTAGCACCCCTTTAGTATGCTTAAACAACTTAGCCCATCGGTAGAATCTGAATAACTCATTCCATTCAATATAAAAAGGACAGTCCTCATCGGTTTCTGCCCTTTCGACATCTTTTAGAAATCGTTTCATACTCCACTTCATGGCCACACACTGTCTTATGGTCCCATCCAGAGAGTCATTAGCATATTGCATGACCTGTTCTTTAAGTAATGCAACTTCATTATCGAACTTCACTACAAATCACCACCAAAGAGAATCTGTTCTTCAGTAAGTGGTTCTTTCTTGTCTTCTTCCTTGCGTTTCAACTTGCTTCGACTAACCATCGTCAATCCAAGTTCTTTAGCAAGGATAGTAGCTTGAGAGAAGTACTCTTTTTGAACCTTCAGTACTGGAAGGTACTTCTTGTTGGCCACACCCATTTTGCGAAGCTCGATAGTTGACTTACGATAGCCATCAACAGCAAGTAGATACATGCTGAGTGCATCACCATCAACGTTTGATAAGATGCCGTACTCCTTGAACTGTTCGACAATCCAGAAGAACCTATCATGCAAGGCTTTCGGAAGGAAATTGCTAGGTTTAATGTCCTCACAAGACATTGCAACTTCTTCCGCTTCACGTTCTGCCAGTTCAGCTTTAGTGAAGTGCTTTGCGCTACCCTCTTTTGCAAGCTTAGACGGCATTTTCGTTCTTGCCATTAAACCACCACCTTTCCTTTTATTAA
>CAUUNL010000049.1:0-12416 GCA_963546405.1 Abiotrophia defectiva | reverse complement strand
GAGTTGGCAAGGACCAACTCTCTTTTGTATATGTTGCTTACTGCAAGCAGTATTTTATTCCAAAGGGAAGAGCCAACTGGCAAATTGGGGATTGAAGAGGTCTTGCACCTCAATCCATTGATAGGTAAGCTTAGTGGTTACATCACTAGCCTTATCAGGCTGATTTTGACCAGTTTGCCCTGCTGCATAGCCTAAAGCATAGGGATTGGGCGTGAGATTACGGCTGATGTCCCCTGCTTCGATAGCGCTAAATACCTGAGGTTGATAGCCGATGCTGTAGATGTCAGGAATAGCTAAACTTTGATGCAAGTAACGGGCCAGCTCTTGTATAGAGACTTGATCGAGTAAGACGACAGCCGGCTTGGAAGCTAAGGCTTCAACGGCACGAAGCATAGCCTGTTGATTATCGAGTTTGTCTCCTTCTAAAGCAAGCATCTGGTAGGAGTGGCCAGACTGATCTAGGACCTCCTGAGCTCCTTTTAGGCGCTCGATGCTTTCTTGGTTGTGTGCCTGATAGGCTAAAATGAGAGGGGTCTCTGTCCCACTCTTGGCTTTCAATGCTTGTGCTAAGGCCTGGCCTTGCTCCAGAGGCGCCCAACCAAGTTGGCTTGCTTGGGATAGTTGGACTTTTGGGCTATCGATTAAGGCCACCTTAACCCCTTGCTTAAGCCAGTTTTCCAATTGAGATGTTAACTCAAGGCTATAAGCAGAGTGAAGTATCACTTGATCGCCTGTTAGGAGTTTATGTTGGCTTAAGAGGGCCACTTGTTCATCAACATTTTCTGGTAAAGCCAGGGTCTGAATCTCTATGTCGTCAGATGGATTGATTGAGGCTTTGAGCCCTGCCAAAAGTTGTTGGTTGTAGGGCTGGCTCAAGGCTTTACTGCTAGCAAACAAGATACGATGTGTAATGGTCTGAGTAGGTTGACCAAGCCAAAGGCTCAATGCTAAAAGGCTAGCTAAACTGACTAGGATAAGTCCTAATAATATAGTAGAAAGTTTTCTCATGATGGCAAGTCCTCCCAATCTAAGCAAGGAATCGAGAGGCTGACGCAGGTTCCTTGGTCTTCTTGGCTATCAATTGTTAGCCCGTATTCTGGCCCAAAATAAATCTGCAAGCGCTCATGGACATTGCGCAAGCCAATGCCCGCTACATCAGATGGCTGTTTTAGCTCTCGGCGTAGTTCCTCCAAACGCTCCACACTCATGCCTTGACCGTTGTCTTTAATTTGGATTAGAATACCTTTTTCTGTCTGCTTAGCTTCAATTGTTAGCAAGCCAGGTTCATAGAGGTTGGCCAAGCCGTGTATAATGGCGTTTTCCACAATAGGCTGTAGGATTAGTTTGATAGTAGGGTATGAGCCGACTTTCTCTGGTAGCCGGAGTTGATAGGTAAATTGTTGATTGTATCGGATTTGCTGAATCTCTAGATAGTTAGTGACGTGTTCAAATTCACGTTCCAAGGGAATATACTCTTTGCCCTTGCTTAAGGTAATGCGAAGCAGACGACCTAAAGCGGTCACCATATGCGAAGCATCTCTGGTATTTTGACTTTCTATCATCCACAGGATAGACTCCAAAGTATTATAGAGAAAATGAGGTTGGATTTGGGCTTCTAAGACATTTCGCTCACTTTTGCGTAAAGCGGCTTCTTCAAGTTTAATTTGCTCCATGAGTTGGTCCACTTGGTTGAGCAGTTGGTGGTAGGCCTGATAGAGCTCATTGGCTTCATCGTAACCAGACGTCTCATAGTGACCAGTCGGAAGATCCTGAAAGTCTTGCATATGGAGCGCAAGGCGACGAATAGGACGGGCAATAAAACGAGCTAGTAAGTAGGCCAGAACGTTAATTAAGAAGGTCAAGGCTAAGAAGAGAATAAGCGAGGTCTGTAGAATTCGTGACAGACCACTAGCCAACACTTCTTGTAGGTAGGTCTTTCCGACAACACGCCAATGGGTACCGGCCATAACCTGACTGGCTAATACGACATGGTTATCCTTATCTAATTGGACTTTTGTGGGCTCAGTTCCTAAATCTGGAATAGTTTCCTGCTTGAGTTCAGCGGTCATCAGGGCTTGGTGGGGATGGTAGATGAGTTCTTGTTGGTCATCTATCAAGTAAGTGTAGCCTTGCTTGCCAATCCCTCCCGTCTCAAAGAAACGCTGGAAGGTTTTGATTTTATAGTCGATAAGTAGTAGGCATCGCTTGCCTTGATGGTTGAAGGGGATGGTATTAGAGATGACCCAAGGAAACTCTCCCTGGAAAAGGTGTTGAATATGAGGTTTAGAATAGAGCGTCTGATCGTGTTGCGCTTCTTTTTGATACCAATCGGGAGATAAAACCGGATGTTGGCTATTTGTTTTAAGTTGAAAACGGCTAGGTGCAAAATCTAGTACTTGGCCTTGTTCATCCAGCACCGCGATAGATTGGATATCTCGGTTAAGGGTGACGCTAGAATCAAGCAAGTCATGCAAAGCTTGAGGTGTTAGGCTTTCGAGTGTGATGCGGCGGATGATTGCCTCGTTGGCAACATCCATTGTCGCGATCATAGTTTCTAAGGCTTCTGTCGAGCGAGCTACATGCTGTTCGGTTAGGGTCATGGTCTGCTTAATTAGGAGATCGCGTGCAATCTGATAATGGCCCCAGAGACTAATTCCCAGAATAGAAGTAGACAGGAGGAAGCAAGTCAAATAAATCACTCGGTGCAAGGGTTGACGCTTGGTAGGGGTCATAGTGAAGGGCTCCCTTCTTGGGCGGCCTCACGAATTTGGCGCGGAGATAGGCCAAAGTAGCGCTTAGTACTATAGGAGAAGTAGTGAGTGTCGGTATAGCCAACGGCTAAGGCTACTTCTTGGACCTTAGCTGAGCTAGTTAGTAAGAGCTCTTTAGCCTTATTCATACGAATTTGAATCAAGTGTTCCTTGAAGGATTGTCCTGTCTCGCGAGTGAATAGAGAGCTGAGATAGTTAGGGCTGACATGCATTAACTGAGCCAAGCGTTTGCCTGTAAAAAGTGGGTCTTGATAATGTTGTTGCATTAAACGCAAGCCTTGTTGGGTTAAAGATTCTTTGAGAGTCTGGCGTTCGCTCTGGATTAAGAGTAGTAACTTTTTGCTGTGAGCCAGGAAGGTCTGCATTAAATCCGCTACTGGGGCTTGGTTAGCTACTACCATTTGAGACATAAAGGACTCAATCAGCGGCGAGTTTTGGATGCCGGTGAGGTTTTGACTGATGCGAATAACCCGTGAAGTTAATTCAAGGAAAAAAAGATAGTCGGCCGAAGGCGTAGAGGATTGGCGATGGCTTTGGTTAATTAAGCTCACAATGTAATCCTCAAACTCAGGGTAGGAAGCAATCTTAATCAAAGACAAGAGTCGTTGATCAGGGGTCGCATCGTAGTCTAGGTTTGATTCCATCTCGACGCTGAAATCGCCATAGTAACATAGGGCAGTATTTGGCGCCGATTGGCAGTAATCATAAGCCTGAAGGGCCTGATGGTAGAGGCGCTTTAAGTCCATCAAGTGTGAGGATGCTTGACTAATACCCAGGTAGAGGGTGCGCCGATAATTTTTTAGGAAGGTTTGCTGGATATCTTGCAGCAAAAGGTCTAGGTTTGCTGAGATATCAGGCTTATCATGGCTGAGGATGATGATTAACTTACCAGCAAAAGGGAAGGCTTCGGCTGGCAAATATTT
This sequence comes from Abiotrophia defectiva, assembly GCA_963546405.1. GTDB lineage: Bacteria > Bacillota > Bacilli > Lactobacillales > Aerococcaceae > Abiotrophia > Abiotrophia defectiva_A. The sequence goes on along the minus strand of CAUUNL010000049.1, from coordinate 8,722 downwards.
ATGGCAGACTTCTAGGACAGTTTTGCGATAGGAGACCCAGCTAAGCTCTTCGGCAAAGAGAATATCTCGCATATCCGGGCTGATGGCGTGGATAGGGCTAGAAGACTGGCGTGGACAGAGGCTAATAACGGTATAATGAGGGCCGGGAATTTCTAATTGATAGAGATTAATACGGTTTTGCCAGTAAGAGGTGTCTTCCAGGGATAAAGGCTCGGTTACAAGGCTAATAAGCAAACTTCGACGGGAGGCCTCAATGGTTGTCATATACTCCCGTGTCATTTCCTGCATATCCAGAGCACGCTGGCGCTGAGCGTCTAGGTTCTGGCTAACGCGGGTTAGAGCGGCTTGGATATCTGTAGGAGTGATAGGTTTCAGTAGATATTCTTGAATATTTAGACGAATAGCATTCTGAGCATAGTCGAATTTGTCATGACCGCTGATAAAGATAATCTTGATAGTGGGATCAAATTCGTAGATGGCTTGACTCAATTCAAAGCCGTCCATGAGTGGCATGCAAATGTCGGTAATGACAACATCGGGACAAGTTTCTTCGATAATAGCTAGGGCCTCTTGTCCATTGCTGGCAGTGCCTACTAGTTCGTAGCCCAAAGAAGCCCAATCCATTAGGTTGACAATGGACTGGAGCACAAAAGTCTCGTCGTCTACAAATACAAGTTTTCGTCGGGTGGTCATGCAAGTCCCTCCTGAGGACATAAAATAGGTAACGCTTTCTATAAGTTTAACACAATTCATGAAGATATCATAGGGACTTATATAAAAAGCCACAAGTCATCAGACCTGTGGCTTTCTAGTTTTAAGCTTATTTTTTAAGTTGGAAGGTAATATCGCCGGATTTAGTTAAGGACTTAAAGTCTTTGTCATAGAGGTTGACGTTCAAAGTAAGTGAGCGATCTTTGTAGAGATCATAGTCATCCTTGCTGTAGACGAATGCTAAGTGGTAAGTATACTCTTGGCCAGGTTCTACTATTTCCTTATCTTTGGCCGGCTCAACTTCAACCATGCCTTCGTGCATTAATTTTAGTTGGTCATTGAAAACTAAGTTACCAGCGGTCTGGCGTGCGTTTAAGGCAACTTTACCGTTGTTCTTAACGGTAATTTCAGCAGTTAAGACTACCACACCACCTTTAAGTTTTTCGAAACGGCTAGCTTGATCTTCATTAGGCTTGAAGTCAACCAATTGGTAGCCGTTCAAAGTCACATCATAGCCTTCAAAGTTAACGTTTTGCTTATCAGTACTTGAGCTAATGAGGGTCTTAGTTCCCCAGTTTTCAGCAGTCAGTTTGTCAGGGTAGAATTTGCTAGATGCTGAGCGTTTTTCTTCCCCTTCTTTAGACGTTGGCAGAATAGTAGATGCCGTAGGTACAATAGCATCCGTAATTTTGTCCCCTTGATTAGCTAATACAACGAGGGTATCGAATGATAACGCGCCATTTTTGTTTAATTGTTTGAGGGCGTCGCCACCAATTGTTAGGACAACGAAGCCGCGAAGCTCAGTTTTAGCCTTAAGTACTTGCTTGGCGTCTACAACAGCCTTAGTTAGGTCTTTCGTCTCATCTAGTAAGTTGTTGTTGTGGCTCACTGCTCTGTTATAGCCTACAATGGAGCCAGAGAAACCGCCGGTAATGTAAGCATCTTTATCTGAGTCATTCTTAAGGGAGACATCAAGTACAAGAACAGCGCCAGTTTGGGTGCCGCCACCAAAAGGAATCTCTAAGTCTTTGGAAAAATCTTTGAGGGAGATTAAGCTGTAGGCATGGATGGTTTCCGTAACAGGAGCCTTGCCTAAGGTAATAGGGGTTGAGTTTGTGTAAGTTACGCTGGCTTCTTTAGCAGAAGCTGCAGTCTTGATAGCCTCCGTTACCGCCTTGAAGTCTGTGCTAGATTCTGAGCTAGCGGTACTTTCTTGGCTACTAGCGCTTGACTCGCTGTTTGAAGATTCTGCCAAAGCGATTGATGGTCCTGCTAAGAGGGCCGTTAATGATAAGCTGCATAGGAAAATGCGTAAAGTTTTTTTCATTTCATTACCTCCAATAGTAAATCCTAGTCATATTATAATACAGAATGGATAGGCATGCAAAGTTGTCTAGTGCTATGACTTGATAGGGCCCAAGAGCATGCTAGCCCAAGCTTCGTGGAGTGATTCTTGATCGGAAGGCTGGAAGAGACCAGCCAAGACGTCGCGATAGAGACGGGATAATTCGTTTTGGCTGAAGTAGGCTTGCCCGCCACAAGCTCGAATCACCTCTTCGACTGCTATTTTAGAGGCTTCTACAGAACGGTTTTTAAGGGCAGACAGGCGAGGTAACCAGCTCAAGTCATAAGGTTGATCTTGATCTAAAGCCTGGCAGAAATGATTGAGTTGTGGTGAGATGGCATCGAGTTGGATAGCGGCTTCGGCTAAACGCCAACGAATGTTTTTGTCCTGGTCGTAGGTTGTCTGGTTGCTGACAGAATAACGTTTTTTGACCGTTTCTAGGCCTAGTTCGAGGGCCCGTTGTCCAATACCTAAATAGGTAGCGGCAAGTAGAATCTCGAAGTAAGCGAAAATACCGAAAACGGTGGGATCTAAACTTGGGCCAGGCGCCAGTTTGGCCAAGATCTGTTCAGGTCTTACTTGCAGTCCCTTGAGCGTCACGCTGTGTGATTGAGTGGCACGCATACCGAGCGTATCCCAGTTTTCGTGAATCTCTAATTGATTATCTTGCTTGTGGGCATAGGCAAAGACGGACTGGGCTTGGTCTTGGCTGGAATCGGTCGCAAAGGTCACGAAACGGCTGCAGGCCTTAATCATAGACAGGAAGACCTTGTCGCCGTAGAAAAGATAGCCCCCATCTGATTGGGGTTGAGCCTGGCAGATAGAGCCGAAGAGGACGCGGTCGTTAGAAGGTTCCGAGATGCCGAAGGCTAGGAGGTGACCTTCAGCCGCGTCTTTTAGAATTTGCTGGCCTCCAGTTTGGTTATGAGCTACTAGATGACGGCCCAAGCCTACAATGATCTGGTGCATATTAATGCCTAGGGCAGTACCAGGTGCTGCCTTGGCTAGGCGAGTTTGTTCCTGCGCGATTTCTTGAAGTGTGAGACCGTGCCCGCCAAATTCTTTGGGTACAAAGGCCTTGTAGTAGCCAGCTTCTTTGAGGGCTTGATAGTCTAGCTCAGGAAATTCGTTGCTTCGGTCGTAATGGTCTGCGCGTTGATGGATAGAATCGAGTAGTGAATCAGATAAAAACATAGCGGACACTCCTTGGAAAGTAGTTAGTAAAATAGATGGATGCTTGATTTCCTTCCTTATTATAACATGATTGCTGTGTGTCGCCTTGCTAAACGCTTGCAAATAGCGACTGACGAGGTAAATGTGATACAATGAGACTAGCATAAGGAGGGCAAGAAAGATGAGATTGTTACTAGCAGAAGATGAATTAGATTTAGCCAAGGGGATTCAGGCTATTCTCAAGCATCATCATTATGATGTGGATCATGTAGCAGATGGAGAAGAAGCCCTCATGTATGCACGTTCTATGGAGTATGATGGCCTAATTTTAGATATCATGATGCCTAAGAAATCAGGCTTCGATGTCCTAAAAACCTTGCGAAGCGAGGGGTCTCAAGTGCCGACCTTGCTTTTAACGGCTAAAAACCAAATTGAAGACAAGGTTCAGGGTCTTGACTTAGGGGCGGATGATTATTTAACTAAGCCCTTTGATATGCAGGAACTTCTAGCTCGTATTCGGTCTATGTTGCGGCGCCCTGCCAACTTGGTAGAGAACGACTTGCGCTGCGGCGATCTAACCCTCTATCGTCAAAGGGCCGGTCTAGCGGTAGGAGCGGATGAACTCGCCTTGAATAAGCGGGAGTTTCAACTGATGGAGATGTTCATGCTGAATCAGCAACAGGTTCTGTCCACTGATTTAATCATGGAAAGAATATGGGGCTTAGATTCTGATGCCGAGATTAATGTAGTCTGGGTCAATATTTCATCTTTACGCAAAAAATTACAGCAGCTGGGATCTAAAGTGACGATTAAAGCCTCGCGAGGCCTGGGGTATCAGCTGGAGGTGGCGCATGATTAAAGAGATGCAAGGCCGTTTTGTTCAGATTGCCATGCTATCTTTTACGGCTGTGCTCTTGTGTCTGCTCCTAGGTTTGAATGGGCTAAACTATTGGCAGACGGTCCAAGATTTGGATGGCGAAGCAAGTCACCTAATAGACCAGAGCCAGAATCAGCATCAGGGCAATCAGGAAAGACCGCCTCTGCCGAAGAATCAAGGCTTTGATTGGGCTAGACTCTGGCAGAGTTATCAGGAACCTAATTTTCATACGGCTCGTTATATCTACGCTAAAACCGATGCCAATGGTGAGTTAGTTACCAGTCAATTAGACCACATGGATGATTACGACCAGGAAACTTTGGCGAATATGCTCAGTTCACTCTTGAAATCTTCTAAAAACCGGGGCTGGATTGGCGTCCTGCGCTACTATCAGCGGACGAATTCGCAAGGAGAAAAGGAATGGCTCTTTGTAGATGCTGGTCGCCAACTTCAGGCGGTGACTCGCTTGGCCATGATTTCGCTGGGTATCTTGGTTTTGACCTTACTCATCGTCTATGGTCTACTTCGATACTTTTCTAATAGAGCCATTCGGCCTTTGATTAACAATATTAAACGTCAACAGGAATTTATTAGTAATGCTAGCCACGAGATTAAGACCCCTTTAGCGGTTCTAGCTACCAATAACGATGTCTTAGAATTGACAGGATGCAAGAATGAATGGACCCAAAGTAATCGCAGGCAAATCCAACGCTTAAATGCCTTAGTGGAGCAGATGCTGCAATTAGCTCGCTATGATGAAGGCCGAGTCGCGCTAAATCCAGAGCCTCTGGATTTAGTCGTCTTGTTAAAACAAGCGTTGGATGATCTTGAGGGCTTGCTTGAAGCAAACCAGGCGCAGGTTTCCTTGAATTTACCTGATAGCATTCTGTTAACTATCGACAGGGCCTCTTTTCAGCAGGTCAGCCAGGTTCTACTCGAAAATGCCCTTCAGTATCATCTGGCAGGGACAGAGATTGAGGTTGGCTGGCGACAAACTGACAAGAGCTTGTATGTGGCCAATCATTGTCAGAAAATGAGTCAAGAGCAAGCAGAGCGCTTATTCGAGCGTTTCTACCGGCCAGACCAGGGACGCCAACGCGACCGAGGTGGTAGTGGGATGGGCCTGTCCTTAGCCCAAGCAGTAGCAGAAGGTAATGGCTGGCATTTAAAAGTCGGCATGCGTTCAGAGACTGAAATAGAATTTACTATTCGATTCTAGCTAGGCGAGCAATCCTGCTTGAAGTCGTTAGGGCAGAGTACTAAAATAGGAAGTGCGATACATATTATATAGTAGAAAGAAGGAATAGGATGGAAATCAATGAAACTTTGTTGCGTGCCTTGAGTGAGGTCAATGGGATTGCGGGTAATGAAGGTGCGGTTCGCCAACTTTTCAAAGAAGAAACGGCACCCTATGCGCAAGGCTACGTTCAAGATGGTCTTGGTGGCTTATTTGCGGAGCATATTGGGGACGCCAACGGTCCGCGGATTATGATGGCGGCTCACTTTGATGAAGTGGGTTTTATGGTTAGTCAGATTACGGATAAGGGCTTCTTAAAGTTTGTGCCGATCGGTGGTTGGTGGAGCCAGGTAGTTTTGGCCCAGCAAGTGACCGTTACGACACGAGATGGTAAAACCTTTCATGGAGTGACGGGCTCTAAGCCGCCACATGTTCTGCCTGCGGAAGCACGCAAGGTGGCGGTAGATATAGTGGATGTCTTTGTCGATTTAGGAGCGACTTCTAAGGAAGAAGTGCTAGAGTGGGGTATTCGTCCGGGGGACATGATTACGCCTTATATCGAATATCGTCGTCTCAATGGCGGCCCTTTCCTCTTGGGGAAAGCTTGGGATAACCGCATCGGTGTTGCAGTTGCGATTGAAGTATTAAAATATGCAGCCAGCCAAGGTCATGCTAGCCTGCTCTTTATCGGGGCTAACGTTCAGGAAGAAGTTGGTTTGCGTGGCGCTAAGGGCGCGACCCACAAACTGAATCCTGCTATCAGTTTTGCTTTAGACACAGGGACTGCGGGGGATACACCGGGGATGACACCTAAAGAAGCAGACAGTGAATTAGGCAAAGGGCCTCAAGTTTTAATTTATGATGCGTCTATGATTCCTCACAAAGGTCTGCGTGACTTCGTAATCGATGTGGCGGAAGAAGAAGGTATTCCATTCCAATTCACCAGCATTAAGGGTGGCGGAACGGATGCTGGGGCACAGCACCAAAGTCTTGATGGCGTACCATCTATTGCTATTACCATTCCGGTTCGCTACTTACATTCCCATACTTCGATTATCCACGAAGATGACTTCAAACATACAGTGGCGCTGATGACCGCCTTGCTCAAACGCCTTAACAGTCAGACGGTTGCCGATATTGTGGCCAATGTCTAGGGGGGAGGACATATGCATATTCATTGTTTAGGATGTGCCGGAGGTTACCCAATAGGAGACAATGGCACGACGGCTTTTGTGGTTTCGAGTCAGGATCGGACCTATCATATTTTGCTTGATGCAGGGACTGGTGCTGCGCGTGCCTTAGAAAATTATCTAGATGTACTAGAGCTTAATGCTGTCATTGTTTCCCATGACCATGCTGATCACGTGGCGGATTTAGGTACTATCCAGCATTTATTAATGTTGAAACCTTCAGGTGCTAAACATGCGCCAGTGCCTATTTATTTGCATGACCAATCGGCATTTCCGCCTTTGGCCATTGAGGACAAGACCAGCCAATTGATGACTTATGGGGCGGATAGTGTCTTAGAATGTGGTCCTTTCCGCGTAAGTTTCTGCCAGACGGTCCATCCACTGCCTTGCTATGCTATGCGTTTGGAAGAGCTGGAGACAGGACAAGTCCTAGTCTTTACGGCTGATACGGGTTGGTGTCCAGAATTAATTGAATTCAGCCAGGGCGCCCATGTACTGATTGCTGATTCGGCTTTTACTAACGAACGGGGGCGGAACGAGATTCATATGACAGCAGGCGAAGTGGCGCAGTTGGCCAATCAGGCCCATATACAAACTCTGGTAGCCAGTCATATGGCACCTCATGCGGATCAAGCGCTAATCCTCCAACAAATAGCGGCGGATTTGAACCCGGATATTAATTTAATTCATTGTCAGCCGGGTCTGACTTTATCACTTTAAGAGGGAGACTATAATATGTATTTTGTTGATAATGGCAACAACTATGATGCAAGTCTGAATATTGCTTTAGAAACTTATTTGGTGGAGAACCGATTGGTCGATGAGCCAATCTTGCTTTTTTACATCAATGATCCTTCTATTATAGTAGGAAGAAACCAAAACACCATTGAAGAAGTGAATCAAGCCTATGTAGAAGAAAAAGGAATTCGAGTGGTTCGCCGTATGTCCGGCGGAGGCGCCGTCTACCACGATCGAGGAAACTTTTCGTTTTGCTTCATTAAAGACGATGACGGCTCCTTCCGGGATTTTGCTAGCTTCACGCAGCCGGTAATTGAAGCTCTACATAAAATGGGAGCAAAAGGAGCAGAGCTCAAAGGGCGGAATGATCTGCTGATTGATGACAAGAAGTTTTCAGGTAATGCCATGTATGCCAAGAATGGCCGTATGACCGCTCATGGGACTATCTTATTTGATGCGGATCTAGACGAGGTCACCAAAGCGCTAAAACCCCGCAAGGAAAAGTTCGAATCAAAGGGCATTAAATCGGTGCGCAGCCGCGTGACTAATATTAAACCTTATGTGTCACCGGAATATCAAAAACTCACTACCGAGGAGTTCCGTGATTTACTCTTGCTTGAAATATTTGGCGTGGACAATCGCGACCAAGTCAAAGAATTTAAGTTGACTGAAGCAGATTGGGCTAAAGTTCGAGAGATTCAAGCTGAACGCTTCGGCAATTGGGAGTGGAACTATGGGCAATCGCCGGCTTTTGCTATCCAAATGAGTCAGAAGTTCCCATTTGGCTTTGTCGATTTTCGCTTCAATGTGGAGCAAGGGGTTATTAAGGAAGTTAAAGTCTATGGCGACTTCTTTGGACTTGGAGACATTAGCGATGTAGAAGACGCGCTAGTAGGCGTCCGCTTCGAGCGCGAGGCTGTCAACCAGGTGTTTGAGAACTTAGACTTCAATAAATATTTTGGTCGAGTAACGGCAGAAGAAATTCTGACCTTAATTTTCGGCTAGAATTAGCACTATATATAGGGGGAGCCACTTGGCTATACAACCTATATATAGTGTTTTTCTTTTGGGTCAAAAAAAGGACTGAAAAGTGGCTAGAAAGTGTTGACTTAGTGGGCTTAGTCATGGTATATTACATTATGTTCTTAGGAACACACGAACCATTTTCTAAAAAAACGTCAAAAGCATTCGAAAAAGCTTTGACAATGTCAGAAGATGGTGCTAATATATAGAAGTTGTCGCTGAGACAACGGCCAAGCAAAAACTTCGAAAAAACTTCTGAAAAGTTGTTGACAGGAAGAGGGGCTTGTGCTAATATATAGAAGTTGTCACGTGGTGGCAACAAGCACATTGAAAACTAAACAAAGACACACCAAGAATGTGAGGGTCATCGAGGAAACTTGATGAACAACCAACAATTCGGCAGCAGACAAGCTGGGTAAAAAACAAGC
>CAUUNL010000048.1:0-12676 GCA_963546405.1 Abiotrophia defectiva | reverse complement strand
CTGTCATCGGCGAAGGGGTCTACACCATCCAAGCAGATGGCTCCATCGAGTTTGTGCCCGAGAAGACCTTCACGGGCCAAGGTTCAACATTGACGGTTAAACGCGTCGATAAGAACGGCACCCCAGTAACAGCTACTTACCAAGCAACCGTTATCCCAGTTAAACCAGGTGCTAACAAGGACTACTCTTCAGGCGTGGTTAACCAAGCCCAAACGGGTCAAGTTAAGTTTGTACCAGGTTCTGCTAATGTTGACGGCACAGAACAATCCGTTGACTTAGTTCCAGGTAGCCTCAAGTTTGTGGTCAATGGCCAAGCCGTGGCTGATACCACCATTCCAGCCTTGGACCAAGCAGGTAACCAAGTAGGGACCTACAGCCTAGCCCAAGACGGAACCGTGACCTTCACACCAAATCCAGGTTACGTGGGTCAACCAGTCCCAGCTCGCGTTCAAGCCACTGACGTTAACGGTACGACCGCTGAAGCGACTTATTCACCAGTGGTCAACGCTAGCGTAACTAGCGAGGGCATGAAGGGTCAAAGCCAAAGCAAGCTACCAGACTTCAAGGGCCAAGTGGATACCAAAGTTCCAGCTTATCTCGAGGGTGGGGTCACCAGCGTGACCGTTCCAGGTCAAGGGACTTACACCGTCAACCCTGAGACAGGCCAAGTGACCTTCACGCCAGAACCAGACTTTATTGGCCAGGCAAGTCCAATTACGGTCATCCGTCGTGATGTCAACGGGAAAGAACTGAAGATTCAGTACATCCCAACAGTATACGGACAAGCCAAGACACAAGATACGACTTCAACCGGCTACCCAGGTGAAAAACAAACCGGGACGCCAGTCTTTGAAGGGGATGTGGATCTAACCATCCCAGCTACCTTCGAAAATGGTCAAACTGAATTAACCGTGCCAGGGGAAGGGACTTATGTTCTTAACCCAGATGGTTCTGTGACCTTCACGCCAGAAGCAGGCTTCTTAGGCCAAGCAAGTGGTGTGAAAGTAGTTCGGGTTGACCGCAATGGGCGCAAGGTGACCGCACAATATGTGCCAACCGTTGTGCCAGTGCCAGTCGCTCCAAGTGAGCCAGAAGTACAAAGACAAGGGCTCTTACCAGCAACAGGTGAAGCCCCAGACTATAGCTTCTTCTCAGGTGTGGCCTTGACGATCTTAGCAAGTGTCGGCCTAGTTGCGACGCGCAAGCGCCAAGCGACAGATGAAGACTAAAGCCTAGTCAAAATCCCTCAGCCTTCTTAGCAAGGACTGAGGGATTTTTTCTGCTTAAGCAAGTAAACACTAGGGGCTAGCTAGCCTTGAGCAGGACTCTTGTGCTAGAATACAAGAAAGGAGTGTGACAGGGAATGGAGTTAGGAATCATTGAAGCTTTTGTGCGTCAACGTATGGCGCAAGATAAGACGGGGCATGATATTCAGCACCTTGAGCGTGTGGTTGCCAATGCTCAACGTTTGATGGCAGCTGAATCACAGCCCATAAAAACCTCCATTGTGCTAGCTGCCGCTTGGTTGCATGATGTCATTGATGATAAGGTGACATCGAATCCAGCTCAAGCGCGTAGAGAAGTAGCAGAGCTTCTAATACAAGCAGGAGCAACTTTACCGGAACGAGATGCTATTTTAGAAATTATGGACCGCCAGTCTTTTAGTAAAAACCTGCAAGAAAGGCAATCTCTATCACTTGAAGGGCAAATCGTACAGGATGCAGACCGATTAGATGCCTTAGGGGCAATTGGTATCGCTCGTACCTTCTATTATGGAGGTTCACGAGGACATGATCTCTATAATGACTTGCCTCCTCGTGATTTGTCCCAGTTAAGTCAAGAAGATTATCGTCAAAATCAGAGCAGTCTTGCGCATTTTGATGAAAAATTATTAAAGTTGGCTGACTTGATGAATACCGCATCAGGCCGTGCTCTAGCCCAAGAGAGAACTGCTTTTATGCGCCAATACCTGGCACAATTCTGGGCTGAAATCAAAGGAGAATAATAGATGGATACACTAATCGTGAAGAAGAAAGCCAGTCAAGGGCTAAAAAAGGGCAAGGCGCTGATTCAGTTAGCTGACGTCATGGAGCCAGAAGTAGCTGAGCGTCTAGCCGAAGGAAGCATAGTAGGCTTAAAGTCGGTGTCGGGGCAGTGGCTGGGACTCATGCTAGTCGGACGCCAGCAGAAAGGACTGGGGTGGTTGCTAACTCGAGACAGTCAACTAGACGATAACTGGGTGGAGAAACGGGTTCAAGTTGCTTTGTCTCAGCGCCAAGCCTATTTCAATCGTTCAGACTTAACTGCCTTTCGCTTAGTTAATGGAGAAGGAGATGGATTGGGCGGGGTGACAGTGGATTGGTATGCAGGATTTATCCAGCTTAACTGGTATTCTCAAGGAATTTATCATTACCGCGATGAGCTAGTATCAGCTCTTAAAGCTCATGTTCCCGACATCTTGGGAATCTATGAAACCCAGCGCTTTGATCAGCAAGTGGCTGAACAAGCTATTAACCATCTTGAAGGGCAGCTTGCACCTGCCCCAGTCATTATTCGTGAAAATGGCATTCACTATGCTATCCATCTCGGACAGGAATGGATGACCGGACTCTTTTTGGATCAGCGGCAGGTGCGAGACTATATCATGCAGGGAGCTGCTGGCAAAAGTCTCTTAAACCTCTTCAGTTATACAGGTGGTTTCTCAGTAGCGGCCGCAATGGGGGGCGCAAGCCAAACTGTTAGCGTAGATGTGGCTAATCGTAGCCTAGCTAAGACCCAGGAAAACTTCGCGCTGAATGGGATAGAGACGCCTAGCCAAGCGCATGAAATTCGTGTAATGGATGTCTTCGACTATATCCGCTATGCTAAGCGAAAAGGACTGACCTTTGATCGAGTTGTATGCGACCCACCTAGTTTTGCGCGCACGAAGAAATATACCTTCTCTGCCCTTAAAAATTATGGCCAGCTTGCGGCAGATCTTTGGTGTTTGGTGGCACCAGGTGGTCAATTAGTCTTGTCTACCAATCACTCGGCCTATCCTTTAGAACGCTTTAAAGCAGATTGCTTAGCAGCGTGTCCGGGTGCTGAATTGCAGGCTAGTTTTGGCTTGGTAGAGGATTTCCCGCGGTCAGAAGATGAGCGTAGTGACTACTTGAAAGTATTAGTCCTGACCAAGGGGACCAAGGACTAATTATTGTGATAAGGCGCTTTAATTTTTAGCTATTCTATGATAGAATTGTAGGGAATAGGTAGCGACCTAATTAGAGGAGGGATTTAAGATATGCAATGTCCAAACTGTGGCAAGCCAGTCAGAAGTAAGACGCACTGTGCCCGTTGTGGTTATTCATTTGCGGATAAAAAAGTGGTGAGGGAACCACATTATGAGAATGATGAAGCATTCGATTCGAATACAGTTCTGCCTCATGATGATTTACACCAGACAACGGAGTATGAAGCGTGGCGTAATACCCAAGAAATTCAGAATTTTGATTTTTCATCCCAAGATGATGAGGAAGAATTAGTTCCTGAATTCAAACCAAAACGTCGTCGTGGTTTCATGCGAGTTATCTTCAGTATTCTACAGATGGTGCTTGTTTTAATTCTTTTATTCTTGGCTTTCCTATATGGTCCGGAGTTACCTAAGTACTTACCACAAGCCTTGAATGCCGTGGGAATTAAATGGGGAAATCAAAATACTGAAACACCAACATCATCAAGCTCTAGCCAAGTAGCGCAGGAGTCCAGCAAGGAAGAATCAAGTAGTACGCCAAACCTTCAAGCCAAAAGTAAACAAGCAGATCTTTCTGCCTATCCTTTTGTGACGGTCACTTTGACTTTTGAGCAACCATTAGAGAATTTGACCCGTGATACATTCAAGTTTTCCGTAGATGGTAGCGACTTAACAGACTACTCTTTAGTCAAGGAAGCTAACAATTTAGTCTTACGTTATGTGGACCCAAGCTATCAAATTACTAAAGCAGCTGGTAGTAAGGTGTCCTTGGCCATCAAGGCGGACAGCCTTAACTACGCCGAACAACTTGAATATCAAACACCGGATTTAGGTCTGAGTCAAGATCAAGTGAAAGCTTTAGAGACAGCCTTCAAGTCCGATGGTAAACAAGTCCTGGCTCTTCAAGAAGTCGGTAGCAAAGCCCCTTACTTATCAAGTACTAAGTCTAGTGACGCATCTAACCTTTTTGCATGGTTTGTATTAGCACGGACCTATCAATTGATTGATGAGAAAAAGTTTGAACTAACAACTGAAGTTGAAATTCAAGAAGCTCTCCGTGTAGGGACGGGAGAGACAGCTATGGCAACACACGCTATTGGTTCGAAGATTACTATCCAAGAATTAATTGATGCAGTAGTGGTAGCCCAAGATGCAACAGCCATGAATTACTTAATTCAACAAGTAGGTGGCGCAAATGAATTGAATCTCTGGCTTAATAGCCAAGGCTACTATTCAACCAAGATTAGTGCTAATCTAGCCTTGAATGAGGCAGGTGATATTACAGGTGTGACCACAAGTGCCTATGACTTGGCTAATTTGTTGAATCAGCTGGCCCAAGATAAGTTAGTTAATGATAAGGTGAGTGCAGCGCTTAAAGAAGCCGTTCTTAAGACTCCGGTTTCCACCAAGTTCCCAACAGACCTGAAAGATGTAACACGACGTTATGAAATGACGACACCTGATCAAGTGGGGAGTATGCACCATTATGCGGCAATTATTGAGATGAACGGAAAATCCGTGATTGTTGTAGTTCTTGGTGCACCTGGCGAAGGAGAAACTGCGAATACTAATGTGGCTTCAATCGTGAAGACCTTAGTGGAGTTTGCCCAAGGCCAAACTAATGCAACTGAATCAAGTGCTTCAAGTAGTGAATCATCAACTGCGAGCAACTCATCTGCTCCTGAGTTGCCTACTCAGACTGAACTTAACAACCCTAACGTAGAACCTGCACCTGTTTTTGATTATTTCGATGATGATGGTGACGGTGTCCTCGATTCTACTCCACGTCAAGGACGTTGGTATTGGGATACAGGTCGCGGTACCTGGCTCTATTACTAAGATAAAAAGCTGAGACAGTAGTAATAGCTGTCTCAGCTTTTTTTAGTTTAAGTTGGCAAAATTCTCTAGGCCTCTTTCTTGACATGAGGATTGGGAAGCAAAAGGTTAACCATAATGGCAATGGCGGAACCGATGATAGCGTCCAAGATGCGATTAGCGCCATAATCTAAGAGGTGTTCCTTGGGGGTGTTAAGGAAGACGACGAAGAAGGTAGCGCTTGAATTGATGACACTAGCGGGGTGGTTGAAAGCATTGCAAAAGACGATAACTAAGAGAATCCCCAAGCTAGCACCTAAAACCCGATAGATAGGTAAGGGCAGATTCATCCAGAGGGCAATCTGGGTCAGCAGAATAGCAATCACTACACCTAACGTATTGCCGAAGAGGCGGATGCGCCCAAATTTAACAGAGGTTTCATGTTCGGTCCTCAAGGTGAAAACTGCTGCAATAGCCGCCAAAACGGCAGGTTGACGATTCAAAATTTCGAAAAGAGTGATAGTCAAACCAACCGCAATAGTAGTCTTGAAGGTCCGCATGCCCACTTTAAAGGATTTGAGGTCGAGATTAAGTTTCATATAGGGTATCTTCCTTTGTCAGACTTTCTTAGGCTTAAGTGTACCAAAAAAAGAACTTAGGGACAAACCATTTGATAGTTCACCTAAAAGGTGTATAATAAAAGAACAAGTAATCTATTGAATGAGGTGATAAGTATGAATCAAGCTCTTATCAGTATTGTACTTAATGCAGTCAAAGAAAAATATGTAACCGAAAAGGCTTTTTATACAGATAAACTGGGTATTAGCGCACAGAGCTGGGATCGCTTCAAGAAGGGAGAACAGGGCCTGAAATATGAGAATGTTAAAATTCTGTCGACCCTTTTTACAGATTATGAATGGATGCTAGTTCAAAAGGTGGTTCGTAATGCTGAACGTCTGAGTGATGTCATGGCCAATCCAGTCAAAGAATACCAGTATCTCAAGTATCAGATAGCCCGCCGTTGGATTCATCAAGGGATGGCCCGTATGGAGTGGCACCACAGCGAACCTAATGAGGAAAGCTCAAATCGCAAATCCAACATGATGATTTTACAAGTAATTGCTGATTATCATATCTGGGGCTATAGTGATGTCTTAGAATTACGGTTACCAGGCATTATTCGTCAGCAAATTGAGGGCGATGAGATTAAACTCTTGGAATGGTTTGATAACCAATTGAACGGACAGCTCTAGCAACGATTAAGTAAATCAAATCCCAAGGAGGTGACCCATGACTAAAAGAGGTAAGAGCTACTATGCTAAAAAGAAAAAGAAGAGTAGCAAGTGGAGCTGGAAAAAAATAAAGACTCGTTGGCGCAAATTCCGCTTAGCTCTCTATCAAAAATTAGGCAAGGGAACCGTTATGGGGATTGGACTCATGCTGGTATTGTTCTTGACCTATCAAGTTATCCAAGATCGAAGCGGTCAACCTGACAACAATACTCAGATTCAACATGTTAGCCGTGAATCGTTTGTTCAAAAGTTAGTTCCTACGGCTCAACGTTTACAGAAAGAGTATGGAGTTTTGGCTAGCGTTTCCTTGGCCCAAGCCATGGTTGAGTCAGATTTCGGCCAGAGCCAGTTAGCGGCTAATTACTACAATCTCTTTGGCGTCAAAGCCGCAGCAGATGATCCTAATGGCGTGGATTTAGAGACTAAGGAGTATGTCAATAATGAGTGGGTAACCATCGTGGATCGTTTCAAAGTTTATAAATCTTGGGAGGACTCCTTGGTTAAGCATGCTGAACTAATTTTCTATGGCACTTCTTGGAACTCTAAGCAGTACCAGGCAGTCTTAGAGGCCAAGGACTATCAATCCCAGGCCCGCGGTTTGCAGTCGTCAGGTTACGCGACAGACCCAGATTATGCTGATAAATTAATTGCAATGATTGAAGAATGGCAACTAACTCAATATGATCAATAATTTTAAAATTGTGTAGGTTTCAGTAATAAAGTATGGTAAACTAGTAAGGTGTGAATGAGATAAAGGAGGTGGCACTGTGCCAGAAAAACACTATCCAGGTGAAACAGTAGGGATAATTGGTTCTAGCATTCATGCTGCCCTTCTGGCTCAAGCGGCAGGGAAATTAGGCTACCGTGTAGCGAGCCTAGTTCTAAATCCAGATAATTTAGTGCGGCAATTTGCAACTTGGCAGACAGTGGCCGAAGCATATGATGAAGCAACCTTGAGATTTTTCGCTGGGCGTATTGATACCGTAATTGTAGAGCCGGGACTCTTGTCTAACTTGGCTTTCAAGGTCTTAGCGGATATTACAGATGTTACGCTATCGGAAGACTTGCGGGCTATTGCCACAGACCGTCTGATTGAAAAGGCCTATCTAGATGAGAAACGTTGCTTGGTAGCGCCCTTTGCTATGGTGACTTCGCTAGAAGATGTCAAGGAAGCAGTGGAGTTTATCGGCTTCCCTTGCTATCTCAAATATACCCAACGGCACATTGAAGCTGTGACCAGCCATCTCATTCTTTATAGTGAGGCTGACTATGAAGCTGCTCAAGACAAAATTGCCTTGGGAACCTGTGTGCTTGAGGCTTGGATTCCTAGCGAAAAAGTAGTCTCCTTGTCGGTGGTTCGGAACGAGCGCGGCGAACTCCTAGTCTATCCGCCATTCGAACAAGTTCAATCTAGTTCGGTGAGCGGCACTCAGGTCCGCTACCCAGTCAAACTCCATGAAGAAGTTGAGCGAGAAATTCGCCGCTTGGGGCGCTATTTAGTCGAGACTTTAGCCTTAGTGGGCTGTATGACCATTGATTTTCTGGTGACTTCTGCTGGCGTGGTCTATATTAATAGTGTAGAGATAGGCGCTAAGGACGCAGCCATGTTTACTCTAGGTGCCATGTCCTTGTCCTGTTATGAAGCCATGGTGCGCTCAGTAGTCGGATTACCTCTGCCTAGTCTAGTACCTTTGGCTGATGCGGCCATCGCCTTACCTCTAGAAGCCTTAAATGCTGAGCAGGTCATGACCCAATACATGTTACGGACTGACTGGGGTTTCGCTCTCTTTAATCCAATGGGACGTAATCCTCTGGATTTAGAAGGACAAGTCATTGTCACAGGGGAAAGTTTGGCTCATTGTCAACGTCAGATTGAGTTGACGGATATCTTGAAAAAATAAGAAATAGGTAGCCTTATGGCTACCTATTTTTGTTTATAAGTGTTAAGAAGTCATTTCTAGCCTTAAGAAAAAATCCGCTAAACTTAGCCCCAGCCTTGCATTCTGAGACAATTCACGCTAGACTAGAGAACAGGGGTTTCAGGCCCAGGCCTGGAATGATAGATTGTATAAGGAGGGTTTCCATTTGGTGGAACATCAAGAAGAAAAACAACAACCTTTTCTCTATCGCTTTTTGGTAGGGATACTGATTGGCTCTGGCTTTATTGTGCCAGGGGTTAGTGGCGGGGCCTTAGCTGCTATTTTTGGGATTTATGAACGCATTATTGGTTTCTTGGCCAACCTAACCAAGAACTTCAAAGAAAATATCCTCTATTTTATTCCGGTAGGACTGGGGGCGCTTTTCGGTATTGTCCTCTTTTCCTTTGGGGTCAGCTACCTATTAGCTAACTATGCTACCATCGTTTCTTGGTTCTTTGTCGGCTGTATCCTAGGATCCGCGCCTGCTCTTTGGCGGGAAGCTGGTAAAGAAGGGCGCAGCCACAAGGACTTATGGGTCTTAGCTGGCTCCTTTATCTTTGGGATTGTGCTGTTACAGTTTGGTAGCCATCTCTTTAATGGCCAAGTCGAGGCTAACTTCATTTCTTGGTTTATCTCCGGGGCTCTGATTGCTTTAGGGATCTTAGTACCTGGACTTAGCCCATCTAACTTTATCCTTTATATGGGACTCTATGAGAAAATGGCGACAGGATTTAAGCAACTAGACTTAGGCGTTCTGATTCCGATTGCTTTGGGTGGCTTGGCGACCATTATCTTGCTTTCTAAGCTGATTGAGCGTATTTTCCGTAGTCACTATAGTGTCTTCTTCCATTTTATTTTTGGGATTGTCCTAGCTTCAACGATTGAGATTATTCCAAGAGAGTACATTGGCTTTGGTTTACTCCAATACCTGCTCTGCTTTCTTACTCTACTTTTGGGGACAGGGATGGGTTGGTGGATGGCCCAGCTTGAAGAAAAATATAAGTAAAACAAAAGCCCGGGAAACCGGGCTTTTTCTTTAGGCATAGAGTTTTCGCCAATCGTAGGGGGCCAAACTTTTGACGCGTTTAAAGGCGGCAGAAAAGTTAAATTGATTAGCATAACCGACTTGTTGGGCAATAGATTGGATTGATAATTGACGATTAGTTAGAAGTTGGCAGGCAATATTCATGCGGTAGTTAAGAATAAATTGAGAAGGAGTTAAGCCCATTTCCTGTTTGAATAACTTGCTAAAGTAATTGCGATTCAGGTTGCAATGTTGTGCGATATCATCAATCGAGATAGACTCGGCAAAATGATCTTGAATAAAACGAATGGCCTCGCGAATATAAAAGTTGTGAACATCATTCTGAGGTAGCAATTGCGTATGATTAGAGTAACGAATCAGTGCATCCATGACTAGGTAAAGTTGGCCAATTAAGAAAGACTCATGTTGTTTAGGGTTATTAATCAGTTGCATGAGGGGTGCCATGATGTTATCTTGTACAGTCTGTTGCTTAGGTTTAAAGAGATAATTAGAAGTATTAAAGCCCGCTTCCTGTAAGAAGTGCTTAGCTTTTAGACCATTAAACTCAATCCAACAATAGGTCCAAGGGTCGGATTCATCCGCTTCATACGCACAAATGCAGTCAGGAGTCATCAAGAAACCCTGCCCCGCAGAGAGCGTTTGTGCCTTCTGGCCTACCAGTGAAAAGCGCCCTTGGCCAGATAGAATGTAATGGAAGAGATAGTTATGGGTTTGAGTAGGCCCCATGCGATGCAAGGGGGCGCAAGCTTCGCGACCAAATTGAATAGGGTAAAGTTCAATAGACGTTTTGTTGTGGAAGACATAGAATTCTGCTTGGCTCATAGGAATCCTCCTTTTCTCAATTATAGTAAACGCTTTAATGATTAGTCAAACTTTATATTCGCTAAAGCGCTATTATATATCTGAAAATCATCTTATAACTTAAAAACGAATAAAGGAAGTGACATTTAACTATTCGATGGCTTGGAATGACATGTTATAGTTAGCTTAAACAAAGTTCATTATGACAAGGACTTACTTATCAATTATTCTTGGATTAGGCAACCCTAGAAACTCATTTTTTGAAAGGAGCACATAAACAATGGAAGTTATTTTCGATAGTAGTCAACAGGTCTTCCACTTACGCAATCAGAAGCTGTCATATGTGATTCAGTTGGAGCGTTTTGGTTATGTTACCCATCTCTATTTTGGCCAGCGCTTGGAACATTACAGTGGCATAGCGGCTTATCCACGGATTCATCGTGATTTTGAAGTGGAGTCGGTCGAGTTTGGAGCAGATGTACGTGATTTCTCGGTTGGGAATTTGCTTTATGAATATAGTCAATATAATCGTGGGGATTTCCGGCACCCGGCCCTAGTCTTACGTCATGCTGATGGCTCCACGGTCAGTGATTTTCGGTATGACCGTCATGAAATTGTGGCGGGCAGTCCAACCTTGGAAGGTCTCCCTCATGCGAAAGTAGATGGAGGTCAAGAGGCCGTCACCCTCAAACTCTATCTTAAAGATGCACTTAAATCGCTAGAACTCGTCCTATCCTATACGATTTTTGAGGACCAAGCAGTAGTGGTGAGATCAGTTGCTCTTCACAATAAGGGGAGTGAGACAAGTCGGATTGAGAAAATTTCCAGTTTTCAATTGGATTTGTCGCCACGGCAAGCAGAACTTATCCACTTAAACGGTACCTGGGCTCGGGAGCGATTCGTGGAGCGTGAATCGATCCATCACGGCATCAAAGTTCTAGATAGTAAACGAGGAACGAGCAGCCACCACCAGAGTCCTTATATGGCCATAGTAGCGCCTGAGACGACTGAACATTTAGGTCAGGCTTTGGGTGCCCAACTCATTTACAGTGGCAGCTTTGAGATGTCTGTTCAGATGGACTCCTATAATCAAATTCGGCTTCAGGCAGGCATACAATCGCTAGGATTGGATTGGGAGTTGACTCCTGGGGAAAGCTTCCAAACCCCACAGGTTGTCTTGGCTTATAGTAATCGTGGTTTGAATGGCTTATCCCAAGCGTATCATGATTTTGTCAGTCAGCATTTGATTCCGAGCCGCTTCCGTGGTGTGGAAAGGCCGATTCTCATAAATAACTGGGAAGCAACCTATTTTGACTTTGATCAACCTAGATTGCATGCCTTGATTGACCAAGCAGCTGACCTCGGAGTAGAGCTCTTCGTCCTAGATGATGGTTGGTTTGGGCAACGCAACCATGATAATAGTTCGCTTGGCGATTGGTTTGAACAGGAAAGTAAATTGCCACAGGGCTTGGTAGGTTTATCGGATTATGTCCATGGAAAAGGGATGAAGTTTGGACTCTGGTTTGAACCTGAGATGATTTCAGAAAATAGTAATCTCTTTCGAGAGCACCCTGAGTGGGCCATCCAGACACCCGGTCGAAGTTTGACACCTGGTCGTCAGCAGTTAGTCTTGAATATGGCCAATCCAGATGTCCGAGATAACCTATTCCAACAGATTAGCAAAATCCTGAATCAAGTACCGATTGACTATATCAAGTGGGATATGAACCGTCATCTTACTGAAGTCTATGCTCTACATTTACCGGGCCAAGCTCAGGGACAGGTAGCTCATCGTTATACTTTGGGGGTCTATGATCTCATGGAACGGTTGACTAAGACCTATCCTCACATTCTATTCGAAAGTTGTTCAGGTGGGGGAGGTCGTTTTGACTTAGGCATTCTCGCCTATATGCCACAAACCTGGACGTCGGATAACACGGATGCTGTAGAGCGCCTGAAGATTCAGTACGGGACCTCTATGATGGTGCCGCAACATACCATGGGAGCCCATGTGTCCGCAGTACCTAACCATCAAACTCAGCGTATGACACCTCTCGCGACTCGGGCTCAGGTCGCCTACTTTGGTGACTTTGGCTATGAGCTCGATTTAACCAAACTACCAAAAGAAGAACTTGAAAGCATTCGACAACAAGTGAACTTCTACAAGCGACATCGTGCTCTCTTCCAGTTTGGTCGCTTTAGTCGCCTGCTAAGTCCTTTTCAGGATAAGCTGACAGCCTGGATGGTGGTTAGCCCAGAGCAAGATCAGGCAATGGTCTTGTTGGCTCAGACTCTAACTCAAGCTTCCATGCCATTGCAGGTGCTTAAGTTACAGGACTTGCGCCCAGAAAGGCGCTATCAAGTGAAGTCAGAGGAGCAGGAATTTGTCGCGACTGGGGCAGAACTGATGCAAGTAGGTTTCTATGTTTTTCCACAATTAGAGGGTGACTATGCAAGCCGACTCTACCACGTCAAGGCATTAGCAGATTAAGAATTAGACATTCAGCACCTGGCTTCAGGTGCTGTTTTTTTAGGTCTTGAGGTAAAAATAAACTTTCCATTATATCATATATGA
>CAUUNL010000047.1:0-12711 GCA_963546405.1 Abiotrophia defectiva | reverse complement strand
ATATAATGGGAAGTTTTCTTATTAGCCGTTTTCTAAGAAATACTTAAATTTTCACGTCTAGCAGTCAAAATTCATAAGAAATTCGTAATTTTCCAGTATAATAAGGGGCATGAATGAAGTAATGAGGTGATCATAATGGCCAGTCAAGCAAGTTTTAGAAGTCGTCTTTGGCAAGGCTTCAAAGGCATATGGCGGTATTACCGTGGCTGGAAATGGTTAATCCTTATCGGTATGTCAGTCATGCTAGTCATGTCGACCTACTTGGTTTTTATCGCTAAGACGACCAATGTTGCCATGCTGCAAGATGCTCTCAAGACGGTGACGACCATCTATGATAAGAATGACCAAGAAGCTGGGACACTGAGTGCCCAGAAGGGAACTTATATAAATTTAGACCAGATGTCTACTACTATACGTGAAGCGGTGGTGGCAACGGAAGACAAGCGATTTTATCAGCATAACGGATTTGATGCCCAAGGGATAGGGCGTGCCCTAGTACGATTTGTTATCAATCGCAATACTTCTGGCGGGGGCGGCTCGACCTTGACCCAGCAACTGGTTAAGAATGCCTTCTTGACCTTAGACCAGACGCTACAACGTAAGCTTAAGGAATTTTTCCTAGCCTTGGAGGTCGAAAAGCAATTCAGTAAAGACCAGATTCTAGAGATGTACCTCAACCATGCCTACTTTGGCAATGGGGTCTGGGGTGTCGAAGATGCCTCGCAACGTTATTTTGGTCACTCGGCAGCTAGCCTGTCTTGGAATGAGGCAGCGGTTTTAACAGGTATTCTCAAAGGGCCTTCACTCTTTAACCCTATCGATGACTATGAGGCAGCCATTGAACGTCGTAACGTAGTAGTTGGTCTCTTGGAACAGGAGTCAGTGATTGATAGTCAAACGGCGCAGTCAATTAAATCTTCGGGTATTGAACTTCATGATGCCTATGTGGCTAAGGAGCAGGACCAATATCCGGCCTATTTCGATGCGGTGTTAGATGAGGCGGTAGCTGAAACAGGGATTCCTGAAGCGGACTTGCTGGCTAAGGGCTATAAGATTTATACCTACCTGAATCCTGAATATCAAAATGCGTTGGATTCAGCCTATCAAGTGCAGGGGATTTTCCCAGATGATAATACGGGAACTCCATTAGTACAGAGTGCCTCAGTTGTGGTAGAGCCTTCCACAGGTGGTGTGATGGCCATCTACGGTGGGCGAGGTGACTACGTTCACCGTGGTTTTAACCGGGCAACTGACATGAGACGCTCGCCGGGTTCTACGATCAAGCCACTGGCGGTCTATGAGCCAGCGCTTGAAGCGGGTTATAAAATTAATAGCCAGGTACCTGACCAGGTAAGAGCCTATGGTAACAATCATTATGCACCCGAGAACTATGATCGTCAGACGGATCCATCTGGTCAAGTCCCACTTTATTATGCCTTAGCCCAAAGTAAGAACACTTCGGCCGTCTATTTAATGGACCAACTGGGGATTGGTAAGTCAGTGCAAAAGTTAGATCAATTTGGTCTCAAGATTCAAGCTCAAGACCAGCAACTCACCTTGGCCTTGGGCGCCCTCAGCCAAGGGGTATCGCCTTTGCAAATGGCCAGTGCCTATGCAGCCTTTGCCAACAAAGGGATTCGTAATGATAGCTACTTAATTCGTCAAATTAAAGACGCCAGTGGCCATATTATCTATCAGAATACTCGCCCAACTAAGTATATGGTAATGACACCACGAGTAGCCGCCGACATGACCAGCATGATGTTGGAAACTTATGGTGGTAATGGGACCGGTTATGGTGCCGGACCTAGTTTTGGTCAAATCGCGGGTAAAACAGGGTCAACGGAAGTATCGGACGGCAACATGGCAACTCGTGATAAATGGATGATTGGCTATACACCAGATTTTGTTATTGCTTCTTGGGTAGGCTTAGATAAGTCTGGGGAGCAATCATTGGATGATTTAATGCCTAGCGGTATGCGCCAGCTCTTTTCAATTCAGACTACTAATCTCATGTCGGCATCGCCACAGACCTCTTTTGGTCTAGAAATGGCTTCGCAGATGACAACTGATACCAACCCAATTGCTGATGCAGTTCAGCACTATAATGTTGGAGAAACCATTGATCAGGGAGCCAAATGGGTTAACCAAAATGCGGGTAACCTATGGGACGACATTGTCTTCACCACCAAGGAAGCTGTTCGTGGTGTGGGTGATTGGTGGCGCTCGATTGACTGGCCATTTTAAGAGAAAGAGTCAAAGGAAGCAGGGACCTCGGTTCTTGCTTTTTGCTGGCTAGGGGGATAAAATAGAAGATGAGTTTTGCGTCTCAAATTCTATGATGCGCTTGTCTTATTAGGTCCCTCTGCAGGCCTATTTATTAGCTTAATGAATCCAAAATTTTGAAGTTGAAGGAGTCTCTTTATGACCTTACGAAGTAAATTAGCGACCGGAGTAGGTCGCTTAACCCGCTGGGCCTTAACGACCTTTACCAGTGGTGGTTCTAGCCTGCCAGGTAAACTGGCCCTAGCTCTTGATCCGAATCTTCTGGCCGAGTTGGCTAAGAACTATGATGTGGTGATTATTACGGGTACAAATGGTAAAACCTTGACCACAGCCTTGACAGTCCATGCCTTGGCCCAGTCTTACGAGCACATCCTGACTAATCCAACAGGTTCTAATATGAAGCAAGGGATTGTATCCACCTTTTTATCTGCACCAGCCCTACCTAAAGGGCAACGAGGTGTAGCTGTTCTGGAAGTCGATGAGGGCTCCCTTAAACACGTGGTTAAGGCACTAGCTCCTAAGGCTTTTGTCCACACCAACGTCTTTCGAGATCAAATGGACCGTTATGGTGAAATCTATACTATCTATAAACTTATGGCGGACGCTGCTAAGCAAGTGCCAGAAGCAACTGTGATTGCCAATGGGGATTCACCACTCTTCAATTCAGTGGCTTTGCCTAATCGTCGAGTATACTTTGGTTTTGATCATGAAGAGGACCGTGAGGTAACGCCCCACTATAATACGGATGGTATTCTCTGCCCAGAATGCCAGCATATCCTTCGTTATCACAGCAATACTTATGCTAACTTAGGTAAGTACTATTGCCCACATTGTGGTTTCAAACGTCCAGATTTAAGCTATCGTGTGACAGCTCTGGAAGAACTAGCGCTGACGCATTCTCGTTTTGCCATTGAAGGGCATGAGTATGCTATTCCAGTAGCAGGGCTCTATAATATCTATAATGCCTTAGCAGCCTATAGTGTGGCTCGTGAATTTGGCGTGTCTCCTGAGGCCATTGAAGCTGGTTTTAAGCAAGCAGAGCGGGTGTTCGGCCGTCAAGAGTTCTTTCAAGTAGGGGATAAGAAAGTCCTTCTTAACTTGGTTAAGAATCCAGTCGGATTGGATCAAGTTTTAGCACTTATTAAATTGGATCCAGAGCCTTATAACTTAGTGGCCATTCTCAATAACCGCTATGCAGATGGAACAGATGTCAGCTGGATTTGGGATGGTCATTATGAACAGATGGTTGATTTCCCAATTCAAGAAGTTTATACAGCAGGGATGCGGGTTAAGGATATGACCATGCGTCTTGAAGTAGCAGGACTTGATTCAGAACGCATCCATGAGTTAGATAGTCTTGAGGCGGTTGTTGCGGCTATTGAAGCGAGCACGACACCACATATTCATATCTTGGCTACCTATACCGCCATGTTAGATTTACGTAAATTACTAGTAGCCAAGGGCTACCTGAAACAATAAAACGGGAGGGCTAGATTGAATGAAAACTTTACGAATCTGCCATCTCTATGGCAATCTCTTGAATACCTATGGAGATAACGGTAATCTCCTCATGCTGCAATACCATGCCAAACAAGCCGGCTACCAAGTAGAAACCGATTTGGTTAGTTTAGGTGATGACTTTAAGGCGGATGACTATGATATTGTCTTTATTGGCGGTGGGCAGGATTACGAGCAGGGGATTATTGCGCGCGATATTGGCCGTCTAAATGATGAATTAGAGCGTTATATTGAATCAGATGGCGTCTTGCTTGCCATTTGTGGTGGCTTCCAATTTTTGGGTCAATACTATATGACAGCAGAAGGGCAGAAAATTGAATGCCTAGGTATTTTTCCACATAAGACAGAACGCCAAGAAGGCACTCGCTTCATCGGGGATATTGAAATCTATGATGAAGTCAATCAAGTGACTTATTATGGCTTTGAAAATCATAATGGGGTGACCACGCTAGGTCCCAATCAAGCACCGCTTGGTCGCGTAGTGACCGGTCATGGGAACAATGGACAAGACAAAACCGAAGGTATGCACTATCGCAATACTTATGGTAGCTATTTCCACGGCCCACTTCTAGTACGGAACGAAGGTTTAGCAAAACATTTGGTGGCATTGGCTATTGCCAATCATGAAGCTAAGAAGGCTACTAAAGTCTAAGCCAGCTATATAGGATTAAAGAGAGACTAGTTGCCCTAGTCTCTTTTCTTGTATCTTAAGTAAGAGGTGACGGCTAATTTCTGAGGGAATTTCACAAACACAGTATCAGGATGTAGGTGCTTAAATGAGAAGTTCGTGATAACTATTTACTAGCTTTGACTTCTGTGTTTGTCCATCTAAGGATTATTTTCAGAAAAATGAAAAACTACCTTGCAATAAGATTAGAAATACGTTAAAATTATGGCATCCTAAAAAGAAACGAGGTATCTCTATGACGAATGAAAAGACCAAATCGTCTGCCTATAATTTTATAAACAATGTATTGAATGGGACTGCCATTGCTATCGTAGTAGCTTTGATTCCTAATGCAGTCTTGAAGGCGGCGCTCACAGCCCTTCAGAGCAATTACCCTGCTATTAAGCCATATTTAGTGGACTACTTAAATATTATTACCATCTTCCAGTTCTTCATTCCTGTTATGGCCGGGTTCTTGATTGCACATCAATTCAATATGAAGCCAATGCAGATGATTGCGGTCGGTGGGGCTACCTTTATCGGGTCTGGCGCTTGGAAAGCGGTTGAAGCAACCATCGGTGACAAGACAGGCCAAATCTTCCAACTTGCCGGGACAGGAGATTTGATTAATGCTATGGTAACGGCAGCTCTTGCGGTAGCTGTCATCCAGTTAGTGGGCCACCATTTTGGTGCCTTAGAAATTATCCTCTTACCAATTGTGGTAGGTTCCGGAGTCGGTTTACTTGGTTACAAGCTCCTTCCATATGTTAAACAAGTGACAGATACGATTGGTCACGTAATTGAAACCTTCGTACAATATCAACCATTCGTAATGAGTATCTTAATTTGTATGTCTTTTGCTATCTTAATCTTAACCCCAATTTCAACCGTCGCAATCGGCTTAGCTATTTCCTTGACTGGCCTATCAGCTGGGGCAGCTTCCATGGGGGTCGGGACTACGGCTCTATACTTAGTCTGGGCAACTCATAAGAAGAATAAGCCAGGTGTTCCAACAGCAATTGCTTTAGGTGCTATGAAAATGATGATGCCTAACTATCTGACTCACCCTATTATGTCAGCCGGGCTTCTCTTATCTTCAGCTATTACAGCTGTTTTGGTTCCAGTCTTTAACTTGACAGGGACGCCACAAACCTCTGGTTTTGGTTTAGTTGGTTTAGTTGGTCCAATCGCTTCCTTACCAAGTTTAGGAAATAACTTCTTGCTCATGCTCCTAATCTGGGTGGCTGTGCCAGCAGTGGTGACTTTCCTAGTTCACTTCCTCTTCACCAAAGTCTTGAAACTCTATGATGAAGAAATTTTCGTATTCAAAGGTTCTAACTAATCTCATTATTATATTGGAGGAATAGACAATGACAACACCAGAACAAATGGATTGGAATAACTTAGGTTTTGGCTATACTGATACGGGCAAACGTTACCGTGCATACTACCGTAATGGTGCTTGGGAAAAGGGCGGCATTACAGAAGATGCCACCATTACCATGAGTGAAGCGGCTAACGTTTTACACTATGGTCAAACATGTTTTGAAGGTTTGAAGGCTTACCGCACTAAATCTGGTGAGATTAACCTTTTCCGCGTTGATCAAAATGCGGCGCGTATGCGCCGTTCTGCTGAGCGTCTCTTGATGCCAGCCTACCCAGAGGATTGGTTTGTTGAAGCAGTAAAAGAAGTGGTAGCGGCAAATGCGGATTGGGTGCCACCTTATGAATCAGGCGCGACACTTTATATCCGTCCTTTCCTCATCGGCTTAGGTGCATCAATTGGGGTTTCACCTGCAGATGAGTACCTCTTCGGAATTTATGTATCTCCTGTAGGTGCCTACTTCAAGGGTGGATTAACGCCAAGTAACTTTGTTGTATCGGATTATGACCGGGCAGCACCTCAAGGGACTGGTGCTGCTAAGGTGGCAGGTAACTACGCGGCTAGTCTTTATCCTGGCAAAAAGGCAAAATTAGAAGGTTATGCTGATGCTATTTATTTAGACCCAGCAACCAAGACTAAGATTGAGGAAGTCGGGGCAGCTAACTTCTTCGGGATTACTAAGGATAACAAATTCGTTACGCCATTATCTCCTTCTATCTTGCCATCTATTACCAAGTATTCACTCTTATATTTAGCCAAAGAACGCTTGGGCTTGGAAGTTGAAGAAGGCGATGTGTATGTTGATCAATTAGATCAATACGTAGAAGCGGGCGCTTGTGGGACGGCTGCCGTTATCAGCCCAGTTGGCTCAATCACAGTTGGTGATAAGAAGTATGTCTTCCATTCTGAAACAGAAGTGGGGCCAATCACTAAACGTCTTTATGATGAATTAGTGGGCATCCAATACGGAGATGTTGAAGCTCCAGAAGGCTGGATTCAAAAAGTACCAGTTAAATAATCAGGATTAAGGGGCAGGAACTCAAGTTCCTGCCTTTTTGTAATGGAAAAATTATAGGTTCAGAAGGATAGAATTTCAGATGGGTTGAGCTAGCTAGCTTTGCTGATTCTTTGATTGACTATTGAGCTCTTTTCCCTTATTATTACTAGTTGGGACAGTGAAATTTGCGCTTAAAAATACCCAAGAAAGGATGCTTAGCGTGGCACAGTTTTATTTTAAGTATGGCGCCATGAATAGTGGGAAATCGATTGAGATTATTAAGGTGGCCCATAACTACGAAGAACAAAATAAACCGGTTGAACTTTTTACCAGTGCCATTGATACGCGCGTTGATGTAGGAATTGTCAATAGTCGGGCAGGTTTTCAACGCCAGGCCACGCCTATTACAGAGGACATGGACCTATTTGAGACCATTAAGGATTTGACGCCTAAGCGTTACTGCATCTTAATTGACGAATCGCAATTTCTCAGCAAAGAACACATTTTGCAGCTAGCACGAGTAGTGGATGAACTTGATATTCCAGTCATGTGCTTTGGCCTTAAAAATGACTTTACCAATGAACTTTTTGAAGGGTCAAAATATCTCTTGCTCTACGCTGATAAGATTGAAGAAATTAAAACCATCTGTTGGTTCTGCCACCGCAAGGCCATAATGAATTTGCGGATTTCAGATGGCAAGCCTGTTTATGAAGGTGAACAAATTCAAATCGGGGGCAACGAGTCTTACTACCCGGTTTGCCGTCGCTGTTACAAGAATCCCGGATTAATTAAGTAAAGGAGACCACTATGTTTGAACAATTGGATGCCCTCATTTTTCGTTTTGAGGAATTACACGAATTACTCAGTGACCCAGAAGTCATCTCGGACTCCAAACGTTTGCGGGAACTGACTATTGAAGAATCGGACCTGAGCCCTAAGGTAGCAAAGATCAAACGCTACAAGCAGGTCCAACAAGAAATTAAAGATACCGAAGATATGCTAGGTGAAGGCTTAGACGCTGATATGGCTGAATTGGCTAAAATGGAATTGGCAGAATTAAAGGCTGAAAAACCTCGTCTAGAAGAAGAAATTAAAGTTATGATGTTGCCTGAAGATCCAAATGATGGCAAAAATATTATCATGGAAATCCGCGGTGCAGCGGGTGGGGATGAAGCGCAACTCTTTGCCGGTGACCTACTCAATATGTATACGCGATACGCTGACAGTCAAGGTTGGAAGGTTGAAGTCTTAGATGCTAATATTACCGGTATCGGAGGCTATAAGGAAGTCAGCCTCATGATTACAGGGCATAAGGTTTATAGCAAGCTTAAATTCGAAAACGGGGCTCACCGTGTTCAACGGGTACCCGAGACGGAATCTCAAGGCCGTGTGCATACCTCTACCGCAACTGTAGTTGTGATGCCTGAGGCAGAAGAAGTCGACCTAGACCTTAAGGATGCCGACATCCGGGTAGATATCTACCATGCCAGTGGGGCCGGCGGTCAGCACGTCAACAAGACTGCTTCTGCTGTTCGATTGACTCACTTGCCAACTGGCGTCGTCGTTGCGATGCAAGATGAACGGAGCCAACTTAAGAACCGGGAGAAGGCCATGAAAGTCTTGCGTGCTCGTGTCTATGACATGCTCCAATCAGAAGCTCAAGCAGAATATGACTCCAACCGTAAATTAGCTGTTGGTACAGGTGACCGTTCTGAACGGATTCGGACCTATAACTACCCACAAAACCGGGTAACTGACCACCGCATTGGCTTAACTATTCAACAACTCGATGCCATTATGTCGGGGAAATTAGATGAAATTATCGACGGGTTAGTTCTGTTTGACCAAACCCAAAAATTGGAGGAGCTCAATGGCCCTCAAATCTAATGCAAGCCTGGCTGAAGTACTCAAGAGTGCTTCAGTTTTTTTGGAAAAAAGAGGGTTTGATGGCAGTCTGTCCCAGTCTTATTGGTTGCGTATCTTTGATTGGACTTTAGCCGATTTGGTCAGACAGCTTCATCAGGTTCCTAACCAGGAAGACTATGAGACTTTTCAAGAGGTTTTAGAACGCCTGGTGACGCATGAGCCCTTGCAGTATATTCTGGGTTATGAAGACTTTGATGGTCGCCGTTTTAAGGTGACACCAGCCGTCTTAATTCCACGGGAAGATACGGCAGGTATCTTAGATTTAGCAGCCTCTTGGTTAGAAAAGCATCCTGATGCTAGTCAAGCTCTGGATTTAGGGACGGGATCTGGTATTCTAGCCATTAGTTTGGCTTTGCGTCATCCACAACTTCAATTGACCGCGGGCGATTTATCGCCTGAAGCCTTAGCTATTGCCAAAGAAAATGGCATAAGTCTTCAGGCCACTGTTGATTGGTTGGTGACGGATGTCTGTCAAGGCTTGCCTCAAGATCGAACCTACGATTTAGTGGTATCCAATCCTCCTTATATTAGTGAGACAGAATTAGATTTAATGGATGAGTCGGTTAAACGCTATGAGCCGTCTATGGCCTTGTTTGCTGAGCAAGGGGGCTTGGCTTTCTATCGCCAACTGGCTAAGCAAATTAGGCCCTATCTCAAGCCAAGGGCTTGCTTGATTCTAGAGATTGGTTTCCGACAAGGTCAGGCGGTCGTAGATATTTTTCGTCGAGCCTTCCCACCAGCTAAGGTTAGTTGCCATCAGGATTTGAATGGCCAAGACCGCTATGTCCAAGTAGAGATTAATGAATGAAAGGAGATGACCTCCTAAGATGTTAACCAAGAAATTTCGTTTGGGAGAATTGGATGAAGCGGCCGCTCTCTTAAGAAGAGGTGAGCTAGTCGCCTTTCCTACCGAGACAGTTTATGGTTTAGGCGCCATCGCGACTAAGGAACAAGCAGTTGCTAAGGTCTTTCAAGCAAAAGGTCGTCCTAGTGATAACCCACTCATTGTTCATGTCAAGGATGCCCAACAAGTCTTTGACTATGCGGCAGAGGTGCCTAAATTGGCTAAGGATTTAATGGAGCGCTTTTGGCCAGGCCCTTTAACCATTATTCTGCCTGTTAAGCCTGGTGTTTTTCCGGCAAACGTTAATAATGGCCAAGAAACGGTTGCTTTCCGCATGCCAAATCAACAGTCGGCCTTACGCCTAATTGACTTAGTAGGGACGCCTTTAGTTGGTCCGAGTGCCAATTTATCAGGTAAACCTAGCCCTACAAGTGTCGATCATGTCATGCAAGACTTTGATGGCCTGATTGCAGGCGTAGTGGCTGGCGATACGGATCAAGCCCAAATTGGAGTTGAATCGACTGTAGTCCGACCTATGGCTGACCGATTAGTAATTCTCCGCCCAGGTGCAATCACTCAGTCCATGTTGGCTCAAGTGTGCCCAAAGGTTCAAGAATTCTCAGTCGCAGAGCAATTAGCTGCTCCGCAGCTCCAATCACCAGGCGTTAAGTATCGCCATTATAGCCCTAAACAAGAAGTTTATTTGTTTGAGTCCACTGAAGATAGAGCTAGACTTCGGGCTAAGCTAGTGGCCAAGGGTGGGGAAGTCGGGCTATTGGCTGATGAGTCAATCATTCAGGCCTTGGGTCATCAGAGTCCAGTTGTGGCAACTTATTCCTTAGGTCAACCTCATGATGCGGTCAGTGCGACGCGTCAACTATATGCCGGTTTACGGGCCTTAGAAGCGAGTGGCTGTGATTGGATTTTAGCGCAGGCAACCTTAGATTCAGAAAAATATCATGCCTATATGAATCGGTTGAACAAAGCAGCCACAAGTATGTTATAATAATAAGCAGAACATAGGTTGGCGAGAGTCAACCAAGAAGGAGGTTACCTATGACTGAGAGATTACATGATGCCTTGGTTTTTGATACTATTGAACGTGAAGAACGGCGACAATTAGAAGGAATTGAATTGATTGCCTCAGAAAACTTTGTATCACCTGCAGTCCTTAAGGCACAAGGGAGTGTCTTAACCAACAAATACGCCGAAGGTTATCCAGGTCGACGCTATTATGGTGGCTGTGAATACATTGATGTCATTGAACAAGCAGCGATTGATCGAGCGAAAGAACTTTTTGGTGCAGAATACGCCAACGTGCAACCCCACTCCGGTTCATCTGCCAACCTTGCTGTTTATCGGGCTTTCCTTAATGTAGGCGATCGTGTCTTAGGTATGGACCTATCACAAGGTGGTCACTTAACGCATGGTTCACCCGTCAATTTCTCCGGCCAGTCTTATGAAATGCATGCTTATGGGGTAGACCCCGTCACTGAATTGATTGATTATCAGGCACTGGAAGCCCAAGCTGAAGCTGTTAAACCTAAGATGATTATTGCAGGGGCATCTGCTTATTCTCGGACTATCGACTTTGAACGTATTGGTCAAATTGCTAAGAAGGTAGGCGCTATTTACTTCGTGGATATGGCGCACATCGCTGGTTTAGTAGCAGCAGGTCTCCATCCTAACCCAGTACCTTATGCTGATGTGGTAACAACCACTACCCATAAAACTTTGCGAGGTCCTCGTGGTGGCTTGATTTTAGCTAAGGCCCAGTATGCTAAACAACTCAATATGGCCATCTTCCCAGGTATTCAAGGGGGACCGTTGGAGCATGTGGTAGCAGCTAAGGCTGTTGCACTCTTGGAAGCATTGCAACCAAGTTTCAAGACTTATGCAGCGCAGGTGATTAAGAATGCTCAAGCCATGGTAGAGGTTTTCTTAGACAGCCCTCTACGGGTTGTGTCTGGTGGGACGGATAACCACCTCTTCAATCTCGATGTGACACCACTAGGCGTGACAGGGAAAGAAGCTCAAGAGCGTCTGGATCAAGTAGGGATTACCGTTAACAAGAATTCGATTCCTAACGACAGCCGTTCCTTCATTGATCCAAGTGGTATTCGAATTGGGACATCTGCTATTACGACACGTGGCATGAAAGAAGCGCAAGCTCAGACTGTTGCTCGTCTGATTCTCAAGACTTTAACAGCTTCTGACGACCAATTGGCAGCTATCCGCCAAGAAGTCAAAGATCTCGTTACTGGCTTACCACTTTATCAAGCTTAATTTGATTGACTCAGAAAAGGAGAGACTAAGATGGCAAAATGCGTCGTAATTAATCACCCGCTAATTCAGCACAAACTAACCATTATTCGTGATAAAAACACTTCTACCAAGGCCTTCCGCGAAGTCACCAATGAAATTTCTATGCTGATGGCCTATGAGATTACACGGGATTTACCAGTAGAAGATGTGGTCATCGAGACGCCATTGGTTGAGACCACTCAGAAGCGGATTGCTGGTAAGAAAATGGCGATTATCCCAATCCTAAGAGCTGGCTTGGGCATGGTCGACGGGATTTTGGACTTAGTGCCTGCTGCACGTGTGGGGCATATTGGTCTCTATCGTGACCACGAAACCCTAGAGCCAATTGAGTACTTTGCTAAGTTACCGCAAGACATTCAAGAACGTCGCGTCTTTGTGGTGGATCCAATGTTAGCGACAGGTGGTTCAGCGATTGCTGCGCTAGACCTTCTGATGAAAAAGTATGGTGTCAAGCCAGAAAATATCACCTTTTCTTGTTTAGTTGCTGCACCAGAAGGGGTAGCAGCTTTACAGGCGGCGCATCCAGATGTGGATATCTATATGGCGGCGCTAGATGAACGCCTCAATGAGCACGGCTATATCTTGCCAGGTCTTGGGGATGCGGGTGACCGTATTTTTGGTACTAAATAAGGAAGAAAGGCTAGGGAGGAATTTCCTAGCCTTTTTATTATGCCATTTGTTACGCGTTACGAACATTTGGAGCAAGAAATTGGCCTTTTCTTACTTTAATACTTGTATTCATTCAAAATACATGATATTCTAAT
>CAUUNL010000046.1:0-12714 GCA_963546405.1 Abiotrophia defectiva | reverse complement strand
CATATCGCTCATCTACCTCCATCAATGATTGCTTCTTTCTCAGAAGAATTAATGATTCTATCTTAAATAGAGAAGTCTATTCAATTTATTATGCCACGAAATGCCTAAGAATGCTAGCGAATATACGTTCGCACCCTAGTGAATTGTGCACTTTTAGTCACATAATCTAGCCTCATAAATCTGAGATCCAGACCTTGATTAACTATCTCTATTATGCCACGCAAAAGCCAACTTGGCTAGCGAAGCGATGTCCGTTTCCAGCTAACCGCCTTTTTAAGGCTCGATTTTGCTAACTGGTCGGCCGCCTGATTTTCCTTTTCAGCTATCCATTTGACATAGAGATTTGGAAAGTGATCCAGTCGATTTAGGATATGATCCAAGATAGGGGCGTAACGTGAATCCTTAATATAGGACTTTTCAATGGCTCGAATAGCCACTTGACTATCTGCATGTAACCAAATAAAGTCCTGGGTCAGCCCCAACTCTATCAACCAGTCTAGGGCGTGTAGGATAGCCAAAAATTCTGCTTGGTGATTGTCGGCCACCTCTTGGAAGAAAGCAACTTGTTCATAGAGTTGATCAGGCGCCAGAATCCGAATGGCTAGGCCGGCCGATTGATTTTTATAGGCAAAGGCAGCATCCGTATAAACCTTCAGCATTTTTTCGCTCCTTATCGGTTATTTGTCTACAAACTATTAATGTATTGTGCTATAATATAACTAGTATAGCACGGATTTAAGTATTGACAAGAAAGAGGTGGCAAAATGAGTGATGTAATTGAATTTCCGACCAATGCGGACCAATATTATCGCAAAGCACTCAGTGCCCTCAAGGTCCATGACTTTGGCCGTGCACAAGAATTGCTAATCAAGAGTTATGAGACGGATCCTCAGGTTCATGTCTTCGAGGAACTGATTAAATTATATATTGCTCGGGGACAAAAAGCTGACCTTTTGAACTGTTGGCAAACTTATTTCCCTGATATAGAAGCCGTTAATGATTGGAATGTTCTCCTCTTATATGGCGCTAGTCTGTCCCTCCTTTACGACTTAGACGCTGCCCTCTTGCGGCTCTATCAGCTTCAAGCACGCTTCCAAGCAGCTGGATGGGACAGTGAAGACCTCTTACCATTCATTCATCAACTCAATCATACCCAGCGCTTAGCCCGGCGTTTGGAGCAAGCCCTGGATCAAGGTCAGGAAGGCATTGAGACTTTTATCAATCAAATCTATGACGGCCAAGGATTTGAGTTACTCAGTTTCCTTAAATATACTTACGACCTGCCTTTAGACAAGGCCTTGCCTTTCTTTAAGGCCATTCTGACTCATCCAGACCTACCTCAATATATCAAGAGTGATGTCCTGCATTACCTACTCTACCAAAACTATCCAGGAAAAGTAGCCTATAACTGGTTTGGCCAAGTCCATGAATTGACAGTAGCCAAACTCCAAGATTACCGTCACCAAACATCTTATGTAGCTGGACTTCAGGTGATTGAGGACTACTGCGAACAATTCAATCCTCATCTCATGATTGAGTTTTCCCAGCAGTTTGTCCTTCAGGCCTTAACCGTTTACCCCTATTTTGAAGAAGCTTTCGGTTCAGCCAAGGAGTGGTTCCAGCTTTTCTTAACGGATAATGACCTACCGACTCCCTACGATCTAGTACCAGATGCCAAGCATCGCCATACTTATGAAACTGTCGCGGCTGAGCTCTATCAATTAATCTACCAAGAACAATAGTCTTCAGACCAAGAGCCTCCTATCGCAAACACGTGATAGGAGGCTCTTATTTAAATGCTGTGAGCTTAAATCCCTTGTTGAGCAGCAGGACTTAGGGGCTCTTCCCCTTCTTCATCATCTTGAATGAGATGCTCACAGTTGATGTAGGCGACAATATCCTTGAAATTGACGATGGTGCGGCTAGTACAAATATCCTTCATTGTCGGATCTGACCGGAGCCAATCGATGTCGACGACAGCGCTGTTGGTCAGAAGTTTACGGATAGTCCCCCGCATATGGACCTGCCGGAAGGTAAAGCGTATTTGGTCACCAATCTCAGGGCGAATCTGTTCACGGACTCGCTGAATCATTTGGCAACCCGTCTCGAAATTGACATGCAAGAGGGAGGCTATCCGAGACTTAGTGGTCCCCCGTCTCAGCTCACGTTCTATGAGCTCACGCTCTGACTTAGTGACTTTGACTCTCATACGACCCACCCTTTCTGAATGAAACCGTTTCTAATTCTTATTATAGCACGTTTGGCGCGCTTTTTATAGCTTATCGCTTAAAAATTTACCATTCTGACAAGAATTTGTAAGTTTGTTTCGAATTTTTGTTTGAAACCGCCCCCATTTCCTTGTTATAATGGAAATAGCTTATAAAAAAAGGAGCGTTAACCATGAATCAATCCATTATTACGACCCTTGTTTATGAAACCAAAGTCTCCATCGGTTCCTATTTCCACTTAGTGACGGACTGGTTTGCTAGCGACCAAGAAATCAAGACCGTCATTATTGACCAGGACCATGTCTATTCCAAGATTCTGTCTCTCTATCCTAATGGTTTTGTCATGTACCTCGAGCAAGACCAAGATGGCTCTATTTACCGGACCAATTATCCCCTGATTCAAGCCAAAGATGCCGACTACTATACCGTCCAGTGGGATGACTAACTTACTAGGATAGAGAGCTCTAAACCTACTTGATTTTGCCAAGTGACTCCTTTATACTCAGAGTATTCATTCTGACTATAAAGGAGTCACTTATGCATAATATGACCACTGGGTCTCCCCTCAAACGCATTATTAACTTCTCAATCCCACTCCTAATTGGCAATATCTTCCAGCTTGTCTACAATATGGTCGACACCTTTATCGTTGGACGCACCATGGGACGCGATGCCCTGGCAGGAATTTCCGCTTCATCTAGCGTCATGTTTCTGATTCTTGGATTCGCTCAAGGGCTAACAGCAGGTTTAAGTATTCCTTTAGCTCAATCCTTTGGTGCTAGGGATTTCCATAAGGTAAGACGTTCTGTCACCATTGCCTGGACCATCGCGCTCTGCGTTTCCATGGCCTTGACCTTCCTGTCTACCTTCTTCCTCCGCCAAATTCTAGAAGTCATGATGACGCCACCTGAAATCATTCAATATACATACGATTATCTCATCGTTATCTTCAGTGCTTGTACTGTCACCATGCTTTACAATTTACTAAGTAATATGATGCGGGCCTTGGGAGACAGCCGGACGCCCCTCTACTTCCTCATCATCGCGGCCTTAACCAATATTCTCTTAGACTATGTTTTCATCGTGAACGTGGGTATGGGGGTTGCGGGTGCTGGCCTCGCGACGGTCTTGTCACAAGCTGTCTCGGTTATTCTTTGCCTCTGGGCCATTCATCGACGTTGGCCACTACTGCAGGTTTCCTGGCAAAAGGCCATGTTAGTAGCTGAAGAAATCCGTTATCACCTCAATATGGGTTTTCCAATGGCCTTCCAATCCTCTATTATTGCCCTTGGCTCCATTTCGGTCACAGTGGCCCTCAATCAGTTAGGTCCTCTAGCTATTGCAAGTTATGGTGCCGCTTCTAAAATTGAACAGATTGTGATTTTAGTGCTCATGTCCTTTGGGATTGCCATGGCAACTTACGTGGGCCAAAACTTTGGTGCCGCCCAATTTGACCGAATCCGCCAAGGAGTCCGCCAAATGACCTTCTTGTCGGTAGGCGTTGCGCTGGTGTCTGGCGTCATCCTAGCACTGACCGGAGCTCAGGTTGTTACCCTCTTTGCAGAAGGTAGCCAAGGACTGGAAATGGCCCACTATGGTCAAGTCTTCTTCTACTGCTCGGCGCCTGCTTACTGGTTATTAGCTTTACTCTTCATCTATCGCTATACCTTGCAAGGGCTTGGTGACAGCCTAATTCCGACTATTGCCGGTATTATGGAGTTGACCATGCGGATGAGTGCTGCCCTGATTCTCAGCCAATATCTAGGTTTCGTCGGCCCAGCTATTGCCAGTCCTCTGGCCTGGCTAGGCGCATGTGTCCCCCTCTTTCTAGCCTATCATCATCACAAAAATCATCTGCAAGAACGCTTCAACCAAAAGCTGGCCCAGAATTAGTCTGGCCAGCTTTTTTGGCATACTAGAGCCACTTAGACGGGGATTGTGTAGGGAGGTTACAAGTTTCTTACAGATAGCGCAAAAACCGGCTCAAAAGTTGTCCTCAAGCCTTTTTTGCCGTATAATGATACTATCCATAAATTTATGTAGTTTGCAACTACAAGGAGGTAAATTATGACCAAACCAATTCGCGTGCTTCTTTACTACAAGTACGTTAACATCGAGAACCCAGATAAGTTTACAGCTGACCACTTGGCCTTCTGTAAGTCTATTGGCCTTAAGGGCCGGATCCTCGTTTCGAGCGAAGGGATTAACGGGACTGTTTCAGGTGACTACGAAACTACTCAAAAATATATGGACTATGTTCACTCCTTGCCAGGTATGGAAGACCTCTGGTTCAAGATTGACGAAGAAGAAGAACAAGCCTTCAAGAAGATGTTCGTTCGTCACAAAAAAGAAATCGTCCACTTAGGCTTAGAAGATAACGACTTCGACAACGACATCAACCCATTAGAAACTACTGGTGCTTACTTGTCACCACAAGAATTCAAGGAAGCCTTGTTAGATGAAAACACCGTTGTCCTTGATACACGTAACGACTATGAGTTTGACTTAGGTCACTTCCGTGGTGCCATCCGTCCTGACATTCGTAATTTCCGCGAATTACCACAATGGGTACGCGACAACAAGGAAAAATTCATGGACAAGCGTGTCGTTGTCTACTGTACAGGTGGTGTCCGCTGTGAGAAATTCTCCGGTTGGATGGTACGTGAAGGTTATAAAGATGTCGGCCAACTCCACGGTGGGATCGCTACCTATGGTAAAGACCCTGAAGTAAAAGGCGAATTGTGGGATGGTAAGATGTACGTCTTTGACGAACGGATTGCGGTTGACATTAACCACGTAGACCCTGTTGTAATCGGGAAAGACTGGTTCGATGGCACTCCATGCGAACGCTATGTTAACTGTGGGAACCCAGAATGTAACCGTCGTATTCTGACTAGCGTCGAAAATGAAGACAAATACGTTCGTGGTTGCTGCCCAGAATGCCGTCGCCACCCACGTAACCGCTACATTGCGGAAAACAAATTGACTAATCAAGAATGGGAAGCTCGTCTCAATGCCTTAGGCGAACCCCTAAATGATCAAGTAACGGCTTAAGAGCCATACCCCATAAGGAAAGTAGGTGAATGAATGACACTAGACGATGACAAGAAGAAAGTGTCCGAACAATCGGACCAGCATTACTATGATGTCTCTTTTGACATCGCGCCTGATAAAGAGGATTCAAGGGGTCATTCTACCCCGCCTTCAAACGAGGCAACTTCTAAGCCATCACGCTGGGATAATTTCTATGAAGACTATTCCCGTAAACAAGCACAGGCTCGACAAGAGAGCGCTGAAAGTAATGATCAAGCATCTACTTCAACTAACAAAGGCCAGTCCGAGACTAGTCAGACCACTGAGTCAACCTCTAGTCAAGGTCAGCAGGATCAAGATAGTTGGCATTACCAACCTAAGTCGGATGAAAAGACCGTCATGGCTCAATCTTCCGAGTTCATCGATCGCTCTGTCAAACGCGTCCGTGACTTCTTCTCTAACTTCAATCCAAGTATTGATGAAGCCAACCCTTATAAGCAGACTAACCAAGTGTCCGAACAGGACTTCCAATCTCATCTTTTCCAAGAGGAAAATGAGACAAACCAAGTTAGTCCTGCCAAGGAAAAAGCCAAGAAGAAGAAAGTTGTTAAACCTTCAGAGCCTAAGGCTAATCCAGAACTAGTGCAGCAAAGTGAGTTACGCCCGGAGACTTCAAGCTCATCCGAGTCTTCTGACAAAGGCCCTCGTCGGCGTCGGCTCTTTGCCGGCATGGTCAGTCGAGATCATCACGACCAAAATTCGGAAGAAGAAGCTAGCACAGACCTAGGGCTAGCAGGACCTGTTGACATGCCAGACTTATCTGCAGAATCTTTTGCTAGTTCTAAGCCTGCTAGTCGCATTTACCAACCTCGCATTGAGCTCGACCAGGACAGTGCGGCTAGTCAGCCCCTGCCAAGTCCTGCCGATATCCAAAAGGAACGCGAACGACGTCGTAGTCTTGACATTGATCAAGAAACAAGCAATGAGCTCCAGGAAAGTAGCGAACCTGTTGCAAGCTCAGACAAGAAGGAAGAGTCCCGAGTCTATCGACCTTTAGATGCTGACTTGTTAACACCAAGTAGAGACCTAACTAAAGAAGAACAAGTGGCTGAACTTAAAAGTCCGGCCTCTACTGAGCCAGTCGCTAGCTCAAATGACCACAGCACGGAACTGGAGTCAAACACTTCACATCCAGCAGATTCACTGGAAAGCTCTCAAGGCCAAGAAGAAGGCCCTCACCTTTCATCACGAGGTCGTGCCCGACTCAGTTCGCTCTTGTCCATTTTCGATGACATTACACCTATTGAGGTGCCAAATCAGGCCTCTGCTGCAGAAAATTCAAACCAGGGCCACGAAACTGGGCACTTAGAACAAAGTGATAGAGGCTCAAGTTATCAAGAACCTGAAGCAGTATCTCAGGATAGACTTGAAATTGAGTCAGAAACTGAACAAGTGCCTGTTTCTTTAATCCATTCAGATGAGCCAAATCACTTGGATCAAGAAGTGGACGTCCTATCTATCGAGCCAACAAGTTCCCAAGCGGAAGTTGAGGCTGAAGCTAACCTTCATCAAGAAAAATCTCATGATCAGCAATTAGATCATGAAGCGCCGTCACTCGTTGCTAGTCAAGAAAACTTGATTCCTCAAACATCTGAACCATCAGATCTAGAACTAAGCTTAGCTGATGAGCAATCAGAGCAGACTGAATCAGCCCACTCTGATTCAGATTCAAGTTCAGGCGACCAAGACTTTGCTTGGACGGCTAAGACTAGCAAGCTAGCTAGTTTGGACCCAGATTACTTTGACCAAGCTCATACCAACGAGACTGAGTCAGACCTAAGCCATGATGTAGAAGAAGGTGTTCAAAGTCAGGATTCAGAAACTGAATCTGATGACCAAGCGCCAGCTGCCCTAGATTTGGCTGCTGCCGGCCTTGGTGCTAGCCAAGATTCAGAGCGCAAGCGTCGCAAATCAAAAGATAAAGGCAAATCCAAGACCAAGGTCATTGACCTGTCTAACTACACTGCCAGAGAAAAGATTTTCTTAGGTCTTAATGTGGCAGTCAATGTAGTTCGCCGCATTGCCCTCTATATTGTCTTGATTGGCCTCCTCTTAGGTTCCTTAGCTGCTGGGGCTGGGGCTGGTTACTTTGCCCACCTAGTCTCTGACACCAAGGTACCTAATCGTGAAGAAATGGCTGCCAAGATTAACAAGTTAGAACAGCAATCCACCATTTACTATGCGAATGGGACACCGATTGCTAACGTCCAAGCCGATGTCATTCGGTCAGTGACTAGCCTATCTGATATCTCGCCTAACATCGTCAATGGTCTGGTATCGACTGAGGACTCCTCCTTCTATGAACATAAGGGGGTTGTGCCTAAGGCAATTCTGCGGGCTACCCTGCAGGAAGTCTTGTCACCAGGTAGCGGGACCGGTGGTTCTACTCTGACCCAGCAATTGGTCAAGCAACGTCTCTTAACTAACGATGTCACCTTCTTCCGGAAAGCCAATGAAATTCTCTTAGCCCTCCGTCTGGAGCAATTCTTCAGCAAAGATGAAATCCTCACTGCCTATCTCAACGTGTCACCATTTGGTCGTGACCATAACGGGGATAACGTAGCCGGGATTGAGAAAGCTTCAGAAGGGATTTTTGGTAAGAAGCCTAGTGAAGTCAACCTGGCTCAAGCAGCCTTCTTGGTCGGCTTACCACAGGACCCTTACAATTACACCCCTTACCAACAAAACGGGGAGCTTAAGACCGACTTATCAGCCGGAATTGGCCGGATGAAGGACGTCCTCTACTTCATGTACCGTAACCATAAAATTAGTGAGGCCGACTACCAAGCCGCCCTCAACTATGATATTAAGGCTGATTTCTTGCCAGCCGGTAGCCCAAGTGTCACACGCCAATCCTACCTCTACCGAGCAATGGAACGAGGCGCCATAGAGCAAATCATGCGTCTCAATATTGAGCGCGACAAACTAACTTGGGCTCAAGTTTATCAAGATGACAACTGGTACAACCAATACTATAAGGAAGCCGAAGAGCAACTTAAGACTGGTGGTTATAAGGTTTACACAACCATTGACCAACAAATCTACGACCTCTTGCAGGAATCCGCTAAGAAACACATTAATGACCTAGGGATGGCCTATGAAGGCGTCTATACTGACCCTGAAACTGGCCAAGAGACCTCCTATGTTGAGAAGGTTCAAAATGGGATGGTGGTCATGGATAACAACTCCGGTAAAGTCTTAGGCTTTATCGCAGGGACAGATTTTGAGAATAACCAAATCGACCACGCTTTTGGTATTCGTCGTTCCCCTGGTTCGACCATTAAGCCATTAGCCGTCTATGGTCCTGCTATTCAAGAAAACTTGATTCATCCATCGACGGTTATTCCAGATACGGAATTTACACAA
The DNA here is from genome assembly GCA_963546405.1 of Abiotrophia defectiva. Classification (GTDB taxonomy): domain Bacteria; phylum Bacillota; class Bacilli; order Lactobacillales; family Aerococcaceae; genus Abiotrophia; species Abiotrophia defectiva_A. The sequence continues at coordinate 4,027 of CAUUNL010000046.1, read as the reverse complement.
ACCTTTGAGGACGGAACGACTTGGTCCCCTACTAACTATGGTAACGTAGTCAGTGGTGGCGCTGAATCTGCTCGGGTTGCCCTCTATAAATCGGACAACCTGCCTGCTGTTCGGGTCTACCAAGAAATGCAAAAACGCTCAGTTGATGTCATGGGCTACTTGGAGAAAATGGGCTTTAACCCTGCTGCCTCCTATACACCAGAAGACGTCAAGAACTTGGCCTTTGCTATTGGTGGGGTTTCAAGTGGTCCAACTGTCCTAGAAGAAACTCGCGCCTTTGCAACCTTTGCCAACAATGGTAACTACCATGACGGCTACTTCATCGACCGGATTGAAGATGCAGCTGGTAATGTAGTCTTCCAACACCAAAGCAACCCTACCCAAGTCTTCAGTGAAGATTCCAACTACCTCATGATTGATATGCTACGTAATACCATGACAGAAGGTACTGGTCGGATTGCTAAGGGCTACATGTCTATGGGTGGTGACTGGATTGCTAAGTCCGGGATTAGTGAGAACTCTAAGGACGTCTGGTTCATTGCTTCTACACCAAGTATCACTATCGGTTCTTGGATTGGCTATGACAGCCGTTTCCAAAACTATACCATCAATATCAACGACGGCTACGGTCGTGAAAGTGAACGGAGCCAACGTTATTGGGCCAATGTAGTCAATGAACTCTATGCTGCCCGTCCGGATATCTTCGGGGTAGACCGGAAATTCAACCGTCCATCTAGCGTCCAAGAAACGGATGTCTTGCAACAAACTGGTACTAAGCCAGGGACCATGCGTCTAGATAATGGCGGGACTATTTCCATCACTGGTCCAACCTACAAGGATCTCTTCAAGATCAGCCATCCTGCTCCAGAATTGAACTACAAGTTCTTATTCGGTGCAACGGATGAAGAGTTGGCTAACTTCTGGGCCACCTATCGTACGCAACTAGAAGAACAACGACGCCAAGAAGATCAACGACGTCAACAAGAATCGTCAAGTTCTTCAAGCTCATCAAGTTCTTCAGCAGCTAACGAAAACCCGGGTAACGGCAACGAAAACCCAGGTGGTAACAATAACAACAATAACCAGAATAACAACCAAAACAATACACCAGGCCAACGCTAGGTAACATGAGATAGTCAGGAAGATTGATTTCCTGACTATCTTTTGCTATATACAAAAAGAGACGGGCTCTATCAGCTTTAACTGATAAAGTCCGTCTAGCTTTTTAACTATTAGGCGCTTAGGCTGGTTTGAAGAGGCCTAACACATACCCAATAATCCCGGCAGCAAAGAGACCGAAGATAATGAGGATTGGGTTGACTTTTTTCTTAAGTAACCACATGCAGAGGAAGGTCAAGAGGACAGCCGCCAAACCTGGCACTAACATGTTAAGGTTGTCTTGTAAAGTTGTCACCTTATTTGGTGTTAAAGAGTTATTGCCCATATCACTCAAAATTTGTTGCAAGGTGGCGCCATCCACTGCCCCTTTAGGGAAGTGAATATAAGCCTTATCGTCTAATGGTACATTCGAAACGACTGGCGCAAAGTTAATGGAGGTCCAGCGTGGAACCAAAATCCCCATAACGAACATCCCTAAGATGGATGCCCCCTTGGTTAAGGTTTGCAAGATACCACCAGATAGGTCGTTAGTGATTTCAGAACCTTTAGCATAACCAAATTCTTGCGTATACCAGAGGAAGCCTACACGAATGGCATTCCATACTAGGAAGAAGAAAAGCGGTGCTAAGATAGAGCCACCCGTTGCCAAAGAGGCAGCAATTGCCCCAAGAATTGGACGAACGGTGAACCAGAAGACTGGGTCACCAATCCCGGCCAAAGGCCCCATCATCCCAACTTTAACCCCTTGGATAGCGGCATCGTCAATTGATGCGCCATTGGCTCTTTCTTCTTCCAAAGCCAAGGTTACCCCTAAGATTGGAGCGGCAATGTATGGGTGAGTGTTGAAGAATTCAAGGTGACGTTTGAGGGCTGCAGAAGCATCCTCGCGTTGTGGATACAACTTCTTAAGGGCTGGAATTAAGGAATAAGCCCAACCACCGTTTTGCATCCGTTCATAGTTCCAAGACCCTTGAAGGAGTTGAGAACGTAACATTACCTTAAAACGATCGGATTTCGTTAAGTGTTTCTTTTGTTCAGTCATCGTTTTATCCTCCTTAGTAGTCATTGAGAATGTCGCCTAGTGGATCGCCGGAACCAGCTTGGCTCCCACCACCACCAGAACCACCCCTGTTTTGGCTGAGGCGAATATAAACAACGGCCAAGACTACCCCGATAATCCCGGTTGCAATCAAGGTCAATTGGTTAAGTGGAGCTAGGGCGAAGCCTAGGAAGAAGAATGGCCATACTTCAGGAGTTGCCATCATGTTAATAACCATAGCATAACCGACCGCTACGACGAAGCCCCCACCGATGGCCATCCCTTTGGTAAACCAATCAGGTAAAGCTGCTAAGGCACCTTGAACGGTTTCGGTTGGCAAGAAGAGCAAGAAAGTAGACGGAATAGCAATACGTAAGCCTTGGCAAGCCAGTGCTACCATATGCCAGAATTCTACACCACGGAAGTCGCCCTTTTCAGCGGCAGCGTCAGCACGGTGAACAATGGCCACCGATAAGGTACGAACCACCATGGTCAAAGCCAAACCAACAGTCCCTAGAGTAATGGCAGCGGCAATGGCAATGTTACGACCATCAAGCGTAAAGTTATTGGATTTAACGTAGATGATAGCAGAAGCAACAGAAGCTAAAGCCGCGTCAGGCGCAACCGCAGCCCCGATGTTAGCCCAGCCCATCGCAATCAATTGCAGGGCCCCACCTAAAATAATACACTCGCTGAGATGACCCGTTGCAAGCCCTACTAAGGAACAAGCAATAATTGGTTGGTGGAATTGGAACTGGTCCAAAATCCCTTCCATCCCTGCTAGAAATGCTACCACAATGACAGCAAGAATTGATAGAATATTAAATTCCATTATGATACCTCCTATTAGACTTTGAGGCCTTCACTGGCCTTAGCTTGGATGCTCTTGAACAAGTCAGTTGGCTTGTCATTTGGCACCTTGCGGACGTCGAACTTAACGCCAAGATCACGAAGCTCCTTGAAGGTATCCACATCGCCTTGATCCATAGACAAGACATTTGTTACTAATACCTTACCGACAGAGTGAGCCATAGAACCTACGTTGAGTTCTGGAATCTCTACTCCAGCCTTGATGACCTTGAGCGCATCCTGTGGATTTTCGAAGAGTACCAAAGCCTTGGTCTCACCGAAGCGAGGGTCTTTAGATACTGCAACGAACTTGTCAAGGGGTATTACGTGAGCACGCACACCTGGGGGAGCTGCTTGCTCAATCAGCTTCTTACGTAAGTCATCTTGGGCTACAGTATCGGACACCACGATAATCCGGTTAGGTTGAGTGGCTTTAGTCCAACCTGTTGCAACTTGGCCATGTAAGAGCCGTGTATCAATACGAGCCAAGACAAATTTAATTTTGCCGTCGCCTAAGACTGTTCCTTCTGGAATCGCACCTTGTTGCGCAGCCGGTGCTGCTTGAGCCACTGCTGGCGCTTCTTCTGGTTGTAAGGCTTCAGGGCGAACTTTGACACCGTCTTTGGCCGTTGGAATAATGGCTTTGGCGATATCGTGAGCCTTGTCCATAGAGAAGCGACTTGCATATGATTCAATCAACATAGGCAAGCTAAGACCGGCTACAATGGCACGTGTCTCTGGCGCTTCTTCAAAGAGAATATTGGCTTGGTTGAAGGGACTACCTCCCCATAAGTCTACCAAGAACAGAATCTCTTCGCTCTCAATACGGTCTACAGCTTCACGTAATTTACGCTGCAAATCATCTGGACCTTCACTTGGCATAAAGGTCACGGATTCAACATTGGCTTGTTCACCAAAAATCATTGAACCGGATTGCTTGATACCATCAGCAAACTCACCATGACTTGCGATAATAATACCAACCATGATTCTACCTCCTAAATAAAAATTGAAATATAT
>CAUUNL010000045.1:0-12833 GCA_963546405.1 Abiotrophia defectiva | reverse complement strand
TTTTTTTGTGGTAAAATACACTAGCGAATAATAATTTACTAAGAAAGGGAAAAGCTCAATGAAGAAATCTAAGAGCTCTAGTAGCCTTAATACAGTCCAACGTTTTTCCGTCCGGAAATTTTCTGTTGGGATTGCTTCCGTTGTAATAGGAAGTTTTTTTGTGTCAGCGGTAGCGGCACCTGTCGTTCAGGCACAGACTGCCACGACAGTTACAAGTTCTCAACAGGTAACCAAACAAGTGTCCACTCAGTATCGGTATGTATCCATTGAAGAATTATCTTTGGAACAACGCCAAGCCATTAAAGCAGGAACCCCTAGCCAAATTGCTGAGGCAGATCAAGTCTACTATTTTGTTTATCAGGCAAATACAGGGAAAAATCATTTGCCAGTCACAGGCGAATCATCAACCCTATTAGGTCTAGCAGCAGGTGCGGCGCTGCTTGTGTTTGCCGTTGGCTTAGTTCGTGATAAGAAGAAGGCTTTGACTAGTCTGATGGTTATAACCATGACGGGACAGGTTTTGCTGGCCCCAAGTTTGCAGGCGGTTGAGACGCGTCTACTAGAACAGTTTAATCAAAGCTTTCAAACAACTGTAGGGCAAGCATTACCCAATCCAAAGTTAAGTATTGAAGGTTATGACTATGTAGGGTATTTTCCTGCCAGTGAGCTAGAGCAAGTGGGACCTAATGTTTCTGGTAATAGTGCAATTAGTGCAACGAGCAACCTCGAGTCAGTAGCTTCTTCAGAATCCTCCAGTGGAACATCCACGCGAGTAAGTAGTGAAAGTCCTGTGGCTCCAGTGCAATTTGAGAAACCAAGTACCGATGTTTCGCCGACACTGCAACCAGAGGAATCGAGCGCCAACGTGACACCGGTGTCAACGACCAAACATGAAAAGCCAAACACTAGCATGGCTCCAACGGGGGAACCGACCAGTAACGCGGCTTCAACGCCGACGCCACCAGCAGAGGAACCAAGCACCAGCGTGACACCAGCGCCGACGCCACCAGCAGAGGAACCGAGCACTAGCGTGACACCAGCGCCGACGCCACCAGCAGAGGAACCGAGCACCAATGTGACACCAGCGCCGACGCCACCAGCAGAGGAACCGAGCACCAATGTGACACCGGTGCCGACGCCACCAGCAGAGGAACCGAGTGCCAACACGGCTCCAACACCTAATCCTCCGAAGCCTTTTGAGTATAGAGTCTTAAATTTGACTTTGGAGTTGGCAGAAGCTCAAGTGGATGAACTAGAAGTGGCTGTCACGGAAGCAAAGACCCCTAGTTCGATTGCCTCTTTCAAGGAGGAATTCTCTAAACTGAAATCTCGTCTTACAACGCTTGTTAATAAGGTAAAAGAAATAAAGGCTGCACCTGAAGCTACAGATCAGTCAACAATTGATAGCTTGGCTCAAGAAGCGCAAGAGTTAGTTAATCGTGCTAAGAATCTGCCTGATGTTTTAGTAAGTCAGGCAGACAAGTCGCCGTTGCAAACTGCTATGGCAGCTTTGGCTGAGCAAGTAAAAACAGCCAAAGCGCTTGACTTAAGCGACAAGACGCCAAGTAGTCAACAGGCCTTGGCTGATGAAATTCGCAAAATACAAGCAACACTCCAGAATGCTCAGTCAGTAGTGAAGAATCTTGAAGCAAAAGATGCTGATGTAGTAGCGATGACTCGGTCAGTAGTGAACCAAGCCAAATCATTGGAAGCGGCCATCAAGGCTCTCCAAACTAAGGCAGATAAACAGGCGCTAGCAGCAGCTTTGGCTTTACTAGATGCTCCTGTTGATACAGACCAGAAGACGCCGCAAAGTATTACGGATTACCAGCAAGCGCTAGATTCATTGAGAGACAGTCTGGAAGCTACGCGTGCTCAAGCGCAAGCCATCTTGGCTGATCCAGAGGCTAAGCAGGACCAAGTGGATAGGGCTCTGGTAGCAGTAAATGAATTGCAGGCTAAACTGGATCAAGCTAAAGCTTTGCTACGACAACAGGCAGATAAGTCCGCCTTAGAGAAAGCCAAAAATAATCTGGAACAAGCGATTCAAAAACCAGTTGTGACAGATCAGAAACGACCAAAGACCGTTCAAACTTACCAAGCAGCAAAAGACCTTGCCTTGCAATTGAGCCAAGAAGCCGCTCAACTATTAAAAGATCTTAACGCGAGTCCGGAGGCGGTTTTGGCAAGTACGGAAAAAGTCAACAAGGCTTTCCAACAGTTAGAATTAGCGGAAGCGGGTATTTTGGATCTTGTGGACAAGGCAGACTTACAACGAGCTCTAACTCAGTTGAATCTACCAGTTGACACGACAGGTAAAACACCGCGCAGTGTGAATAATTTCAGCCAGGCACTTGCAGGGCATCAAGCTACCATTGATCAAGCAAAAGCCAAGGCTCAAGCTTTGATAGCCAATCAGGATGCAACGCCTGAAGAAGTGGCCGCCGCAATCGAGGCTGTGAAAGACGCTCAAGCGCTAAAAGACCAAGCGCAAGCTCTCTTAATGGACCGCGCGAATAAAGAGACACTTGGCCAACAGGTTGAGGCAGCACAAGAAGTTGTCGCCAATCGTTATACGCCAGCTAGCTTCCAGAAAGTGGCTGACCAACTCAAAGCTGCTCAGGCCGTTTTAGAAGATGGCGATAGCAGCCAAGAAGCGGTTGATCAAGCGACCCAAGCCCTTCGAGAAGCATTGGCACAATTGGAGAAAGTAGAACCTAAATATACAGCTGTTAACGTTGAAGCACCTGTATCTGATTTATCTCGGAGCGTCACCGTGCGTTATCAGTTAGAAGACCCTAACCAACTTTACCGGGGAGGCAAGGTACAAGTCTTCCAGGGGGATCGCCTAGTTAAGACTGTCCCAATCCATGGTTTGACCGCAAGCATTGATGGGTTGGATTATCATGTGCCTTATCGTCTCCATACTGTGATGGATTATGAGAACCAGCAAGGTGCTCAGTCGAAAGATCAGTTAGAGGACCAAGCAATAGAGTTAGATTTGAAGAAGATTGAGCTCAAACAAATCAAGGGTGTGCAGCTCTTCCATAGACAAGCTGATGGTAGTCATCAGTTGGTGGCTAGTTTGAGTCAGATTCCATCTGATTTATCTAATTATTATGTCAAAGTACAGTCTGACCGCTTCAAGGATGTCTATCTGCCAGTTGCTTCTATTGAGACAGTAAGTCACGATGGTCAGTCTTATTATCAAGTGACGACCCAGGCGCCTGAGCTAGTGCAAAATCAAGGTGGTTCAAGTGACTATCACCAAGGCTATCAATTCCTGGTTGGTCAAGAACGCCCAGCGGATGGAAACGTGTATTATAGCTTTAAGAGCTTGCTTGAGGCTATACGCCAAAACCCAGCTGGAGACTACATACTGGGTGCCAACCTATCGGCGTCCGAGGTCAGCTTAGCAGCCGACGCGACCGCCTATTTTGTGGGAACCTTCACTGGGACCCTGTCCGGCCAGACTGCAGACGGCACGCAACATGCCATCTATAATTTGGTAGCACCACTCTTTGACCAGTTAAACCAAGCGACCATCAAGCATTTAGACCTCAAACAAGTAGCCATTGAATCAGGTAATTCTATGGCTGCGCTAGCCAAGCGGGCAACTAATTCGACAATCAGTGATGTGGCAGTTTCTGGGCGCGTGTCAGGGACGACCAATGTAGCAGGTATCGTTCATACGGTTGTAGGTGGTAGCAGGCTTGAGAATGTTCGATTCCAAGGTGAGATTAGCCAGAGTGGCCAGCCTAACCAGGCCCAAGAAGTGGGCGGTTTAGTAGGTTTGCTCGAACAATCCAGCGTTACCAACGCTTACGTGGATGCCAAACTGAACGTAAATCTAAACGCGCAAAGTACTCGTGCGGGCGTCGCCTTTGGTCGGGTTGTATCCAACCAAGGTAAGGCAGTAGTCAAGAATGTCCTTGTTAAAGGAAGTCTTAATAATACAGGCTCTACCGTTCAAGGTCGAAGTGGTGGACAAGTAGGTGGGGTTGTTGGCTCTACCTGGATGAATGGGCATTTAGAAAACACTATTTCAGACGTGGCAGTCACTAACGGCTACCGTGTTTACGGAGATAATGGGGCTATTTCAGAAGGCTATATCCGTAATGATCTAGTGGCTTGGAAGATTACTGAACGCGTAACCGGTGTGGAAGAACCAAGTTTTAAACCTGCTAAGGCTAGTCAGGCTGATGTGGATAAATTAGCTAGTCAACTAGAAGCGGCCGGTGGGGTCCTGACGGATACGCCTGCAAGCTCTTATGTCGATCAAATCAACCAACAAACAACCGATTATAGTCGTTTGGCTAATTATCAAGCTAATCGTGCTCAGGCCTATGCCAACATGGAGAAACTCCTGCCATTCTATAACAAGGAGCAAATTGTTAAGTATGGGAACCTAGTGGCGCCAGACAGCAAGTTGGCGACTCAGGTGCTCTTGGCGGTTACGCCAATGCAAGGTAATGCTTTTGTGACGGACTACAACCAAGCAATGGACCGGATTATGTTGCACTTTGCTGATAAATCAGTGCAATACTTGGCCTTAGGTGCGAAATCTGAGTTCAAACAAACAGGCGTGGTTGAGTATCAATTAGAGGATTCAGGTCTTATCTATACACCTAACCAAGTGCTGAAATCAGTGGATGATGTCATGAATGCAGTCCTCGATATCATGAAAGAGACAGGTTTATCATCTGACGCTGTTTGGCAAGCCGCAGGTGTCAATAATCTCTACACAGATGTAAGTGCCAGAGTCAAAAATGACCGTCGCACCGTCTTAGAGAACAAACTTGGCCGACAAGCGACTGAGGACGAAATTGTAGAAGATTTAGAAGTCTATCGTCGTGAACAACGTGCCTATCAGATTGAGACGCTCTTCTTCAATGCGACCTTTGGTGCCTTCCAAGATACGTTAGCCAATGACTTGGTGAAGATTATTCGTCAGGAGGCCAACTACCTAGGAGATAATGAGCAGGCGCGCGCTGCTTTAATCCAGAAACTCAAGGATAATCGTGGCGCACTGCTTTTAGGTCTGGCATATCTCCAAGACCACTACCGTATTAATTTTGGAGAACATAACCTAGGGGAGATTGCCACCTATCAGTCAGACTTCTTCGGTAATCAAAAGAGCATTATTGATAAGCTGATTAGTATTGGAAGTCAGGGTGTTCAAACCTTGCGTTCTAAGAATAGCGCCAAGACATACAGCAGAATCTTAAGTGCTGACAGCAAATTACCAACGGTTCTTGATTATCTAACTTATTTCCGCGAGTTATGGACCAAGTTTGATCAATACGAATGGTTCCGAGATGCAACTAAGGCTAATGTTACCATGGAGGAACGTCCGTCTCTTGAAGAAGGGCTAAATAAATCTCCTTATAAGGTCTACGATCGTTTATCTGTGCCGGATTATCGTGATTACATCTTGCCTTTACTCAACCTTAAGAAGAGTCGAATTTTCTTAGTATCCAATGTTTTATCGCTAACCTTGGGGTCGACAGATCGTCGTCCTTACCTAGCGCCAGAAGAGTTTGACAAACGCGTTAAGACTTTAGCTGATCGTCAGCAAATGCACGTTGATACCTGGTATCGTGTAGCCTTACCAACTGTCAAAGAGCGCATGGCTCGTAGAAATGCTATGCTAATCTGGGATGGTTATGCTAATGGCAAGAACGGTGGTTGGTATGATAGGCTAGGCAATGACACCTCCAATCGGCCAGTTAAATATCCATCTATGGGTATTAAGGAATTCTTTGGTCGAATCGATCGTTTCTATGAAAACAATGGAGCCGGAGCATATGCTGATACTAGCAATGGTGTGTATTTTGTCTTCACAGATATTTTATCCGACTACGTTGGAACGTCCCACTATACCCATGAGCTAGTCCATAATATGGAAAAATCAGTCTATCTTGGTGGAAACAGCTGGCGTCCGGAGGAAGTCTGGGAAGAGTATGCGCAAGGACTCTTGCAGTCACCTGAGGGACCCGAGTTTGATCATATTGGGCTTAATACCTCCTTTGACTGGAGCGATAAGACGAACCGTCTCTATAACGCGACACCATCACGCTTCCAGTCTGCAGATGACTGGGGTCAATATGTCCACCGACTCTTCGATATTCTCTACTTGCTAGACTATGCTGAAGCCAAAGCAGTCCTTGAAAAGGGGCCAGATGCCATGAAACAATGGTTCAACCGCTTCATTAATGTGCCGAATGGGCCTAACCATGTCAATAATAAGGTAGTGGAGATTAGTGATGAAGAGTGGACAAACTTTAATATCCAGTCGATTGATGACTTCATTGATCGTAGCTTAGCGCCAAAACGCTACTTCCGTAATGGTTTTGAGACGGATCGCAACTCTTATGAACGAGTTAATATGTTCCATCCAATGTATGGGACAGGCCAAAATGATAAGGGCTCACCAGGCGGTTGGTGGTTCAAACGAATGGCTTGGGAATTGATGGGTTATAAGGGCTATAAAGATGGCTTCATCCCTTATGCGTCCAATCAATTAGAACGACAAGCTAGAACGGATGGACAGACCCTAAATGATCACTATATTATCCAGAAGATTTCTAACGGCGACTTCCAAGATCTTAATGCCTTTAAGAAGGCTATGTTCAAGGAACGTCTGGATAAGGTTGCCAATGGGGCAACGCTTCGTCCTATTACAGTACGCAATCGTCAAGTGACCAGCTTGGCGGATATTGAAGCGCTGATGAAGGAAGCTGTTGACAGAGTGCTATCAGCTCGTCAGACGGGTAATATTCGGAATGATGTCTATAACTTGAAGAAGGAAATCTATCTTGAACTATTCAAGGCTTCGAATGACTTCCGTCAATCTATTTTTGCCAACGAATAGAAAGCAGAAAACGGCAGCTAAGGCTGCTGTTTTTTGTAGTTTGGATGGAATATAATAGTCTCCCTTGCTTTTTAAGGGCAAAAAGAGTACCATATAGACAAAAGTTATTTTAGAGACAATAGTCTAGAAGGGCGGTGCCTATGTTAACGCCTAATGAAGCCAAGGTGCTTGCCTTGATTGAGGAAGACCCTTTCCGCACCCAGCAAGAATTGGCGACATTGATGGGAATTAGTCGATCAACGGTGGCTAGTTTAATCTCCTCTCTGATGCAGAAACATCAGCTACGAGGACGAGCCTATATTCTGAATGAGGCGCGGCGAATTTATTGCATCGGTGGGATGAATATCGACCGTAAATTTCGTTTAACCGGCGCAATCCAGCTAGGTACTAGTAACCCTGTCACTTCAACTCTCAGTGTGGGAGGCGTAGTCCGCAATGTAGCTGAGAATTTAGGGCGACTCGGTCAATCGGTTCAATTGCTATCCGTAGCGGGACTTGATCAGGATTACGACTGGATTAAGCAACAGACTCAGGCCTATGTGGATATGAGCCAAGTAACGCAAATCCCAGAGGCGGCAACGTCAACCTACAGTGCCATCTTGGATGAGTCCGGGGATATGCAATTGGCGCTAGCCGATATGGCGATTGCCGACCAGATGGATTTAGATTGGATTAGTCAATTTGCTCCACGGCTTAAACTAGCAGATTACCTGATTCTGGACTTGAACTTGCCTTTAGAAACCGTGACTTATTTGATTCAACTTGCAAAAGCTGAATCAATTCCGCTTGCCATTATCCCGGTCAGTGGGCCCAAGATGAGCCATTTGCCAGAAGATCTAGGTGGCGTTAGTTGGCTCGTTGTCAATGAGGATGAGTCCATCAGTCGCTTTGGAAATCTGCCCGCAGCGGACTTAGTGGAGGCATGGCTGGCAACTGGTGTTTTGCAAGTGGTCATGACCAGAGGGACACGTAGCAGTTTCTATGGTCATCAGGATGGCAGCCGCCAGGAGGTCCAGCCTATCCTAGCGCAAAGTGTAGTCGATGTAACAGGAGCAGGCGATGCCTTCTCTGCTGGCCTTCTCTATGGCCAATTGACGGGGCATGATGCTAAGACATCTATTTATTATGGGATGGCCAATTCCTATCATACGGTTCAAGTCAAGCAAACCGTTCGACTCAATCTCTCTGCTAGCCAGTTGGAGAGTGACTATCAGACATTAAAAGAAAGAGGTTTAGCCTAAGATGAAAAACTTATTATCTATTAGTAAAGAAGTACAACACGCTTTAGATCATAACTTACCTGTTGTAGCTTTAGAATCTACCATCATTTCTCACGGAATGCCATATCCACAAAACGTTCAAATGGCTAAAACAGTAGAACAAATTATTCGCGATAATGGGGCAGTGCCAGCAACAATCGCCATCATGGATGGTCAGTTTAAGATTGGGTTAGAAGAAGCGGATTTAGAACGTTTGGCTAGCGAGAAGCCAGTTGCTAAGGTATCTCGCCGTGACTTGGCAGAAGTCTTCGCCAAAGGCATCTTAGGGGCTACGACAGTCGCAACAACCATGATTGGAGCGCATTTAGCGGGCATCAAGGTCTTTGTAACCGGCGGGATTGGCGGTGTGCACCGCGGTGTAGAAGAAACCATGGATATTTCTGCGGACTTAGACGAATTAGGTCAAACACCAGTGACGGTCGTTTGCGCGGGCGCCAAAGCTATTTTGGATTTACCAAGAACCTTGGAATATTTGGAAACCAAAGGGGTGCCTGTTGTTGGCTACCAAACGGATTACCTACCTGCTTTTTACACACGAACTTCAGAATACAAGCTCAATAGTCGTGCAGACAAGCCAGAGGAGATTGCAGCCATGATGGACTACTCTGAAGCGCTTGGCCTTAAGGGTGGGATTTTGGTGACGAATCCAATTCCTGCTGAGCACGAAATTCCGCATGAAAAAATTGATGCCATTATCGATGCGGCGGTTAAAGAAGCAGATGAAAAGGGGATTCGAGGAAAAGATAGCACGCCATTCCTATTAGCTAAGATTGTTGAATTAACAGATGGAACTAGCTTAAATACTAATATTCAATTGGTTTATAATAACGCCAAATTAGGGGCAAAAATCGCTAAAGCCTATCAAGAACGTTAAGCTTGTTTATAGTGGCCGGGACTAAATGTTCCGGCTTTTTGTCTGTGTGGATAGTGAAGAATGGAGAACGGTTACATGATTTTATGTCGATTGGTCGATAGTTAGCCAGAAGGGCTTGACTTTTCTACTAGATATCGTATAATAAAAGCATAAACAGTTGAATGATTGTTCAAACGATATGGAGGAGGGGGGGTTAAGATGTGCTCTCATCATCACAATTCTCATACACATACACATACACATTCGCATCAGCATCAGCATCAGCACCATGACCATGCTCATGCATTTAGTTGGACCGTTTTTGCCTATATGCTTGGTCTCCTTGCTTTCATCACAGGGCTTCTTCTAGGGCAAGGTTCCCTACTGGCTAATGTGCTCTATAGCTTGACGGTAATCCTCTCTGGTTATCATGTCCTAAGTGAAGGTTTGTTAGAGACTTGGCAGGCTAGCTACAAAGCGCGTCGTTTTTGTCCGAATACTCACTTGCTAATGGGGCTGGCTGCTATGGGTGCTATGCTTATTGGGCAATTCCAAGAAGCAGCCTTGCTAATTTTGATATTTGCTGGTGCTCATTTTCTGGAGGACTATGCAGAAGCTAAATCTAAGAAGGAAATGACCAGTCTCTTGGCTATGCAGCCGCAAGAAGCGCGCCTTTTGGCGGAAGATGGAAGCGTGACGATTGTGGCAGTGCAAGACTTAATGGTTGGTAATCGAGTGCAAGTATTGAATGGCGACCAAATCCCCATTGATGGCAAAATTGTGAGTGGTCAGGCGGTCATTAATGAAGCCATGATTAATGGTGAGAGTATGCCGCAAGAAAAAAGCGTAGGGGATTCAGTCTATGCCGCTACCCTCAATGGTAATAGCAGCTTTGTCATGCAAGTAACAAGGTTGGCAGATCAAACTACTTTTGCCAAAATCCTTGGTTTAGTCAGGGAGGCGCAGGCTAAACAAAGTCCGGTTGCGACCCGAATTCAGCGTTTGGAGCCGCTCTATGTTAAGGGGGCACTCCTCTTCACGGCTTTATATGCGCTTGTGATGGCGTTAGGGACTTCACTTTTATTACATGTAGTAGCCTATCGAACATTGATTATGCTCATTGCCCTTTCGCCTTGTGCTTTAGCAGCCAGTGCCATTCCGGCTACCTTATCAGCTTTATCGAATCTGGCTAAGCAAGGGGTGCTGGTTAAGGGTGGAAGCTACCTCCATCAAGTCTCGGGACTTGGAGCCATCGCTTTTGACAAGACGGGGACCCTAACCCAGGGTAGACCTCAGGTGACGGACACCATCTTATCGGCTGAAGCTGAGAAACTATTGGCTGTCTGGGTGTCCATGGAGCGTCAAGCTAATCATCCTCTAGCGCAGGCTATTGTGTCTCATTATGCTAGTTTGCCCGTTTTGGATTTAGAGGTTAGCAATCAGATGGGGCAGGGTCTCTATGCTGATTATCAAGGTCACAGCTACCAGGTGGCTAAGCCGACTGCCTTTGAAGCGGTGGCGTCGGGCTACGAAAATCAACGTCGAGATTGGGAAAGTCAAGGTAAAACAGTGGTTTACTTGGCTCAAAACCAAGAAGTCTTAGGAGCGGTGGCACTGATGGATATTGCCAAAGATGACGCCCGCCAAACCTTGGACTACTTTAAGCAAGTCGGGGTTAAAACCGTCATGTTAACAGGGGATTCCGAGTTAACGGGGCAGGCTATTGGCCAGCAACTAGGAATCCAATCTGTTCAAGCCCAAGTTATGCCTGACCAGAAGGCAGAAGAAATCCGTAAGTTAATGGACAAACACGAGATGGTAGCTATGGTGGGAGATGGCGTCAATGATGCGCCTGCCTTAGCAAGTGCTAGTCTGGGGATTGCGATGGGGCAAGGGACGGATGTAGCCATGGAAACAGCGGATGTGATTCTCGTTCGAGATCAACTTCAGTCTCTGTCTTATCTGCATCGCCTTGCCAAGAAGCATGACCGGATTATCTGGCAGAATATTGGCTTTTCCATGTTAGTTGTGTTAGCCTTAGTACTAATGAATGTCAGCCAAATTTCCAATATCGCCCTCAGTGTAGTGGGACATGAAGGTTCCACACTGCTGGTTATATTGAATGGGCTACGACTCCTAGTACCCTTATCCTCACGAGGTGAATAAATAAATGTATGACGAGCAAGTAATTGAAGAACTAGCACAATTTTTTAAAGCAGTAGCGGACCCTTCCAGACTCAAACTCTTGCTACATTTAATGAAGCAAGAAGCCAATGTGAATGAATTGGCCGAAGCGACTGGCTTAACTCTTTCGGGAGTCTCTCACCAACTTAAACTTTTGAAGTTAATGAAGTTGGTTAAGGCTAGTAAACAAGGTAAGTATGTCTATTATAGTTTGGACGACGACCACGTTAAACACATTATCACAGACTCTCTGACGCATTTGTCTGAGGAACGCTCTGAATAGCGAACAGGCGGCTTTGGCTGCCTGTTTTTTCGTGGCTACCAGAGATACGAACGTTCTGTTGAGAAAAGTTAACAATTTTCGCCTTAAGCATTCTGTTAACCTTGGACTTATGCTATAATAGGTAAAATTTTAGAAAGAGATGGTGACCAAATGACTGTCGAGACAAGCTTCTTAGGGAAACCCTTAGCCAATCCTTTGATGAATGCATCAGGGGTTCACTGTATGACCGTAGAAGAGATGGACGAGTTAGCGCAAAGTGCAGCTGGAGCCTTCGTAACCAAGACGGCAACGCGGGACTATCGAGCAGGTAATCCCCAACCTCGTTATGTGGATGTACCTTTGGGCAGCATTAACTCCATGGGCTTACCCAATGAAGGATTAGCTTATTACCTAGACTATTGCTTGGCGCGTCAAGATCAACAAGCCCTGCAATTCTTATCGGTGGTAGGCTTAAGTTATGATGAAATTGTTGAGAATTTGCGAACCATAGAGGCTAGTGATTATCAAGGGGTGACAGAATTCAACTTGTCATGTCCTAATGTCCCAGGCAAGCCTCAAATCGCCTATGACTTTGAATTGACAGAGCGACTCTTAACAGAAGTCTTTTCTTTCTTCACTAAACCGCTAGGGCTTAAGTTGCCGCCTTACTTCGATATTGCTCATTTTGACCAGATGGCGGCGATTCTTAATCGTTTCCCGCTGACCTATGTTAACTGCGTCAACTCCATTGGGAATGGTCTCTATATTGATGTAGATAAGGAGCAAGTGGTCATCAAACCTAAGGGAGGATTTGGCGGTCTAGGTGGAGACTACATTAAGCCAACGGCCTTGGCTAACGTGCGGGCCTTCCATCAACGACTCAATCCATCTATTAAGATTATTGGTACCGGGGGTGTCAGAACCGGTCAGGATGTTTTTGAACATATTCTTTGTGGGGCTAGTTTAGTTCAGGTAGGGACGGCACTTCACCAAGAAGGTGTAGGCATCTTTGAACGTCTGGTCACTGAGCTGGAAGCCATTATGGCAGCCAAAGGCTATAAGAGCTTAGATGATTTCAGGGGTAAATTACGTGAGATTGACTAAGTTTAGTAGATAAACAATCACCGAGCCCTTTGCTCTGCAGAGGGCTCGATGCTTGGGTTTAAGAGGCTAGTCCCCCTTGACAAAAGGGATTGAAATCCGTATAATATTCAGATGCAAGAGTATGCACTTTAGAAAGTAAATGCGGCTTGAAATCTTGTCCAAGCCGGTATTTGAGGCCTAAACAACATGTAACGTCACTCCGATGAGTTGGTTCTGTTGTCTTTTTTTTGCGCTTCAAAGACCGAAAAATGTCATTTGTTAACAATTATTAATAAT
>CAUUNL010000044.1:0-13548 GCA_963546405.1 Abiotrophia defectiva | reverse complement strand
ATTGTACCAGAGATTACCTGGCTTTTTCTTTTTACACAATTATAGGGACTTAATCTTTTTGGTGTCCGAAAAGTCGGAGCTAGTAGCTGATTTCTCTCAGAAAGCCACAAATGTCCGGAGCTAGTGGCCCACTCGGCAGAGTGGACCACTGGCGCGCCAAGAAAGTAGCCGATTGCCTCAAAAGCGCCACAAAACCTAGAGCCAGTGGCACACTTTTCAAAGTGGACCACTGGCTCAAAGACAGCAAAAAAGAGTTTAGGCTCAAGTCCTAAACTCTTTTTCTATCTTATTTAAGGAGCCATTCAAAGCCATCGCGGGCTAAGAGGTCATCGGCTTCTTGAGGGCCATGACTGCCAGCAGGATACTGGGCAAGTGGTGTCTCAGTATCAGCAGTCCAATAGGCTTGAATATTATCCAAGAATTTCCAGGCTGCAGCTACTTCACACCACTGAGTAAAGTGTTCGCGATCGCCTTGGCTAGCCTCGAAAATTAAGCGGGCGTAGTCATCTGGACTTTCTGCCAATTCTTCTGCATTGTAGCGGAAGCTGAGTGGTACGCGGTGGCTATCTTGGCTGTAGCCGATGGCTTTGGTATTGAGCCAGAGCGTGTAGCCCAGGTCAGGGGCGATTTCAATGCGGAGATGGTCGCCTTCCAAGCCGTCTTGAGTTGGACGATAGAGGACATCCACCATGGTCGCCTTCTGATTGAGACGCTTGCCGGTCCGCAGGTAGAAAGGAACGCCTTCCCATTCTGGTAAGTCTAGCGTCACTTTGGCTGCAAAATAAGTCTCCGTACGGGAAGCAGAATCGACGCCGTCTTCTTCTAGATAACCCTTGAGGTCGCCTTGAGCGCTGTATTGGCCACGCACCACATTTGCTTGACATTCTTGGGCGTTAGCATAGTGATGTAGGTTGGCTAGGCTACGATATTTAGCTGCCTGAATATCTGCTGTTTGGTTGGAGGCAGGTTCTGCCATGGTCAGCAAGGCGAGCAGTTGGAGCATGTGGTTTTGAACCATGTCACGGCTAGCGCCAGAATGATCGTAGTAGCCAGCTCGTTCCTCCACCCCCACCATTTCAGGCAGAGAAATTTGGATGCTGGCAATATGATCCTTATTCCAGGTATGACGGAAAAGTTGGTTGTGGAAACGCAAGTGGTAGAGGGCTTGGACTAACTCTTTACCCAGATAGTGGTCAATACGGTAGATTTGTGATTCATCGAAAGCCACATTGAGTTTGTCTTGCAGTTCTTGGGCAGAAGCTAGGTCGTGTCCAAATGGTTTTTCGATAATGAGGCGGTTAAAGCCTGACCCCAGAAGCCCTTGCGATTTAATGTGCTCGGCAATGATTGGGAAGAAGGTAGGCGACATGGACAGATAGAAGAGGCGGTTACCTTGGGTGTGGTAAGTAGCATCAAGTCGGTCTGCCAATTCTTTGAGTTGGTCATAGTGTTCGGTGTTTTGAACATCGTGGGAGAGGTAATAGAAGTGGGAGGCAAATTCCTGAACGTGGTCAGGGCTAAGCGCCTGAGCACCTACACTGTCTACAATAACTTGACGGAAATGTTCATCAGACCATGGACGACGGGCAGTCCCAATCAGAGCAAAATTCTGAGATAGGCGGCCACTGCGATAGAGTTGGTAAATAGCAGGGTAGAGCTTGCGGAAAGCCAAGTCACCCGTTGCCCCAAAGAGGGTTAAAAGGATAGGTTGTTCTTTCATGGGATACCTCCAATTCATTCACTTGTATTATAACCTATCAGTCCCAGATTAGACAATGTAGGTGCTTAGATCAAGCAATTTTTTTAGTCCTAAGTTCCTCTTGCGAGAAAAGGGTGGACTGGGTATAATAAAGGGACACATGGCTCAGAGACCTGTGACATTATATGATGAGCAAAATCATGTTATAAGGAGGCCTTTCGCCTATGAAAGATTTTTTGACAACTACTCAGTCCGCGCCGCCTGCCATTTCCTTGGGTTGGTTTTTAATAATTGTCGGACTTTTGGTCGTACTCGGTTGGACAACTTTACGAAAATATCGCGATCCTGCCTATGTTAAGACCTTCCGAATTATACAAATTATCCAGTTGACCGTTCTCTATACCTGGTATGTGGTCTATTCCCTGCCTTTGTCTACTAGCTTGCCACTCTATCATTGCCGTCTGGCAATGTTTGCGCTGATTTTATGGCCTGGCAAATCGGCCTTCAAGCAATATTTCGCCTTACTAGGAGCCAGTGGTGCCTTCTTCGCCTTGGTCTATCCGGTCTTTGATCCCTATGATTTCCCGCATGTTACAAGCTTTTCTTTCTTAGTCGGTCACTATGCTTTGTGGGTCAATGCCCTCATCTACCTCTTCAAAAATTATCAACCTAATTTACTCAAGCGCTGGCAACTGGCAGCCATCACCTTTGCGCTTAATGCCGGTTTAGTGCTGGTGAATATACTGACAGGTGGCAATTATGGCCTGCTCAGTGAACCGCCTTTTATAACGGGTAGCCCACTCTGGGTGATTTATTTAGCAGTCAGCTTAGTCCTAATTGCGGCCTTGCTTGTAGCAGACTTCCTAGTGGCCAACTGGAAGGCTAAGCAAGCCTTAAGACCTCAGGGAATTTATCTTGAAAACTAAGTTTCAAGCACCTAGTTAGCTAGGTGCTTTTTATATATCTTTAGAAGTGTTGACCGGCTGACTTATAAAATATGTATAAATAGCCAAAGCCTAAGTAATCCCGCTAGCCTAAGGCTTAAGAGATAGTCTATAATAAAAGAAGTGAAAAAAGGCCTACAAAAAAATGCGACAGCTAGGCTTTTGGTCTATATATATAAGGAGGGGTATGATGAAGGCAGAACTTATTTCAGTCGGAACAGAACTTTTGATGGGTTATGTGGTCAACAGTAATGCTAGCGATATTGCTAAGCAATTATTAGCTATTGGTATTGGTACCTACTATCAACAGACAGTGGGAGACAACTGGGAACGTATGACCCAGGCCTTAGCGCTGGCACATTCGCGTTCAGATCTAGTCATTTTAACCGGTGGCTTGGGTCCTACTCATGACGATATTACCAAGCAAGTGGTGGCAGCCTTTGTCGGGACGACCTTGGAAGAGGATCCGCGTCAACTGGCTAAGTTAAACCAGCATTTGGCACATGAGGGGCGGGAATGTGTGCCAATTGACTTGCTGCAAGTCCTCACTTTGAAAGGGGGAAAGGCTCTTTGGAATGCCTATGGCTTAGCATGTGGCTCTGTCTACCAACATGAAGGGGTGACCTACATTCTCTTACCCGGCCCGCCTTATGAGATGAATCAAATGCTCAAGCAAGAAGTCCTACCGGATTTAGCTAAGCAGTTAGGCAAGCAAGAGGCCATGGAGTCGCTCTATCTTAATTTCTTTGGCATTGGGGAATCCAAACTAGCCCAAATTTTGGCCCAACCCATTGCAGAGCAAAGCAATCCTACCCTTGGGCTCTATGCCAAGCCACGTCATATCGCGGTACGATTAACGGCCAATGCTGCGACCTCCCAAGAAGCGCAGGACCTTAATCAGGCCTTGGCTCAGGAGCTTATTGCCCTGGCTGGCGATTATTATATGGGGCAGGGAGAAGACTTTGATTTCGCGGGCTATGTCTTAGGTAAAATGGCAGAAGGAGGTCAGCGATTAGTAAGTCTAGAAGGCTTTACCTATGGTCAGCTAGCAAGTCGCCTACGCCAACAAGATCCTGAGTCGGCTGTTTACCAGCGAGGCTTTATTCAAGAAGTGACAGAAGCAAACTTAGAAGCGAGTCTAACCTCTCTTGGCCAAGACATAGAGCAAGGCACTTTCTACCTAGCTAACTATCAGCTAGATCAGGATCAGGCAATGCTGCTTTTAGTCACACCGTCAGGCCAACGCCTAGAGCGACCGGTCTACCTAGGCCAGCGACCTTACGAGGTTCAGGCTAGCATTGTCGTCTATGAAGCTTTAAGCCTCTTACATAAGCATTTGAGCTAAAATAAAAGAATCAGAACAAATGTTCTTGTTTTGCTTGCTTTTTGTCGAGATTTTAGGTAAACTATAGAAGAGTTCAGAAAGAGGAGATGTTAAAGAATGAATGAAGATCGCAAAAAAGCCCTAGATAAGGCCCTAAAAGATATTGAAAAAAGCTTTGGTAAGGGCTCCATCATGCGTCTGGGTGAAAAAGTCGACACCAAAATTTCGACTATTCCGTCAGGCTCTCTGGCTTTAGATATTGCCTTAGGGGTAGGTGGCTATCCACGAGGCCGAATTATTGAATGTTATGGTCCAGAGTCTTCTGGTAAGACGACTGTGGCACTCCATGCCATTGCGGAAGTACAAAAACAAGGGGGCTTAGCTGCCTTCATTGATGCTGAGCATGCCTTGGACCCAGATTATGCTGCCGCTTTAGGGGTTAACATTGATGAATTGCTCTTGTCCCAACCAGATACAGGTGAACAAGGTTTGGCTATTGCCGATGCCTTGGTAACATCAGGGGCAGTAGACATTATTGTCATTGACTCGGTTGCAGCCTTGGTACCACGCGCTGAAATCGATGGGGAGATGGGGGATGCCCATGTCGGCCTACAAGCTCGTCTCATGTCCCAAGCGCTTCGTAAATTATCCGGTAACGTCAACAAGACCAAAACTATCTGCTTCTTCATCAACCAATTGCGTGAAAAAGTAGGGATTATGTTCGGGAACCCTGAGACAACACCAGGTGGACGTGCCCTCAAATTCTACTCGACCGTTCGTTTAGAAGTGCGTAAGGCTGAGTTGATTAAGAACGGTAGCGAAGTGATTGGTAGCCGTGCAAAAATCAAGGTTGTTAAGAACAAGGTGGCGCCACCATTTAAGGAAGCCCTAGTGGACATTGTCTACGGTAAAGGGATTTCTAAGGTGGGTGAGCTAGTCGATATGGCAGCTGATTTAGATATTGTCAATAAGGCAGGTTCTTGGTACTCTTACGGTGAGGCTCGTATTGGGCAAGGTCGTGAGGCCGCCAAACAATACCTCTTGGATAATCCAGAAGTACAAGCAGGAATCGAAGCTCGTGTTCGGGCCCATTATAAGATTGGTGAAGCACCTGAGACTAATGAAGAAGATCAAGTGGCTTTAGGTGGACTTTTCCAAGAATAAGATAAAAAGTATGTGGCTGGAATTCTTCCAGCCACATTTTTCAAAGACAAAGAAAAAGTCCGCCAACTGGCGGACTTTTTTTAGTTAGGCGCTAGCATTTTCCAATGGCTTACGGTATTTCTTGAGCCAAGTCTGGTCTAAGACGAAGGCAGCCATACCTAAGAGGCTGACCCCTAAGCCAATCCATACTGGCATTGGGAAGTAGTGAAGGGTAATGGTGTGGTCGCCCTTCTTAATTGGAATAGCCAGTAGGGTGTCATTCAAGACTGAAATGCCTTGGACAGGTTGGCCATTATCCGTAATGCGCCAGTGCTTGTCATAAGGAATGGTGAAGAGCAGATAGCCTTCTTCTTGTTCCGTATTAATGGTACCCGTAATCTTATTGTGTTTAAAGCTCGTTACTTTGAAGAGATGGTCCTGCTTGCTAGCAATCATAGCATCATAGCGTGCCTTATCAAACTCGTAGAGTTTTGGTAGGTTAGCTTTCAATTCTGGTTTTTCAAGACGAACCTTGAGTTCTTGATTATCCTGAATTTTCTTGTAGGATGCGTTAGTGATTTGACGGTAGGAGAAGGTCCCATAGAAGTGGTAGGCCTCACTATTAAGATCCAGCTTGGTCTTCTCGCCATCATATTGGCTAGGAAGAGTGAAGTAGTAAGGATTTTCGCTAGTTGTATTGAAGCGGAAACTGAAGTAGTGAGATGACTTAGATTTTGTCAGATCACTGTTGCTAGATTCGCTATTACGTGAGTAGGTTAAGTAGTCACCATCGCCACGGTTAGTAATGGTTACATTGACGGGCGCTTCTTCCTTGAGTTCGTGCTCGGTAAAGTAAGGTTGGCCCGTTCCCTTATAGTCAACTAGACTAAGTAAGTATTCTTGGTTTTGAATAGGTTGGTGATTCACCAAGGGGTTACTTTCAGAAGTTAATTGATTAGAGACTTCAATCCCCAAACCTAAACGTTCCGTGTTTTCGTGGACAACATAGCGAGGTTGACTATCAATGGTCGGATAAGCCTGAATATCCAGATCAGTTGCCACTTGGTAAAGTTTATATTGATCAGGATTGGTATTGGCTGCTGTATCCTTGGAAGGATCCAAGAGGTAACGGATATTGAAAAGGTCGTCGGTGAAGAGAGTCCCGTTAGTATATTCTACGACCCCAGATGTTTGAGGAAGGCCCAAATAGCCAAAGAGCTTAGGTGCGTTGGCATCTATGGTGGAGCCAAAGTGGTTCATGCCATTGAAATGGGTGTACATGGCCTCGTTTTTAGAACGCTGATAGGTGGAATGAATCCGATAGAAATCATCCGACGGGGATCGAAGCCCAGTAAGAGACTTATCTAGAATCGCGACATAGTCGTTAAACTTAGAAAGTTGAACATAGCTTAATTCTTGGAGAATCAAGGCGCCATTAGTGAAAATCTCGCAGGCTACAACCGCAAGTAGGGCTACCTGCATGAGCTTAGGCTGAAGAAATTCGAAGTGAAGGACCAAAATAATCATGAGAGCAAAGATTAAACTTAAGAGTAAATTAGCTTCAATCTTGGTTGCACCCAGGTTACTAAGATCAAGGTTGAGGGCATTCAACTTAAGAAATTTATAGTCTGACATCCGTCCGTAGTAATAATAGGTGTAGACCGTTACACTCACAATCATCAGGATGCTTTGCCAGTAAGCCAAGGTCTGACGGCGATTTTGGAAGGCTTTGAGGGCCAGAATGATGAGGAAGAAAGTCGTCAAGAAGGAGAAGCGGAAGTGGTACCAGATTGGGAACTGGCCACCATGCCATAAACGGTCAAAAATCTTGAAATGGAAACCTAGATAGAAGGGAATCAAGACGACGATGGCCGCGATTTTTTCTTGCCAACGAATCTTGCGGATGAAGAAGTAGTAGACAACGAAGAGACTGACTAGGATAGAAGAGTAGAGGTTTGGCGAGCCTTTCTTAATCTCATCGAAGACGAAGGAGCCTAGGAAAAGTTTGGAACCAATGGCTTCAAGATTATGGGCCACGTCCCAATTCCAGTCGGTCTTGGTATGGGTTGCTTTACTGCTGAGCAAGGCCATAAAGGTAGGAATCAGCATCATGGCACTAATGGCAGCCCCCATCAGAGACTGGATGACGAAGTCACTATAGTGTTGGATAAAGGATTTAATGGTCACCTTAGGGAACTTCTCGAAAATGACATAGCCGGCATAGAAGGCTAGGAAGATACACATCATAAAGCCAATGTAGTAATTGGAAATCAGGCTGACGGCCAAGAAGATGACATAGAGCTTGCTGCGACGTTGAGTCATGATGCGGTCTAGACCTAGCGCAATCAGTGGCAGGAAGACTAAGACGTCGAACCACATGATGTTGAGCATATAGGTAAAGGTATAGCTCATTAAGGCATAGGCATTGGCAAAGAGACTGCCCATAACCGTATTGGTATGATATTTTTTGCGAACAAAATAGAAGAAGGTCAGGCTGGCTCCTGCCAATTTAAGGTAAGTTAAGAGGGTAACTGCTGCAGCCAGATGTTGTTCGTCGAAAAGCAGTAAAATCAGGTTGAAGGGACTCATAAGATAATAGGCCCAAACTCCAATCATCTCTCCGCCGTAGCCTTTTTGGAAGCTGTAGAGGAATTGTTCCGGCGTTTGAGTCAGGGTCTGGCGAAAGAGACTGAAAAAGTCAATATATTGTTGGCCCAGGTCGATGGTTAGCATGGAATTGGAGCCAAAAGGGGTAAATCCTTTGAAGATGGCTAAGCCCATTAAAATAAGTGTGGTTAGGCCAAGGTTAAGTAGATAGGGTTTATAGCGGGCCAAGCGAAGCATGGCGTGCTGGTTCACGTGTTGGCTCATAAATACCTCCAAATTTTCTAGCATTCCTATCTATTCTACCAAATTTTGACTTTATTAGCACCTTTTAATGAGGCGGCTTTTTAGCTTTTTTTATGGATTTATGATGAACTATTATCTTTTGATGAATTCTTTTGGTATAATAGAGAGGCTTAGAATATTATGAAGGGAATGGAGTGCTGAAATGCCACGTTATAAGTTAAAGAAACCGAAGAATAAATCCCATATTCCCTTTCGTTTGAACCTTCTATTAATGATTTCCTTTTTATGTTTTGCGGCCCTTTTCGTACGCTTGGGCTATATCCAACTCTATAATGGGCAAATGTTCAAACGAATGGTTGAACGGACCGAGTCCACTACTTCGACAGGTTCTGTGCCACGAGGGATGATTTACGATAGCAATGGGAAAATCCTAGTCGGCAACCAGCCAGAACGTGCAATCCTATATACGCGGGATAGTGATTCTAAAGTACAAGCCAAGGATATTGTTACGGTCGCACGTCGATTAGCTTCTTTAGTTGATGTTCCTACGCAAGAAGTAACCGAGCGGGACCGGAAAGATTATTTTGTTGTGACTAACCCCGATGCCGTCAATGGCCGTTTAACAGCTGAACAACGTAAATTAGCTGGTGCAGAAGCCTATGAGGCTCAACTAGCAGCTGTAACTGAAGATGATATTCAATATTCAGAGTCCGAACTTAAGATAATTGCCCTTTTCAAACGTATGAATAGTGCTTTCTCGCTTTCAACAGTTACCGTCAAAAATAAGAATGTAACGCCTGATGAAATTGCTCGGGTCAGTGAACATTTAAGTGAATTGCCAGGTATTCAGATTGGGACGGATTGGCAACGGGTCTACCCACAAGGGGAAATGATGCGTTCTATCTTGGGTCAAGTATCCTCAGAACAACGCGGTCTCCCAAGTGAATTAGCCTCAATGTACCTAGCGCGTGGTTATGCCATGAATGACCGGGTAGGGATCAGTTATCTAGAAAAACAATACGAAGACGTTTTACATGGTGCAAAGTCTGTGTCCAAGATTGTGACGGATTCTTCGGATGATGTCTTGGCCAAACAAGTCGTCTACGAAGGCTCCAAGGGTGACAACTTAGTCATGACCATGGACATCGATTTCCAGAAGAAACTAGAAGAGATTGCAGAAGATTCGCTTAAGAAGATTGAGAACCGTGGTTTGAACGACCGGGTTTACATTGCCGTGCTTAACCCCAATAATGGGGATGTCTTAGCTCTAGTCGGCAAACGTTTCAAATATAACCAATCTACCGACTCTTACGATTATGATACCATCGAAGATGACACCTTGGGGACTCTCAACACCTCCTATGGTATGGGGTCTTCGGTTAAGCCAGCCATGGTGGCCATGGGCTATATGTCAGGTGCTCTCAGCTTAGACAATAATACTATCTTGGATGAACCAATGAAGTTCCAGGCCTCTGCTGAAAAGAGTTCCGTCTTCAACCGTACGGGTCAAGTCAATATTAATGATATTGAAGCCTTGCAAAAGTCTTCCAACATCTACATGATTAAGACCGCCATGAAAATGGGTGGACAGAACGAATATACTAAGGACGGTAAGTTGGACATCGATCCTAAGACTTTGGATACCATGCGTGAATACTTTGCTGAGTTTGGTTTAGGAACTAAGACTGGGATTGATATTCCGAGTGAGTCTGTAGGTTACCTACCACAGTCAGAACAACTGGTTAACATCCTGGACTTGTCTTACGGGCAGTTTGACTTGTATACGCCACTACAATTAGTTCAATATGCTAGTGTCATTGCCAACGGTGGGGTTCGTTATGCACCTCGTTTGGTTAAGGAAATCCGCAATACGGATGCCAATGGTCATTTAGGTGGGGTAGAAACGACGATTGAACCTAAGGTCATGAACGTAGTGCCAGTTGAAAAATCTGTTATGGATCGCATTCATGAAGGGATGTATCAAGTTTCCCATACGATGGACGGGACAGCCCGTTACCTCTTCTTGAATTACCCAATCAAGGTTGGGTCTAAGACTGGGACGGCAGAAGCCTTTTATGCTGGACCTATTCAATACGCGACCAATAATCCGGTAGTAAACGCTACTTATATTGGCTACGCACCTTATGATAAGCCTGAAATTGCGGTCAGCGTGGTCTTGCCATATCTACCGGCTGACGCTACCGGGCGAGATTCTACCCGCATTGCCCGAGATGTGATGAATGCTTATTTCGAAACGAGAGAAGCCACACGCTCAACGATTGAAAGCTACAAGCCAAGTCAACCATAAGTACGAGGGGCTGGAACCTAAGTTCCAGTCCCTTTTTGGACTTTAAGTACTATTAGTTTACTCGTAAGAGACAAGAAATAGGTGTCTACTTGTTAACTATTTTTGTAAGCTCTATAAAAAATGAGTGCTAGCGTATATTTTTGTGCCTAACTTTGTTATAATAAAAGAGTAGTATTGAGATGAAGGAGGCGGGTTAGTTGCCACAAGCATTAATTATTTATGCAAGCTTGACCGGAAACACTGAAGCCTGTGCAGATATTCTGGCAGAAGCCCTAGAAGGACACGGGGTTGAGGTCACTCTGCATGATGTCATGCAAGCCGAGGCAGCAGACTTTGAAGACTATGACTGCTGTATCGCGGGAGCCTATACCTATGGTGTGGACGGTGTCTTGCCTGATGAAATGTTAGACTTTTCTGAAGACTTAGGGCAATTAGATTTATCAGGTAAGGTCTTTGGGGTCTTTGGTTCTGGGGACGAGTTCTATGAAGTCTTCTGTGGGGCAGTTGATACCCTGGAAGAACAATTCAAGAAGACAGGGGCTCGCCAAGCTGGCGCTAGCGTCAAGGTTAACCTCTACCCGGAAGATGAGGCCGTGACCGAATTAGAACGTCTGGCTCAAGATTTAGCCGACGCTTTAGCTGACAATTAATAATAAGATAGATACAAGGAGGAACTTATGACTTTAGCAAATTTTGATGAATTATTAGCCAAATACGCCCATCTCTTAATCAAGAAGGGCTTGAACGTGGGGACTGGGGATTATGTCCACATCAATACCGATGTTAACCAAATTCAATTGACTCACCTCTTGGTGAAGCAAGCCTATGAAGCAGGGGCAGCGAATGTTGCGGTTGACTTTTCTGATGATACCTTAACCCGTCTCAAATACGAACATGAAAGCACAGAAAGCTTGTGCGAGGTACCTGACTATGCTGTAGCTAAGGCAGAATACTTTTTGGAAAAACGTGCTAAGCGCCTTGCCTTACGCTCAACTGACCCTAACAACTTATCTGGCTTAGACGCTCAGAAAATTAGTGCGTCACAACGTGCCTTGCGTTCAGCTATTGCCCATGTGTCAACGGCTATTCAAGCTAACGAAGTGAGTTGGTTAGTAGCGGCAGGGGCTGCACCTGCTTGGGCGGCAGTCGTCTTTCCTGACTTGGCCTCAAGCCAAGAACAAGTAGATGCCCTCTGGGAAGCTATCTTCAAGGCCAACCGTATCTATGCCGATGATCCAATCGCGGCTTGGGATCAACACGTTGAAACCTTAGATCAAAAAGCTAAGTTCTTGAACGATACACAGTTTGATGCCCTTCACTATACTGGGCCAGGGACTGACTTAGTCTTGGGCTTACCTAAGAACCATGTCTGGGAAAGTGCGGGCTCCCTTAACCGTAAAGGTGAAATCTTCATTGCTAACATGCCAACTGAAGAAGTCTTCACAGCACCTGATTTCCGTCGCGCTGAGGGCTATGTTTCAAGCTCTAAGCCACTGGCTTATGGGGGGACGGTTATCGAAGGCATGAAGTTTACCTTCAAGGACGGCCAAATTGTGGAAGTGTCAGCTGAAAAAGGCGAAGAAACCCTCAAACGCCTAGTAGAAGAAAATGAAGGGGCGCGTGGCCTAGGGGAAGTTGCCCTAGTTGCCCACAAAACACCTATTTCTCAATCAGGTATCACCTTCTTCAATACCCTCTTCGACGAAAATGCCTCCAACCACTTAGCAATTGGGCAAGCCTATGCGACTTCGGTTCAAGGCGGGACTGACATGAGCCAAGAAGAGTTGGCGCAAGCCGGTCTCAACCGTTCGATTGTCCATGTTGACTTCATGATTGGGAATGAACATATGGATATTGACGGAATCAAGGCGGATGGGACACGTGTTCCTATCTTCCGCAAGGGCGAATGGGCCTACTAAGCTAGAGAGGATGTAGAAGATGCCGACACACGATGCAAGCCAAGACCTTAGCCGCAAGATTAATCGGCGCCTGACCCGTAGCGGTTGGGTCTATATGCTAGGCCTAGTGGCTTTCCTCTTTGTAGCCATCTACGCCTTCAATCAACTCTTTCAATTGCCGATGAAGAAGAAAACGGCTGAAATTGAAAGTCTCAATAGTCGTATAGAAGAAATGGAGTCACGTCTAGAACAAGTAGAGGCGAGTCTCTCCATTGAAGTACCATCTGAATAGGCCTTAGGCCATCAAACTTCATGAAAAGGAGCAAGGGAAATGGTAAAAGTTAAGAAAGCAGTCATTCCTGCTGCAGGTTATGGGACGCGCTTCCTACCGGCCACCAAGGCTATGGCTAAGGAAATGTTACCTATTGTGGATAAACCAACAATTCAATTTATTGTGGAAGAAGCCATTGAAGCAGGGATTGAAGATATCCTAATCGTCACTGGTAAGAGCAAACGTCCTATCGAAGACCACTTTGACTCTAACATTGAATTGGAAGAACACCTACGTAAGCAAGGTAAGGATGATTTGCTGGAATTGGTCAAGCCAACCAATGTCAACCTTTTCTTCGTTCGCCAATCTTATCCTAAGGGCTTGGGGCATGCCATTCTGCAAGCCAAAGCCTTTGTAGGCAATGAGCCCTTTGTGGTCATGCTAGGGGATGACATTATGCAGGGTCAGGAGCCCCTAACTAAGCAATTGATTGATGTCTATGAGAAGACACATGCCTCTAACATTGCGGTCATGGAAGTACCTCATGAAGAGACATCTAAGTATGGGATTATTGCTCCTGAGCGTGAGCTAGAAGATGGCATCTACAATGTTGAATACTTTGTAGAAAAGCCTAAACCAGAAGATGCCCCAAGTGACCTAGCCATTATTGGGCGCTACTTGTTGACTCCTGAGATTTTTGACATCTTAGAAAATCAAGCGCCGGGTGCAGGTGGTGAAATCCAGTTGACCGATGCCATTGATACCCTCAACAAGACCCAAAGAGTCTTTGCTAAACGTTTTGATGGTAAACGTTATGATATCGGTAATAAGTTAGGTTTCTTGGAAATGAGTATTGAGTATGGGCTTAAGCACCCAGAAATCAAAGAAGGTCTGCGTGACTATCTCTTAGACATTGCCGAGAATTTAGAATAATTAGATTAAGAGGTTGAAATCATGCTTTCAGCCTCTTTTAATCTGTCTGCTCTGTGGCAAGAAGAGGGAAGGGTTCTAGATGAAAAAAAATATCTGGATAATTAACACAACATTTTAAACTTGCTTCCAAACCCTTTCATAGCTTGAAAGATAAGACAGTTACTATCTGGTAACTAAA
>CAUUNL010000043.1:0-13802 GCA_963546405.1 Abiotrophia defectiva | reverse complement strand
AAGTTAGAATTGAAATACTCTTAAAAAACATTTAAAATAGGAGTTAACAAACTAATAGAAATGAGGGATAAACATGGCATATTGCCCTAACTGCGGAAAAGCAGTAGAAGAGGGGGATGTATTCTGCCCCAATTGTGGGGAGAATTTGCAAGAAGATAATTTAGGAGAGGAAGACTTGCATCAGGTAGCAAGTCTACCAGTAGACTTGGAACCAGATTCAAGGTTAGAGAGCTCAAGTCAGTATTCTAACTCTGATAATGCCAAGTGGCCATACATGCAAGGGCTAGTTGGTGCTGTCTTAACTTTAGTAGTGCTAGGTCTTGGAGTAGTGATTTACTTATCTTTTGGACGTGATTTGTTTGGGGGACAAGGATCCTCAAATCAGACCAGCAGTAGCCAAGACGCTGTAGTCCGTAGTCAATCTAACTCAGTAAGTGAGAGACACGATGGCTCTGAATCGATTGTAAGCGTCAGCGAAAGTAAAGTTGAGAGCTCCAGTCAGGCATCTCAGATTTCAAGTCAAGACTTGTCTAGCTCTAGCCTAGAGTCCAAAAGTCAAAACAGCGTAAGCAAAGAGGTCGTTATTGGAAGAGAAAGCTCGTCCGAAACAAACGTAACTAATAACTTGGATGTCCAACAGGTTTCCAGCTTATTCAACAGTTATTTTTCTTCTGTTAGCGGACAACACAGTATGTATTTTCTGCCTCTGACTAACACATCAGGCCAACAATTAAACGTTGACCCAGTGGTAATTAATGATAAGCCAATTCGCTCGGCAAGTGTGATTAAACTCTTTGTTTTAGCGACCTTGTTAGAACAAGTGGATAAGGGGAAGATTACTCTAGAAGAAACCTATTCAGTGGCTAGCCAAGATGTAGTAGGAGGAACAGGGAACATTCAGTTCTACTCCCCGGGTACTCAATTAACCTATGCTGATTTGGCCCGTGAGATGATTATCAATAGTGACAATATGGCCATGAACGTCATTGTTAACCGCTTAGGAGGATTTGCGGTAGTCAATCAAACTATACAAAACTTAGGCTATAGTAAAAGTAGCCTTAATCGCAAAATGATGGACTTTGAAGCAGTTAACCGAGGGATTGATAATTATATTTCGTCGTCTGAGGTTGGAGATTTACTCAAGCGAGTCTACCAAAAAACTTTGATTTCCCCTCAAGCTGATCAGAAATTTTTAGATATCTTAGCAGGACAAAAGGATCGCACTAACTTAGAAGCTCAATTACCTGCAGATGTTAAAACTTATAATAAAACTGGGCAGAATGCTAATCAGGGTGTACGGAACGACGCGTCACTTGTGGTTGGACCAAAAGGCGCTTATGTCTTGGTAGTCCTATCTCAAGATGGTAGTGAAGCTGCCCAAATTGCTGCCATGCAACAATTTGGATTGTCAGTTTATCAATTCTACCAACCTTAATAATACATGGAATGATAATGGAGTGAAAATAATGAAACAATGTCAAAACTGTAATGCTGAACTCAAGGATCAAGTAAAATTCTGTCCTAAGTGTGGAACAGCTCAAGAAGCTGTAGAAAACCATGGTGATGGTAGTTTGACTACTAACTCTACCACAAACTCTAGTACAAGCGCGGAGGCAGTCACACCTGTGGCTCATGTCCGAGAAGCTGCTAAAATCACTGCGACTGTAGATATGGATTTAGCCAAGGAACAAGCTAAGGAACAGGCAAAGGCCTATTGGAGCCATTTTTATCAGAATTTTACTCGCCCAGGTCACCAAGATCCTCGTAGTCCTGGATACTATGCTTGGTTTACTTTTGTTGGCGTTCTTATTTCTACTTATCTCTTTTTATGGAGTGTGGGTATTGGGATTGCTGATCTCTTGATTCAACTAATGCGGGGTGATCTACCAAAGTTTGATCAAATTACGGTTCAACAAGTAGATTCTTTAGGTATGTATGGTAAAGAGTATGTCAGCCAAATACTTAATAATGCGATTCCACGTATAACCTTATACTTAGGAATTTTAATTATTGTCGCAGCCTTTAGCATTTATTTGGTTAAGCGTTTTGTGCTAGGCGTTGAACTCAGCTTTACTATGGCTCTAAATCGATTGGTTTCATATTATCCTGCTTATATTCTCATTATGCTGTTTTACACCTTGTTTGCTCGACTAATGCCTGCTTCCTTGGTGACGGCCGGCCCTGTATTGGGATTTCTCTACCTTTATTTCATGGGAGTGCCAGCCTTCGCTACTTGGCAAACAGAAGCTAGTGCTAAAGTTCCGATGAAATGGCCTAATAAAATCTATTATGTGGCAATTACCTACGCTCTCATCCTAATGACCATGGGCGTCCTCGTCTCGATTGTCCGCTAATGCTTAGAATTTCAAGTTTTTTCAAAAAAGGCTTGAGATTTATAAAGTGTTCGTGCTATAATACTTGAGTACTGTTGAGGTATCAGCAAGAAATGATTTGAGGAGGTTGTGACAATGCGTGTTAACATTAACTTAGAATGTACAGAATGCGGCGATCGTAATTACTTAACTACCAAAAACAAACGTAATAACCCAGATCGTTTAGAAGTAAAAAAATACTGCCCAAGATTGCGTAAAGTAACTTTACACCGTGAAGTGAAGAAGTAAGACGCGGCATAAGATACAAGCCACAGCTCGTAGTACTGACTACGAGCT
This sequence comes from Abiotrophia defectiva, assembly GCA_963546405.1. GTDB lineage: Bacteria > Bacillota > Bacilli > Lactobacillales > Aerococcaceae > Abiotrophia > Abiotrophia defectiva_A. The sequence continues at coordinate 11,133 of CAUUNL010000043.1, read as the reverse complement.
GTTTTCTTACTATTTGTCCAGAAACTATATTACGTTTAGATGACAAGCACAATCATAAGTTGAAAATACAGGAAAACGCTTGATATAATAGATTAGCATTAGTGAAAGGAGGGGGAATAAAGTGCAAAAGATCAATAAATTAGGGCAAGCCATGCGGTCACCACGCTATTTCCCCTTGCTAGTCTTGCTAGTCATTCTGACCCTGTCTAGCCTGGTGGTTTTCTGGGTTCAAACCTCTAGTCAGGTGACCATTCAAAATGCCAGTGTGACCCTGCGACAAGCCCCAGATACTAATTCCAAGGCTATTAGTACTATTAGCAAAGATCAAGTGGTCCATCTCATTAAGAAGGAAGAGAACTGGCTTAATGTTCGCTATCGTCAACGGGAAGGTTGGTTGCCCCAATGGCTATTAGATCAACCAAGCCTGTCATCTGACCAAGGCTTGACAGCACAAGTTAAGAAAACGACGCCTTTCTACCAGCGGGCATCCACTTCGAGCGCCAAGATTCGGGATTTGACCGAAGGCTACCAGTATGATGTGGTCAGTGAGTCTAAGGGCTGGACTGAATTGATTGTCAATAACCAACCGGGCTATGTAGCCACGGCTGATTTAACCCTGTCGACTAAGGAGCAAATCCAAGCTCAACAAGAGACCATCCGGCCTGAGAATATTGACATTACTAATGCTCAATATATTCAAGTTCGCTCAGAAGGCCAGGCCTTCCATAGTGAGCCTAATCTTGAGAGCACGCCTTACTACAACCCAAGCTTTAATCAACGGTTCAAATATCTAGGAACGGTTAATGGTGACGACGGGACGGAGTTCTATCATGTAGAGGACCAAAATGGCCAACGTGGTTATGTAGAATCTCGGATTGTGGCCTTTGAGGATGCGTCTAAAGACCATGTGGATGGGCCAATTGCACGTTCGCTCAATGGCGCAGTTATCTTAATTGATGCCGGTCACGGCGGTAGTGATCCAGGTGCCATTAGTCAAGATCCATATGCTCAAGAGAAGGCCGTCACCTTGGCTGCTTCGAATGTCTTAAAATCCAAACTGGAAGCTCAAGGCGCGGTCGTCATCATGAGCCGTACTACCGACACAGATGTCAGCTTAGAAGAGCGGGCTCAGCTATCTAATCAGGGAAAAGTCGATGCCTTTATCAGTATTCACTTTGATGAGGCCAGCAGCAACATCGCTTCGGGTATTACGACCTACTACTATCATACCCAAGATGAATCTTTGGCTAATTTAGTCAACACAGAATTGGGTAAAATTCAACTCAATAATCAAGCTGTTGGTAATAACGGGGTTCACTTCGGGAACTATTATGTCTTAAGAGAAAATCATCAGCCAAGTCTGCTCTTAGAATTGGGTTACATGAGTAATAAGGACGACTTGAAACTGATTCAAAATTCTGGCTACTACGATGCAGTGGCGGAGGCCATCGTTAAGGGTCTGGAGCAGTATTTAGAATCTTCATCTAGATCACAATAGGCTTGACGTATGGAATAAAACGAGGTAAAATACAGAGAAATAAGCAAAGAAATCGATGACGTAGACAAGTAGAGGTTTTAACTTCAGAGAGTGGTCCCTAGGCTGCAAGGACACAAATATAACCTTCAAGACACTACCGAGATGAATAAGTGAAAACTTGTTCCGCTGACCCCGTTACGGTCCAAAGGCATGTAGTAATCATGCGAAGAATAGGTGGTACCACGTTTTAACACGTCCTATAATCCTCAGGGGTTATAGGACGTGTTTGCTTTTATAGAGAACCATCACCAATATTACTAGGAGGCAATAATCATGGCACAAGTTAAAAGAATGAAGGGCACGGTTGATATCTTGCCAGCAGAAAGTCGAATCTGGCAGTATATAGAAGATTCAGCCCGCGCTGTTTTTGAAACCTATAATTTCCAAGAAATCCGAACCCCATTATTTGAAGCCTATGAGCTATTTGCTCGCTCATCAGGGGATACTTCGGAGATTGTATCCAAGGAAATGTATGACTTTAAGGATAAGGGCGACCGCCATTGCGCTTTGCGTCCGGAAGGAACGGCAGGGGTTGTTCGGGCCTTTGTTGAGAACAAACTTTTTGGCCCTGAACATGCTAAACCATACAAAGTCTACTATATGGGGTCCATGTTCCGTTATGAACGCCCTCAAGCCGGCCGACAACGTCAATTTAATCAGATTGGGGTAGAGGTCTTCGGTTCAACTAATCCAGCGACCGATGCGGAAACTATTGCGCTGGCTTGGGATTTCTTCCAGGAATTGGGCATTGAAGGTTTGACTCTCTATATCAATTCCTTGGGCTCTAGCCAGGACCGGGCGCGCTACCGTCAAGCCTTGGTCGACTATTTCACCCCATTGGCTGACCAGTTAAGTGCGGACTCACAACGACGCCTGACGGATAATCCTATGCGGATTTTAGATTCCAAGGCGCCAGAAGATAAGGCTCTAGTAGCCAATGCGCCAAAAATTCCGGACTACCTAAGCCCAGAAAGCAAGGAACACTTCGAGACCGTAAAGGCCATGTTGGAGGCCTTAGAGATTCCATATCTTGTGGATCCATCAGTGGTCCGTGGCTTGGATTACTATCAAGATACGATTTTTGAGATTATGGTAGATGATCAAGCCATTGGGGCTAAATCTACCATCTGTGGTGGTGGCCGTTATGATGGGCTGGTAGAGGCTCTTGGTGGACCTGCTACACCTGGTTTTGGCTTCGGGATTGGGGTAGAACGGCTCTTGCTACTCCTTAAGCAACAGGAAGTGGAAGTGCCTGAAGCTGAGCCTTTCGACGTTTACGTTATGGGCCTAGGCCAGGCAAGCAATATCATGGCCTTACGTCTAGTTCAAGCAGCCCGTAAAGAAGGCTTGTTGGCAGAGCGGGATTACCTGGATCGCGGTCTTAAGGCTCAATTCAAGCAAGCAGATAAGCTTAAAGCCCAAGTGATTTTAACGATTGGGGAAGACGAGTTAGCAGCTGGGACCGTACAAGCCAAGCATCCAACCAGTGGTAAGCAAGTTACACTGCCACTTGATCAAGTATTAGAAGATTTTATGGGGACCTATCGCCAATTAACAGTGGATACCTCAGTCATTGATAAGTATTTTAAGGGGGAATTTTAATGACCACACAACGTTTATACTGTGGGCAAGTCGGCCAAGAACAAGTTGGCCAAACAGTCACACTTAAAGGTTGGGTACAAAAACGACGCGACCTAGGTGGCCTAATCTTTATTGACTTAAGAGACCGCGAAGGTTTCTGTCAGGTTGTGCTCAATGGCGACCACTTAGGGGAAACCATGGCCAACGCTGAACGCATTCGTAGTGAGTATGTCCTAGAAGTGACTGGGACGCTGCAATACCGTGATGAGAAACAACGTAACGCCAAAATTCCGACCGGTGATTTTGAGTTGATGGCTGAAAAGTTGACCATTTTAGCTACTTCTAAGACACCACCTATCTACTTAGACAATGAGGCTGAAATTCAAGATGATCTCCGTATGCGTCATCGCTTCCTAGACCTTCGTCGTCCACGTATGCAAGCTAACTTACGCCTCCGTCACCAAGTTACGAGCGCCATCCGCCGTTATTTGGATGAGTCAGGCTTTATCGATGTTGAGACACCTTATTTGACTAAGTCCACACCTGAAGGGGCGCGCGACTACTTGGTTGCAACCCGTGAAGCAGGTAAGTTCTTCGCTTTACCTCAATCACCGCAATTATTCAAGCAGTTGTTGATGGGGGCAGGCTTTGACCGTTACTATCAAATTGTGCGTTGCTTCCGTGATGAAGACTTGCGGGGTGACCGCCAACCAGAATTTACCCAGATTGACTTGGAAACTAGCTTCTTAAACCAAGCCGACATCCAAGAAATCGTGGAACAAATGCTCAAAGAAGTGGTCAAGGCTACCAGAGGTCTGGATATGACTGATGCCTTCCCAAGCATGACTTATGCCCATGCCATGGCTCATTATGGGGTGGATAAACCAGATATTCGTTTTGAAATGACCTTGAAGGATTTAAGTGACTTTGCTGCCAACTGTCAATTTTCTGTCTTTGCTAACACGGTCAAAGAGGGTGGCCAGGTTAAGGCTATTAACCTCAAGGGGCAAGCCGATGATTACACTCGTAAGACCGCGGATGCTTTAGTAGAAGTAGTCAAACCATATGGTGCCAAAGGCCTTGCCTGGTTGAAAGTAACGGAAGAAGGCTTGAACGGTCCAATTGCCAAGTTTTTTGCTGACCCAGCTGACACACAAGCTATTCTTGACTTGACCCAAGGGGAACCTGGTGACATTCTCTTCTTCGTAGCGGATAAACCTCAAGTGGTTGCTGCTGCTTTGGGTGAGTTACGGGTTAACCTAGCCAAAGCTCATCAACTCTTCGACGAGGATGCCTTAGCCTTTGTCTGGATTACGGACTGGCCACTCTTCGAATATGACGAAGAAGCAAGGCGCTACTTCGCAGCCCACCACCCATTTACTTCGCCACAAAACCTTGATTTAGAAGCCCTTAAGGCCAATCCAGATCAAGCCCTGGCGCAGGCCTATGACATCGTGCTTAACGGCTATGAGATTGGTGGGGGCTCCATCCGGATTCACACCCGTGCCATGCAAGAGCAGATGTTCGACTTGCTTGGTTTCACACCAGAAGAGGCACAAAGTCAATTTGGCTTCCTCTTGGATGCCTTAGACTACGGTTTCCCGCCACATGGTGGTTTGGCACTCGGTTTAGACCGTTTGGTCATGCTCTTAGCCAAAGAGCCAAACATCCGGGAAGTCATTGCCTTTCCTAAGAATGGTCGTGGGGTGGATACCTTTATCCAAGCTCCAAGTGATGTAGCTAGTGCTCAATTACAAGAGTTACATCTCCAAGTAGAGGCAGAATAAGCATAAAAAATGCCCTGACAGAATGTTCTGTCAGGGCATTTTGCCTTAGCTTTCATGTTTGTGTAGGTCTAGCATCTTGAGGATAATAGCAGCTGATTCTTCAATGCTGCGTTGGGAGACGTCTAGGGTTTGGCAGCCAATGCGTTCATAAACCTCTTGTGCAAAGTCAAATTCTTCCTGAATGCGATCGAAGGAGGCGTACTTGGTTGGACTGGTGATGCCATATTCCCGCATACGGGCATCTCGGTGTTGATTAATAACTTCTACACGGTTAGTCAGTCCGACAATCTTGTTAGGGTCTAACTTGAAGAGAATTTCTGGTAATTCATTTTCTGGAATTAGTGGCAGGTTAGCTGCCTTGTAACCTAACATGGCCAGATACATGGAGAGAGGCGTCTTACCTGTACGGGAGACACCCAGTAGGATGATATCGGCTTCTTCGAAACCTTTGGGGTCCTTACCATCATCAAAAGACATACAGTATTCCATAGCCCGAATCTTGTCGAAGTAGCGGTCAGATAGCTCGTGTTGGGCCCCAATAATCTTGGTTGGTTTCATGTTAATCCGATAGCCAATCTCATCCACAATGGGTTGAATGAGGTTATAGTAAGTCAGCTGGTGCTTGTTAAAAAAGCGTTCAGCATAGGCTGCCATTTCATTATCAATCATGGTCATGAAGATTAAGCCTTCATGGGCCGCTGCATCTTCTAAGGCAATATCCAAATCGTTTATATTTGAAATAAAGTTGTATTTGTGACATACTTTATGTGCAGACGGATATTGAACCAGGGATGATTGCGCAACCTTTTGAGCAGTCTCCCCAATCGCATCCGAAATAATAAAGTAATGTAAAGTTGGACGTGTGTCTTCCATAGTGAGTCGCCTCCAATTCTTAATCAATTACATCATAGCATATTTGAAGGGGGCTTGTATATGGTTGATCATCACCATCATGATTGCCATGGGCATCATCATCACTGTCAGGCGCATGACCATCAAGAGACTGAAGAAATGTCAGTTGATGAAATTGTTAACCGTGGCATGGCACAGTTAAAAGCAGCTGGCTATAAAATGACCAAGAAGCGTCAAGAAATTCTGCATTTATTCGCAGAGAATCAACGCTATCTGAGCGCTAAGTATATTCATCAGCAATTAGCCAAAGACTATCCAACCATGAGTTATAATACGACTTATCGCAATATTTATGATTTTGTAGACGAAGGCCTCCTAGAAGCAACAGAGTATAATGGTGAGCAAATGTTCCGCATCAATTGTTGGAACTGTGATCATGGTCACCACCATCATCATTTTATTTGTACCGTATGTGGCCGGACCATCCCCTTGGATGCTTGCCCTATGGATCAGGTCAAGACTGACTTGTCGCAAGTGGAAATCGAATGGCATCGCTTTGATGTCTTTGGTAAGTGTGCGCAATGTAAAGGTAAATCATGAAAATTATGGTAATAAAACCTTAAAAAATGAAAAAAGCCTATTGAAAAATAGGTAAGAAGTAGGCTATAATAGACAAGGAATCTTATTTAGATGCTTTATCTAGGAAAGGTTACTAAAAGCTCGGAGGGAGGGAAACCCATGTCTAAAACAGTCGTTCGTGAAAACGAATCTCTAGATGACGCTCTTCGTCGCTTTAAGCGTAACGTTTCTAAAACAGGTACTTTAAGAGAGGCACGTAAACGTGAGTTTTACGAAAAACCATCTGTACGTCGTAAGAAGAAATCAGAAGCAGCTCGTAAACGTAAGTTTTAATAACATTACGCTAGCTTATAAATAGCGATACATAGCGAAAGAAAGACCCCGGCCATTGATTTGGTCGGGGTCTTCTTTGTGTTGTGATGATAAGTAATTGTGCGCTACCTTGCACCCTAAGTAGCACGAAAGTAGCAAAGTGTCAAAAGGCGTATTGTAATTGGTCGATGGATGAACGGAGGTTGTCTGCCATCTTCTGGGAGAAGTGAGAGTAGACTTTCTCAACCATGGCGGTGTCAGTGTGTCCAACGTGCTGAGAGATCTGCTTAATTGGCACGTTGTTTTCTAACATGATGGTAACGAATGTGTGCCGGAAGTAGTGTGTGGTAATGTGCTTACCGTCAATCTTGACCTTGGCTAGTACTGCATTGACTTGACGGTAGTCCTTATGCGTCCCACGATTGGAGACAAACAGTAGGGTGTTGTCACTTGTTATGCGACGGTGACTAATCACCTTGCGTTGGGTGAGAGCTATCTGCCGCTTAATTGTTTCTGCAACGTCTTGGTTGATATTGATTGTTCTGGCATCACCTGTTTTGGGTGGGCCTAGTCGTTGCAAGGTAGAGTCCCAGGTAGCCACTATATCAATGGTCCGGTTATCTAGGTCGATATGTTGGCGATAGTCTAACGCTAACAGTTCTCCTATCCGCATACCTGTAAGGGCCTGTATCTTGCATAGGTTGGCTATCTCCTGGTAGCCCATAGCTTCTAATTGGCTTAAGGCGTCAGCTAATTCATGGGCTTCTAAGTACTTCAATTCGTTCTTTGCGGGTAGGTTGACTTTCTCGACTGATAGTAGGTGGGTGAAGTCATCTTTTAGGTACCCGTATTTTTTGGCGAATTTTAGGGCCATGGAAAGCGTCTGCTTTCGAAATGATACATTGGTATAGGATTGTCCTTGGCGCGTCAGAGACAAAAGAAATTGGTTTAATAGAGTGGCGTTAAGTTGTGAGGTCTTATAATGGCCCAGTTCAGACTTAATGTGTTTGATTCTTGTTCTCTGTCCACGGGCTGTGCTAGGTCGAACAGTGGACTCATATACTTCATACCATCTGTCCAAAAGTTCTGATAGGGTAATGTCATCGTTATATGGGGCAGATGCTATCTTCTTCTGAATCTTCTCGTCCAGGATGCGTTGCATACTCTTGGCTACGTTCCGATTATTCCTAATGTTCGTAACGGAAACATAACGGTATGATCCAGTTACAGGGTCCTTGTACCGCTCATTGAATTTATATTTGCCATTTGGCAATTCTTGAACCCACATGTTGGAACCTCCTACTTGTAGTCGTGGCGAAGCATTTGATAGATGGCGTCGGCTTGTTCTGTATTTGCACTGAGGACATCTGCAATGTCTCGCTTAAGTTCGATGATGCGGTACTTCAATTCTTCCTGCTCAATAGGTGATAGGTCTTTGTCTTGATTCAAGTAGACCCACAACAAACTATTAGGTGTAATGAAGGACCAAAGTAGATAACCGTCTCTATTGTACTTCTCCATATATTCTGCCTTGGCTTCGGGTAAGTAGCTAAAAATGACATTGCTAGTTCTGTTAGATTCTTGCTTGCGCTTTTTTTGCTCGATTAGCTCACTTGATAATCCGTACAATTGGACTGACATCCAGGCACGAGAGTCTTTGGAGAAGTCTTTATTATCAATTCGTTTATCCACTTCTTCAAATACTGGCTTTGCCTGCTCGATGAATTTAGTCTGCCAATCGTATAGATCAACTGCCTTGATGGTTGTAGGTAGTAAGAACATAGCAATAGATAAGAGAATTAAAAGTGTCTTCTTCATTTTTGCACCTCCTAAACGTATACGCTGTATTTGATGACTTTGCCGATGATGCGAGCTGGGTTGTCCTCGCTCACGATATATGGTGGATAGAGTGGGTTATCTGCTTGAAGTAAGATGGTGTCCCCTGAAAAGTGAACGCGTTTGAGTGTAGCTTCCGTGTCACCGTTGACAAGGACGGCAGCAATCTCTCCATTCTCTACGGATGGTTGTTCGCGAATCAATACTAGACTTTTATCTGGTATTGTTGGGAACATCGAGTCTCCTTTTGTTTTGAGATAAAAAACATTACCGCTTGGTAGCAATTCTTCAAGTTCGTCTTCGTAATAGTTAACGTTATCCTCGCTTAGTATTGGTGAACCACATGCGATAGTTCCTAACACTGGAACTCTCACTACTCGTCCGTTGCTTCTTATTTTATTAGGAACCCATTCTTCTGTTATTCTGGATCTAGGGACGCCGAAATAATCTGCTAATTGTTGTACGCTTTGTATTCTAGGGTACTTTGTTCCGTTGAACCAACTTCTAATAGTTGCTTCTGCAATTCCTAAGTCTCTAACTAGGTCTGCTGGGATCACGCCTTTTCTTTTTGCTAATTCATTTAGGTTGTTAGAAACAATCTGTCTTTGGCGGGTCGCTGTCATTTTGGTTTCCATTATAATTTCCCCTTTCTGATTCTTATATTACTGCGTTTTATACCGTAAGTAAAGAAAAAAATACAGAAAACCGTACTTTTGGTGTTGACACCGTACTAAAAGTGTTGTATAGTTATAGTGCAAGGAGGTGACAGGTATGCAACAACTTTCTATAAAAGCTGTGCGTATTAATAGCGGCATGACACAACAAGACCTAGCTAATAAGCTTGGTATTACCGCTAAATCAATATCTGATTTGGAGAACGGTCGTGTGCCAATCAAACCGCTGCATATTTTTGCTATTGCGTATGCTTGCAATATTGATGCAGACAAAATCAGAATCTAAATTTTTTTACCCACAAAGCGTACTTTTAGTACGGAGGAGGAAGCCATGGGCAAAGTTATATTTGCTGATACAAAGCGAGTGCCAACAACATGGGGAACCAGAAATAATGTTGCGCATATCATGAACTACAAGAATCCTAATTCAAGACTTGAGAGATTCAGAAAGTTCGTTGACTCTAACCCTGGATATTTCAAATGGTTTCGTACACCGTACCAATGGAATGGAAAAGGGTATGAATATATGCTAGTCCCGGTAATTTACTACTGGGAAAATAGGGACCTGCTCGATGCAGGGAGTAGATCTGTAAAAGAATTCGACTTAGAGGAAGTCGAAAGAATTAGGATTGCCTACGGGCTATGATTTAGGAGGGAAAATCATGTTAGAAAATATTTATGCCAACGCTTGGAGAACTTCAGTATCGGACAATTCTATCTCCAAGCGTTTTTCTCATGCAGCACAAAAATATGAAGCAAATGGTAGTTGGGATGTGATGATGGTCCCTATTTCTGAATTGGACGCTAATGTTGAAATAATCAATCCAAAAAAAGTTAGAGTTAACGGTGTTACTTATACTTTGAAAGCTTGTCCAATTGGTGGGTGTTCAGGGAATGGCGATTATTACGAGTTGAAGCCACTTCAAAAACGATGAAAGTAAAACTTATTAAGTTGGAAGGTAAGATTGCTACCTTTGAGTTACCGGTTGCTGTAAATAAAAGACAACTGGTTCGGAAAAGCAATCAAGGTCAGATAATGGCTAGTCTTGAATTTGAAGATTCAAGATTCATAACGCCGGACCAAAGGCGCAAAATCTATGGTCTATTCAGAGACATAGCCAATCATTCTGGATATGAAGAAGACTTTATAAAGTCTGAATTCAAGAAGAAGTTTGCTGAGATTAAGGAGATTGAACCATTCTCTTTGGCAGATGGTTGCATGAGCCTTGAACTGGCAAAAGATTTTATAGCATACATTATCCAATGCTGCTTCTACTGGGGAGTTCCGTTCTATGAACGGGCCTATTACCTGGATGCAGATGATCAAAAGATTCTGTTCTTATACACAATGAACAGACGGTGTATCTGCTGCGGAAAATATGGAGCAGACATTCACCACGTTGACGCGGTGGGTATGGGTGCTGATAGAAATAAGGTGGACCACCGTAAGCATCGGGTGATGGCCTTATGTCGTGAGCACCATTCAGAGTATCACACGATAGGGGCAGAAAGGTTCCTAGAAAAATGGCATCTTCCACCAGGGATTAAATTGGATGATAAGCAATTACGTCAAATAAAGATTAGAGGTGAATACGATGGAAACTGAAAAGCCTAGTTATTATGCAATCATACCGGCTGAAGTTCGATATGATCATAGGCTTAAGGCAAACGAAAAGCTTCTGTATGGAGAAGTGACGGCCTTATGTAGTAGCTCTGGCGAATGCTGGGCTAGCAATAAGTTCTTTGCAGAGCTATACGATGTGCATATAACCAATGTCTCTAGGTGGATAAATAGCCTAGTAGATAAAGGTTACTTAGAATCTCAGCTAGTCTACAAAGAAGGAACCAAAGAAATCGAGAAGCGAGTATTGCGTCTCTCTAGTGTTAGCAAAAATGTTAAGACACCTCATAGCAAAAATGTTAAGACGTCTATTAGCAAAAACGCTAAAGAGAATAATACAAGTATTAATAATAC
>CAUUNL010000042.1:0-13957 GCA_963546405.1 Abiotrophia defectiva | reverse complement strand
GCCATACCCTATTCGGAGTTGTGACTGGAGTTCAGACGTGTGCTCTTACGATATCATTAAGCTGAAAAGGCATGATTAGAGCATTAGCATCTTTTATAATGTTATACAATTTGGCATGCTCTACGCTTCCAAAATATTTAATTCTCGGGTGCTCTAATACAGAAACCTTACTTTGCGGGCCAATGATCCAATACTCTATATTTGGTAACTGCTCAAGACTATACCGCAAGACATCAAAATCGAACCAATGACTAATCGTTCCGATATAAGCAAGTGAGAACTTTTCCTTTTTATCAACCTCTGACTCTAACGCATTATCCAAAACTTCACCATTATACCCATTACGCACAACACTAATCCTCTTAGATGATCCATCTAGTTGGTAGTTCTGGGTAAGATTGGCTTTTAACTTGTCGCTCGATACTACGATTAAATCAGCTCGATCTACTAGTTCTCTTTCAAATTCAATGAGTTGCTTCCGTTCCATGTTATCTTCAATAAATGCACTATGATAATCCATGCAATCATAGGCTATTTTCCCCGCATAACTAGATGGCACGCCAGCAATATGCGTTGGATTTGTAACATATACCAAATCAGGTTTAGTAAGTCTGATTAGAAGGTTAATCCAACGCTTTATGATCCAATCATTAATCCGTTTTAGTGTTTTCTGCTTATTGATGAAAGGAATTGTGTATATTCTAGATAGTTTATAGTTATGTGCCTGGTTGTCTGCTGTCAAACCTTTACGATTGTATTTATAGCGATATAAAATTGATACCTCAAAACTACTTGATAGCCCTTCAGCTATAAACTGAGGACGTTGCTTAATCCAATTCCAATCCACATTCATAAGATACAGTATCTTCTTCATTCGGCACTCTCTTTCTATCTTATAAGCTAATCAATTCGTATATTGTCTATATAATTTAGTTAACAAAAGTAACTTTCGACTAATATTTTTCACTGGTTTTCCCCAATCAACCTTAGCCATTTGGACATGGTACAAAGCAAACCACCCTCCTCTTTTTATGATTAACTCTACCTGCATCAAAAATTTTTGTTGATTCTGAGTGAGGGGTAAGCTTCTCATTCTATTAATGGCCACTAAAGTTTGATTGTATGTAAGTGCATGATCCTTTGCTAGAGAATCAATTCTGCTGATTCTTTTCAAAATGCGCTTCACCCTAAAATCATAAGCATGTTGGCTCGTTACATTTGTTCCATAACGTCGATAACTCATCATTGGTCTCGGTAGGTAGTAAACTTGACCTAATAGAGCAGCAAACTTCGTATAGTAATTATCGTGTGAGACATATTTAGCTTCTGGCTCTTCCGGTGACAAGGGCAAAGCCAATTCAAATAAGCAACGATTGAAGAAGCTATTGCATCCATGTACCTTATGAGCGAAGAAGGTTGAGATAGCATTAGTATAGGCAATGCCTAAATTAGCCTCAAGACTGTTAGATGTTACCTGTCCATCACCATCAATAATTCTCATATCCCCATAAACAAGCAGAGGTTCATTTAATCTCTTGTCTGAGCAAAAGTCCATATAAACTTCTAACTTATCTTTATCCCAAACATCGTCTTGGTCAGCAAACATATAATAATCATAAGCCTTGAGCTGCTTGCAATAAGCTACTAGCCCCCAAAAATTAGGATACGCGCCATGATAGTCGGTCTGGTTCTGAACAACTTGAATACGAGCATCTTTTTCTGCATAGGTATTAAGAATAGCTAAAGTTTGATCACTTGAACCATCATCTCTTACCACTAATTGCCAATTACTATAGCTTTGTTGGCAGATACTCTCTATCTGCTGGATCAAAAATTCTTCCCCGTTATAAGTTGTCATCATGATAAGAATAGTCGGATTAGCGATTGCCATCAATATAGCTCCTTCAATTGGTTAATGGTATGTTCTAGGCCAACTTGCGGACTTAAAAGACATCTCCAACCTAAATCCATTAGTTTCTGACCGTCTAAAGTCGAATTCTGCATAGGGTTAGCTACTTTACGATCAAGGTTATTAGGTAATTCAAATACTAACTCAACGCCCGTCTTTTGAGTAATTAAGCTTGTAAATTCTCTAATAGACAAATTAGCATCACTATGCGCAATATTATAAGCTTCATTGGCGTGACCATTTATAAGTACTGTCAACATAGCAGCGGAACAATCCAAGGCATGGCAATAAGACCGTAGTTGACTACCATCGCTCTTCATCACAATATCCTTTCCTTTCAAAGCTTCAAAGATGAAAGATGACGAGATACGAGCATCATTAGGTCGCGCACTCGGACCGTATATATAGCCAGGGCGAACAATGTTTATTTCTAACCCATATTGCTGTCCGTAAGAAATACACAAAGTTTCTGTCGCACGCTTAGAAGAGGCATAGGAAGAACGTACATTCAGTAAATCCACAAAACCATAGTCATCCTCAGCAATCGCTCGATTTCCTTTTACTTGACCGTATACCTCACTCGATGAGACATAGAGAAGACGCTTGGTTCCAACTTCTCTCGCAAATTCTAAGAGTTGGTGCATACCCTCAAAGTTAGCCAACATGGTATCAACAGGGGCTTCTACATAGAGTCTAGGATTAGCATTACTAGCAGCGTGAATAATATAATCTACCGGTTCATGAAAACCTAGTGTTTGAGTAGCATCATATGAGACGAAATTAACCATAGAATAATCTAAATAATGGCCAAATCGGCGCTTAAGCGTGGCTTCATGTCGTCCAGCCAAATAAAGAGTCATGCCAAAATCATCCTGCTCATTTAAATAGAGAAGATGATCTACTAGGGCAGAAGCAATCAAACCACTTGCCCCTGTAATTAAGAGCGTCTTGCCCTTAAGTAGCTCTAGATTAGCAATTCCTTTTAATGTCAGAGCTAAATCTTCGCGATAAGATATATTATCCAATAAAATCATGGGTTATCCTTTCAACCAGTCATCGGCTTTTGACTTAAGTAGGGCTTTGAAAATCTCTAAATCCTCCAGGGTAGTAATCTTTAAGTTTTTCTCAGACCCTAATGAAAAATAAGTCGGATTCCCAAACAATTGCATGAGTTGACAAGAAGCCGCCACCTCAGAAATCCCTTTCTCTAAGGCTTGATTGTGTAAATCCAAAATAGCATCTAAGTCATAGACATGTGGTGTCTGTGTCCGTCTTAAAACATCCCGATTAAGAGATTCAGTAGACTGTGTTCCCTCTACTGATTCGAGAACAAAAACAACTTCTGTACATGGAATAGCAGCAACGGCATTACCATATTCTTTATAGGTTACTAGCGCATCGCTTATTATCTCATTACTTACAAGCGGACGGTTACCGTCATGAATTACTACAGTAACTGCTTGATTCGGACGTTGCTTTTTAATTTCATTCAAGCCATTGTAGATTGATAACTGCCCAGAAGCTCCTCCGTTGACTATGTACTTGAGCTTTGTAATATTAAACTGACGAGCATAGGAGCGTAGCATCTCCTCCCAACCTTTAAGGATGACCACACAAATCTCATCAATCTCAGGATGATATTGGAATTTCTCTAGTGTATGAATAATGATTGGCTTGTTATCTACATGAATAAATTGCTTAGGTATATCTTGCTTGATACGGCTCCCTACACCAGAGGCCGTTAATAAGGCGATATTCATCACTTTACTCCTTTAATCGTGATATTTTAATTCTAAGAATAAATGCTTTTCTCTCTGATTAACTGGGGGTAGTTCCAAGTAATTTTCGCCATAAAAAAGGCGCAGATAAGCCTCTGCCCAAATTGGCACCTTGAAGCTCGTATCTTCAAAAGCTTGATCTTTAAACACACACATGTTTTCGCGTAGATAAATTTCCCCAGTAAAATGTTTGCGTCCTGTTGGAATAGCTACATACTTACTCTTGTTATTTCGACACCAGGCATTAACTTTAGTAGCCCACTTTATCCAGTATCGATTCGGAATGAGCTTGAAAAAGCGCCCCACGGCTAGCTTGAGTCCTGAGTAATTAAGTGGCCGGCCTTCTAGTTCGAAAATTTCCTTAGGCAATTCCTGCATTTGAATTTCTCTGATAGATGATAAGGCAAAAGATAGTGCCAAACTCATGTATTTTTGAATAAAACGTAAGACGGGATTATTAAAGGTATTTTCTATGATATAGAGGTCTATCGAAATTCCACAGTCTTCTGAATTCCAATCATATTTTCGCCGCGCTACAGTATGCTTTTTCCGGATTTGCGTTACAAGCAAGCCTAACTCAGGGTGCATAGTTGGAGTCTGTAAGTAGTACTTGTCTCCCAGAGCTTGATCAAAAACGTCAAGCAACTTGTCATAGCTTGCTCGTGGAATATTCAGATCGATATCGTCATCCCAAGGGATGAAACCCTGATGTCGGATAGCACCTAGAATACTCCCTCCACTTAAGGAATACTCAATTCCGTAATCCTCAAAAGCCTGCGCCACATCCTTACCGATCTTAAGCAGTTCTGCCTGATAACGTTGCAGTTGCTGCTCGTCTAGAATAATAATATCTTCTTTACGAAACTGATACTGACTCATACTTATTGTCCTCTCAATAATAAGCTTTCATAACGATCAACAATAAAATCCCAAGTAAAACTTGTTGTCACTCGTTGTTTGGCCTTATCAGCCAACTGATTAATGTCTTCTGAAGACAATTTTTCTGCTTCTTGAATGACCTCTTGTAAGTTATCTTTTGGCCAGTATAAAGCACCTTCTTCAGCTACTTCACGGTTAAACCCAACATCTAACAATAAGTTGAGATGGGTCGAACCGAGCGCCTCTAATAGAGATGGATTTGTACCGCCTACTTCATGGCCGTGGAAATAGGCAAAAGCTTGTTCTCGAATATACTTTAATAATTCCTGATCATAAACCGTACCAACAAATTTAACGCGTGGGTCTCGGTCAAACCCAGTTTGAGCCTTTAGTTGCTCATAAAACTTATTAGTTTCAACATTGGTAATTAACACAAAGTCTTTTCTAGACTTTGACTGCATAAATCCACGTAACATCGCTTCGTAGTTGTTTTCTGGAACAAAACGTCCCACTACTAAGTAGTAGTTCTTTTCTTTGATCCCTTTAGCTTGGTACCAGTCTCTCACCTGCTGATCGTGTTCCTTTAATTGTGATGGCGTCAAATCGGTACCATACGCAATGTAGGTGGTTTTTGGGTGAAATGCTTGGTAGTCTTTCTCAATATAGGACTGGATATTCAGACTATCACATACCAATAAATCCGCATGCTTAACCATTAGTTTTTCCGAAAATTTCCAATATTTGCGGACCGGCAAGCTCCATTTCTTTCTTAGCCATTCATGACCATCAGGATTTACATAGAGCAGACCGCCGAGAGCATGAATTTTCTTTTTTAACCTTCCAATAAAAGGTCCGATTCTGCATGCCAGAACATAAAAAATAGGTCGCTCATAGCCGTTATTTTTGGCTATATTAATAGCCATCTCCAAGGCCTTGATATCATAATAGATAGCTCGAGCCGGCCCAATATTTGGGACTATCACATTAAAACAATGGGCACCGTTATATTC
Organism: Abiotrophia defectiva; assembly: GCA_963546405.1. Lineage (GTDB taxonomy): Bacteria > Bacillota > Bacilli > Lactobacillales > Aerococcaceae > Abiotrophia > Abiotrophia defectiva_A. Next base: position 8,381 of record CAUUNL010000042.1, on the reverse strand, counting down.
AAACTCTTCTGCATCAATCCCTGATTTTTGCGAATTTTCCTCCATACAGGCCACATGATATATGAGCTCTTTACTCTTTCTATATTCAGTCAATTTTTCCACAAAAGTCTCGAACCCACCATATTTGGCTGGGATTCCTTTTGACCCGATAATAAATACATGTTGTTCAGCAGCCATAATTCTCCCCCCCATTTATACACTAAGAAAGAGATTCACCCTCTCTTTGAGAATATGAATCCCTTCCTGGATAGCGCTGATTATTTGGTTTTGTTTAGATAAGATCGCAGGGGTTCACTCTCCCCCTTGAATACCGAACACAATAGCCAACCTATCCTAGCTTACTCTGCCTTCTTACCATAATTGCCATAGTTCCCATAAGAACCATAGGCACCATAGTGACTTGCCTTAAGGTCTACCTTGTTGAGGATAACCCCTAAGAATTTAGCTCCTGTATGTTCTAGGAGTTCCTGAATTTTCTTAACCGCACGGCGCTTAATCGCACCCGCTTCAACCACTAAAATGCTGGCGTCACATTGATGAGCCACGATAGAGGCATCGGTGACTAAGCCCAATGGTGGCGTATCAACAATGACATAATCATAGTGATGACGGCAGACATCGATTAGCTCTTGGAAGGAATCCCCCTGTAAGAGAGCCGTTGGGTTAGGTGGCACTGGGCCAGATAGAACCATGTGTAAGTTAGGCTCTGTGGTCCCGAAGACAATCTCCTTAACGGTAGCTTCCCCTGCCAAGTAGTGAGTCAAGCCCACCACCTTGGAGCGAATCCTCATGCGACCAACGAAGACAGAATTACGAGTGTCTGCGTCAATAAGTAGGGTGCGTTTACCTAGAGCAGCTAAGGAAGCAGCAATATTCATAGCCACAGTAGACTTACCCTCATTGTCCTTAGTTGAGGTAATAGCAATCACCTTAATATCCTTACCTGAGAAGAGAATATTAGTCCGAATGGCGTTATAGTATTCTTCCGCCTCTGGAGAAATGAGTTTTTTATTTAATCGTGGTTCAACTTGTTCCATAGGGTACACACCTTTCTACTTGAGCTTAACTTGAGGGACAACCCCCAAGAGGACCATACCTAAGCCGTCTTCCACGTCTTCTGCATAACGCACGCGGTCGTCTAAGAGTTCTCGCACCACGATATAACCTGCTGATAAGAGAAAGCCTAAGGCTGCCGCCAAGAGGGTGTTGCGGCGAGTTTTGGGTGAAGATTTAATGTTGGTTGGTTTGGCTTCTTCCAAGGTAGTCACATCGTTCACCTTGGTGACGCGTTTAATTTGTTCAGAAGCCACTTCACGGACCCGGTTAGCCAGGTTGCTTGCCTTTTGTGGGTCGCGGTCAGAGACTGAGATGGATAGAATCCGCGTATCACGAGGAGAGTCTACCTTAACCACACGTTTGAGTTGGCTAGGTGTCATGCTGAGGTTCTCAGAGTTGATGACTTCTGACATAACGGTGTCAGATAGGATGATTTCCTTATAGTCCTTAACCAGGAAGTTCCCTAACTGCAAGTCTTGAGTGGTGACGGCCTTGTCTTCGGTCTGGTTAACCACGTAGACGCGGGTAGTCGATTCGAAGGTTGGTCGAATGACTACTAGGTTAACTAATAAGGTCGCAACTGCTAGCACAACCGTAACAAAGACAATAATAAACTTAGCCGCCCAGAGCTTGCGCAAGAGGGCCATTGGATCAATTTCAACAAATTCTTGGTTTTTAGTTTCCATGGGGGTGTGAACTTCCTTTTCCTATTATTTTTTCAGGCTTGCTGACAAAGAGTTGGTGGGCATAGTCGTCTCCATATTTTTTGGCTACAAAGGCATAGGCTTCAGCCATATGATAAGGACGGCTTTCTACGTGATGAGCATCACTGGCAATGATGTCGATTAAGTCGGCATCTAAGAGTTGGCGTGCTCGCTTCTTGAGCACCTTGTAAGGGTCAAAGAGCCCCATTGGCAAGAGACTAGCAGCATTGACTTGGATTAGACAGCCTAGTCTTCTCATTTCTTGCACGCGTTCCGGATGCTTGTGGAAGGCGTCGTAACGCTCAATGTGAGCAATGACCACATCATAAGCCAAGCCCTGGATGGCTCGAATGGCTCGTACAATTTCCCGGTAAGGGAGCCCATAATCGAATTCCACCAAGACATAATCACTGCCGGCTAAAGTCAGAATTTGTCCTAACTCTAGTCGGTCAAGCATACTATTAGAATAGAAGACTTCTGTGCCTAAATGCACAGTCAGGTCTGGTGCTACTTCTTGAGCAATAGCTTGAAGGTCCTGGAAATGCTTGTCAATAGTGGAACGACTAGCCTCGAAGCGCCCTTTGCGTTGGTGGGGTGTCGCAATGAGGGTCCTAATACCTTGATCATAAGCTTGACGCAAAAGTGCCCGCGTCTCATCCAAGGACTGAGCCCCGTCATCCACGCCATAGAGCACATGGGAATGTATATCTATCATGCTTATGCCACCTTATCCTCTCACTCAATATCACTGGCGCTCTAGGGGGCGCCAAATTTGTCCAACCTATTGTAACATAGCCGCCATTAAAAGTATATAGACCTGTAAAACTTAATCGGTTTCTTCTATACATTTTGCTCAATTATGTTAAAACTGAAAGTGAATCCGCTAACCGTTGTCCCTTATATTCCTACTAAAAGGGTTGATAAATTAACGATTCAGCCACTTTCAATTAGTATAAGAACTTCTTCTAGCTTCTATAAGCTAGCTTTAAAATTTTTGACTTCTCTGATATTAAGCCTCTATATAATCAGATTCTGATGACGACTTTTGTGTCACCACCATGCGCTTAACTAAGTTGCTTGTGCTAAGGCCTAACAATCAACATACAAGTTACTAGCTCGACTCAAGCTACCGACATCACCCTTGTTAAGCTAGCACACAAACAAAGTAAAAGGCAGGGGATAAACCCCTACCTTTTAAGTTTACTTTATTCTATTGTGCCTCGCGTTCTTTCTTCAAGCCTAGGCCGACCATGAGGCTACCTAAGCCGGCCATAACCGCCGCCCAGAGACTGAGTGGGGCTTGGCTCTCACCGGTTGCAGGCAATTGGCCTGCTGGTGCTTGGGCCACATCGCCGCCAACACCTCCAAAACCGGCACGCGCCACAGACAGAGGATCAATACGGTCTGGCGCTTGGCTTTCTTGATCAGGGCCAGGCTGAGGCGCTTGATCTGGCTTGGCCTTAATCCGCAAGATCGTCGCCGTCAAAGGTTGCAAGGTGACAGATTCTGCATCGTAGGCTACCCCTACTAGATCCGTCAAGGCTTGGGTCCCGGCGCGAGCCCCGTCCACCAAGGCTTCTGCCTTATCCAAACCAGGGAAGCGCTCAGGATTGAAGCGTAGCTTGCGAACCTTATTATCCGCGTTGACTACCACCACATAGCGGTCGCCATTAGAGTCTACCGCCTGATAGGCAATGACATTATCGCTATCCGCAATGTCTGGCGACGTCATCATGGTCACCTGGTCGGCGATTTCCTTAGCCGTCCCCTTGCGGAAAGCATCGGTAGACTTACGTAAGGCAATCAAGCCGCGAGTATAGGCTAGCGTCGCTTGGTTGTGAGGATATTGGCCATCCCCCGCCACCTTACTCCAGTCAAAGCGGTTAATGCTATCAGAAGAATCATAGGAATCGTGAACGAAGTATGGATAGTCGAATGGCTTGCCCTGTTCATCGACTAGGAGATGGGTCTTATAAGGCGCCTTGTCGTCGTCCACCTTATTCTTGTAGGCTGGGTCTAACAATTGCTTGGTCCGCCCCATTTCCTGACCGGAATGGATAAATGGTGTCCCTTGGGAAGTCAGAATCATGAGGTTACCCAAACGAATGCGTTGATGAATCTCAGCCGCATGAGTCTTAGGATCCTTCTTAATGGATTGGGCGATAATATCGTGCAGGGTCAAGTTATCGTGGGCAGCAATGTATTGAATCACGTCACCCGGTGCATCTGCAATAAAGTTACTTGGGTTGGCAATAATATTATTGAAGATTTGGTAGACATTGCGTGGCCCGCCTGTCAAGAAGCGCGGTTGACCTTCAGATGGGTAGCCGGACTTGAGCTCGTTACGAATTTCATCGGAGAAGACCGCCACACCGTCGGTTGAGCGCATCCAGTCTTGGTCGGCCGCTTGAACAGGATCCCCTTCGTCCCCGACAAAGGTCCGCCAACCTTCCCCAAGCATGAAGACCTTAGGATTGAGGGCGCTGGCTGCCCGGTAAGCCTGGGCAATGGCTTCAGCATCATGGTCCCCCATCATGTCGAAGCGGAAGCCGTCCACCTTGAAGGTGTCGGTCCAGTACTTAATGGAATCCACTAGGACGCGACGCGCCATCTTATGGGTAGTCCCTAGACGCCCGCCACCGAAGCTTTCGCGTGGACTGCCATCTGCATTCGTGAAGTGGTAGTAACCTGGTTCAATGTCTTCAAAGATATGGGTCTTAGCCGTGTGGTTGTAGACCACGTCCATGATAACCCCCATGCCTTGGTCATGGATAGCCTTGATTAATTGCTTGAATTCTTCAATGCGGGCTTGTGGCTTGCTTGGGTCGCTAGCATACATGCCACTAAGACTGAAGTAGGATTGCGGGTCATAGCCCCAGTTGTAGTTATTGTTTTGGGTGCTTGGTTGGAGCTCACGCTGAGCACGAGCGCTCTCATTAGCAAAGTAGTAACTCATGACTGGCAAGAGCTGGATATGGGTCACACCCAATTGCTTGAGGTAGCCGAGACGTTCCGCAAAGGCCGAGAAGGTCCCAAATGGTGACTTGAGCTGGCCTTCTAATTTAGGATCAGAAGTAAAGTCGCGGACATGGGCTTCATAGATGACCGCATCTTCACGTTTCTTGAAGCCTGGAATATTAGCATAGGATAAGGCTGGTCCAATCTTATTTGGATCCACGATGGCAGCCTTGGCTACTTTTTCCTTGGCAGTGGCTTGGTCCCATTTGGCTAAGGACTTAGCATAAGGGTCTAAGACCAGAACCGACTGACCGCCGCGGTCCACTTGATAGTGATAGAAGTAGCCGTCCAGATTCTTGGCTGGCGTGTTTTGGCCATCCAAGGTCACCGTCCAAAGGCCAGTGCTAGCATCCTTAGTCAAAGGCACGCGCGCTAGCACTTGATCCGGATTATCCTTGTCATAGAGGACAGCCGTAACGGCGTCCGCGCTTGGCGCCCAGAGTCGCATAAGAGCGGAACCGTCTGCCTGTAGGGTAGAGCCTAACTCGCCCTGATAGTTATAGAGAGAGTCAGTTAGCTTCCAACCAGTCTGGCTATTGACGGTCTCGTCATGATAGGTCAGCTTAAGCGGCGTCCGGCTGACATCCTCTTCAGTTGTTAGAATCAGACGCTTGTTAGCTGCGTCAACTTCAATCTTAGTGACTTTGACTGTTTGACCGGTGTTAGTGGTAACGGCTAGGTCTTGCTGGACTTTGGCTAGGTCCAACTGGTCCACTGCCGTAAAGTTAGCTAAGACTTGGTGCGGCGCCGTCACTTCGGCACGGGTAATACGTTCAGATAAGGTCTTAAATGGCGTCGTGTAGACCGTGTCTTCCTCATCATGCAAGTAGACTTGCTCATGGTTGGCGCGGTCGCTGAAGCTCATGTCTTTGGTTTGTTTTGAAGTTGCTTTGTTCACGAGTAAGAAATGAATGTCCTTTCCAAGTTCTGTAATAGGTAAATCTAAGTAGCGACCAAAAGGCCCGCTCTGATTGAATTCTAGGGCGCCCTTAGGCCAGTCGCTAGAGGGATGTTCCACATCCTTACCCCAGACCCAGAGACCCCAGTTGTCATACTGGCCGTCAGCCCGGTGGTAGTGGACGCGCAGGCGGTTCTTGTTGGCAGGAATTGGCTCCTCCACACTGGCCTGGTAGTTTTCGTCCAACCAGGCTTGTTTCATTTGCGGATTGGTGATGGCCAGGCTGAGGTCCTCGGTAAACTTCTTGCTGCCATCGTTGACATTGTTAAGCAAGTAGTTGATGGCGGTCGCCTGAGGTGTCACCGGCACATCCAGATAGTAGCCATAAGCCGTCTTCTTGTCTTCCGAGAAGCGCATGGCCCCAGTCGGCCAGTTGTCAGACGGCGCTTGAACCCCACTGCCCCAGACCCAGGCGCCAATCTCGCTAATATTATCGCTTGGCAACTTAGCAAAATGCATACGGAAATGCCCCGCCGGAATCTCCGGCGCCTGGTTGGCCGGCGCCACCTGCGGCGCCGCTACCGGGGTAGCAGTAGGGCTGACGCCTGACTCAGGGTTAGCGGCTGGTTTGGCGGTGTCTGAAGGTTTGCCGCTGCCTGTTGGCTTGGTGGTGTCGGTCGGGTTAGTGCCGTCAGTTGGCTTGGTGCTGTCCGCCGGTTTAGTAGCCTCACTTGCTTGAGCGCCGTCCGCCGCTTGGCTGGCTTCAGCCGGTTTATTGCTGTCAGCTTGGCCCGCCGAAGTGGCTTGGTCAGTTGGCTTGGCGCTATCAGCTTGCCCAACGTCTGCTTGACCCGCTGGCGCTGGTGTCACCTGGTTGCCTGCGTCAGCCGCTAACTGGCTGCTAGATGCCTCTTCATTAGCCTGACTAGCGGCTAAGACCTGGGCGCTGCCAGGTAGGAAGTATAGAGTAGTCGCTACTAGGACAGAAGCCACTCCCACACTGAGTTTCTTAATGCCATAACGCTCCTGGCGTCGGACTTGAGTTGGTTGCATATCTTTCATAGTTCAGATATCCCTTCTGTATTATAATGCGCTTTCATTGTTTTATTATAGCATGCTCTACCCTTCTTGGCTCCTATCCTAGGCCATTTTGTTAACGCTAACAATTCATCTTCCAGCCAAAGAGGACTCCGCCAGTCCATTGTTCTGCCTATCAATGGACTGGCCTCACAAAAAACACCCCTAAACGACCTTTTTGACAGAAAAAGCTCACAGCTAGTCCATCGTTCCTCTTATCAATGGACTGGCTCATGACTCCACCCTGATTTGGTCCTTTTTCCAGGTTTATAGCCCAGCCAGTGGTCCACTCTCCAGAGTGGACCACTAGCTCGCGACTTTCGCCTTGTTTCTGCCCCTTTTACCCGATTTCCGGCTCAGCTAGTGGTCCACTCTCCAGAGTAGACCACTAGCTCTCGACTTTCGCCTCAGTTTCGCCCCTTTTCCCCGGTTCCAACCTAGCTAGTGGTCCACTAGCTCACAGATTCTGCCTCGTTTGTCGTCCTTTCCCCCACACCAAAAAGCCCCTATCCTAAGGACAGGGGCTATATCTCCTAGGCTTCTGGCGCTAGGTGGGATTTGATGACCATGAGTTCGCTATCTTCGACGGCTTCCAGGGAGTGTACTTCGTGAGGAGCCATTCGAATGATGACGCCGGGATAGATTTCGGCTGTATCCTTCTCATCAGAGAAAAGAATCCGCCCTTTGACTGGGACGACGACTACTGTATAAGGGACGTGGTGCTGGCCGATGGCTTGCCCGGCAGGTAGGACCAGGTGGGTGACTGTCTGGCTAGGCGTCTCCACCAAATGCTCAAAACGTTCAATGTCTGTGCGACCGTGATAAACTTTCATACTTCAAACTCCTCTCTAGTTCATAGTTCTATTATAGCACAGCTTCTACCGATACAGGACTTTAAATAGCTTGCCCCATAATTTCCTCTAAGCAAAAACCGCACCTCTTGCATCGTGGCAAGCAGGTGCGATTCATGTCAATGCTTAATTCTGTCCAGCAGCTTATTATCCCTCAAATGTAAAATAAGCCTATCCCAGCACTAGAGTCCCTAATCTCTCGAGCCAAGCCTCCTCAAGTGCAGAGCCCTCGCTCTGCACGCGCACCTGATACTGATGACAAAAATCTAGCATCTCCTTGTATATATGACGATCCGTTGAAAAACGCCTTAAGCGTCTTAGTAGCCCTATCCATAAATAGTAGCTACCTGACCATGGATGGGTGAAGATCCATTCAGCCATCGAATCCTTGACTTGAGGCACTTGAGCAAGCCTCTTCGTCATCCCTCTTGCTTAGAAGGAAATCCTATGAAACTATATATTTAACAAGGAAGTAGTACCCCCATACTTGACTTCCTTATTGAGGAGTTTTATCAGGTTGCAAAGGCATTATAGCACGTCTTAAGTCGCTTGAAAAGAGGATAGATTCATTTTTTGTAAATTTATGCACTTTTTTGATAATGGAAGGACAGACGGAATTTTTGAGTGTTTTTTTGACACAAATCAAGACGGAATTTCCAGTCATTCTATCCCACTAAATAGTTCTTAAAATCAAGATTATCCTCTTTTTTAACGGTGCCAATTACTAAACTATTCTAATCGATAATATTGCATGATTATTTTACTCATTCTATATTC
>CAUUNL010000041.1:0-14014 GCA_963546405.1 Abiotrophia defectiva | reverse complement strand
ATACATATTTTGCATGATTGTTTGGACATCAAACTAAAAGAATTGCCTAGACATAAGGGAATAAAAGGCGAACGTTACTCCTGATTTTCTGCACAAAAATATGCGACCGAGAAATCTCGATCGCATATTTCATCTATTTCACATCAGTGGTTTGATTAGTTTCTAGCATTCTTGCGAGTAAACAACACAACTACTGCTGCGATTACCAATACAAAACCTAAGCCGATTAGTAAGAATGAGCTAGATTCACCAGTTTTTGGTAATTTCTTCTCTTCTTTCTTCTCTTCTGGCTTGCCTGGGTCGTGAGCTGGAGTGTTATCAGCTTTACGTTTATTTACGAAGACCACACCAGTTGTATTTTCTGCCTTAGAAACTACTAATTGACCTTGACCATTGTCAGTCACTTCTACTGTTACTGTGTAAGTCTTGCCATCGTATTCAAGCGTTGGGTCATCGCCTTTCTTCTGACGAAGAGTGTAAGTGTAAGTCCCTGGCGCATCAAATGTCAATGCTGGGAAGACGGTTTTACCCTTGTCATCAGTCTCAGCAGTGTATACTTTACCATCTTTATCCACTAATTCATCAGTGAATTGTTTTGCTTTAACTGCTTCATCTTTTTGACTAGCATCGATAATCTTAGTCAACGCATCTACAACAACGCTAGTTGGAGCTGCCTTGTAAGTGTTAGAGAAGGCTGCTTCTTTAGCGTAAGTTGGTGTTGCTTCTAATTGACCTTTACCGTTGTCTGCAACAGCTACTGCTACATCGAATTCGGTTGCATCATAAGTGTAGCCTGCTGCACCTTCATTCTTCTCACGAATCTTGAAGTTGTAGTTGCCTGCTGCATCGAAGCTTACTGCTGCGAATTCAACAGAACCGTCTGCCTTGTTCTTAGCAGTGCCAACAACTTTACCGTTTTGGTCTACTAATTCGAAAGTGAATTGATCAGCTGCTAAATTAGCGCCTTCCAATTTCTTGCTTGCTTTCACTACAACGCTTGCTGCTGCTGCCTTGTAAGTGTTAGAGAAGGCTGCTTCTTTAGCGTAAGTTGGTGTTGCTTCTAATTGACCTTTACCGTTGTCTGCAACAGCTACTGCTACATCGAATTCGGTTGCATCATAAGTGTAGCCTGCTGCACCTTCATTCTTCTCACGAATCTTGAAGTTGTAGTTGCCTGCTGCATCGAAGCTTACTGCTGCGAATTCAACAGAACCGTCTGCCTTGTTCTTAGCAGTGCCAACAACTTTACCGTTTTGGTCTACTAATTCGAAAGTGAATTGATCAGCTGCTAAAGTGCCGCCGTTCAATGTTTTGCTTGCTTTCACTACTAGGCTTGCTGCTGCTGCTTTGTAAGTGTTAGAGAAAGCTGCTTCTTTAGCGTAAGTTGCGGTTGCTTCTAATTGACCTTTACCGTTGTCTGTAACTGCTACTGCTACATCGAATTCGGTTGCGTCATAAGTGTAGCCTGCTGCACCTTCATTCTTCTCACGAATCTTGAAGTTGTAGTTGCCTGCTGCATCGAAGCTTACTGCTGCGAATTCAACAGAACCGTCTGCCTTGTTCTTAGCAGTGCCAACAACTTTACCGTTTTGGTCTACTAATTCGAAAGTGAATTGATCAGCTGCTAAATTAGCGCCTTCCAATTTCTTGCTTGCTTTCACTACAACGCTTGCTGCTGCTGCCTTGTAAGTGTTAGAGAAGGCTGCTTCTTTAGCGTAAGTTGCGGTTGCTTCTAATTGACCTTTACCGTTGTCTGTAACTGCTACTGCTACATCGAATTCGGTTGCGTCATAAGTGTAGCCTGCTGCACCTTCATTCTTCTCACGAATCTTGAAGTTGTAGTTGCCTGCTGCATCGAAGCTTACTGCTGCGAATTCAACAGAACCGTCTGCCTTGTTCTTAGCAGTGCCAACAACTTTACCGTTTTGGTCTACTAATTCGAAAGTGAATTGATCAGCTGCTAAAGTGCCGCCGTTCAATGTCTTGCTTGCTTTCACTACTAGGCTTGCTGCTGCTGCCTTGTAAGTGTTGCTGAAGCTTGCTTCTGGTGTGTAAGTTGCGGTTGCTTCTAATTGAGCTTGACCATTATCAACAACTGATACAGCCACTTCTACTTCTTTAGCGTCGTAGGTGTAACCTGCTGCACCTTCATTCTTCTCACGAATAGTGTAAGTGTAGTTACCTGCTGCGTCGAAGCTTACTGCTGGGAATTCAACAGTACCGTCTGCTTTGTTCTTAGCGGTTTGAACTACTGAACCAGTAGCTTTGTCTACTAATTCGAAAGTGAATTGATCAGCTGCTAAAGTGCCGCCAGTCAATGTTTTAGTAGCTTTCACTACTAGGCTTGCAGATGCTGCTTTATAAGTGTTAGTGAAGGCTTCACGGTCATAAGTAACGGTTGCAGTCTTAGCGCCTGCATTGTCAACTACCTTAACAGTTGCTGTGATTGGGCTTTGGTCATAAGTGACACCTGCCAAGGTACCTTTTACTTCGCGAATCTTGTAAGTGTAGTCACCTGCTGCCTTGAACTTAACTTTCTTGAATTTAACAAGACCGTTTTCGTCGTTCTTAGCAGTTGCAACAACTGAGTTGTCTGCTGAGTTTACTAATTCGAATTCGAATTCTTCAGCTTTCAGAGCACGACCTTCCAATTTCTTGTTAACTTGGAAGATTACTTCGTCAGAACGAGCACCAGCACCGATACCATCAGTAGTTGTTAATGGTGCAAAACCGTCGAATTCTTGATTTTCTAAATCAGATGAGAAATTTACATGGTTTTTAACACGTTTAGTTACTGGGTCAACTGGTTCCGTAACACGAGTTTGGTAGATTAAGAAGAGACCACGGCCTTCTAAGCTACCACCCTTGTTAGGGATAACTGTGAAGTGGTTGTCATCTTCATGTGTAATCGTAGTACCTGCAAAGGCATCTACACGAGTCCCATTTTCCCAGTCGCTGAAGTAGTAACCAGTCATCGTGCCAACAAATTCTTGGCCTTCAGGGATAGTGTCTTTGATAACCGCATTAGTTACGCCTGGTTTAGCGTAGCGGTTAATACGAATACGCCAGTCAACCAATTCTGGGTTGTCTTTGTTTTGTACACCCCACTTGGTGTAACCAGTTGGGTCTTCATCGACAACGATACGTGTCAAGGTGTAAGTCCCAGCACCTGGCATTTCAAAGGTTTGTGGAACATTTTTTGGCACGCTATCCGCCCAAACTGCCGTGAATTGGACAGCAATTGTCTTGTCTTCGTTGAGTTTTGCGTAATAAGCTTCGTTAGTGATAGTGATAGTTGCAGTATTGGTAGCTGGATCCGTTACCAAAGTCCCTACAACTTCGCCCCCAGCGGTAATGTTAGTTGGGCCAGTTTGCTCAACTTTGAAGGTACTTGGCACTGTATAAACAATGGTGTCGCCATTCTTCAAGGTTACGCTGTTTGGAATTTTGTAACTTGGGGCAATATAGAATTTACCTTCCCCGTATTTAGCGTCATTTTTAACCGGGTTAGTGTTAATGGTAAAGCCAGTAGTCAACTCATATTGAGCTGGTTGAACTTGCGCTTGTGGGAAATGTTGTGCTGGCTCTGCCTCTGGGTCAGCTGTTGCAGCTGGTTCAGTTTCTTTGGCAGGCGCCTCCTGTTTTTCCTCCGCGTTCTCTGTTGCCGGTTGGACTGCTTCTGTTGCCGCTGGTGCTACTGGTGTTGCCGCATCTTGCGCAAAAGCAGAAAGTGGGCTAACAAAGACTTGTAGAACCATCAGTAAGACAATCAGAAGATTATGTAGCTTACGTTTATTCAATTTATCACTCCTATCCCCTAAATCATCCCTCCCTCTAGACGCTACTTACTCAAGGGAAGATAATACTTATTTAGGATGTTTTTATGGCATTTAGTACCAAGTATATTCTATCAAAGTCAATGTGATTTGTATAGAGGAAATTACGAGATTTTCAGAATCATTCGTAAATTGTTAACAATGTCACGCCATGTCTTTTTTTTTATGACATGATAAGCGAGCGAACTCCTAGACCTAGCGGTTTTCATAGTCTTTGGCATCTAGTATCTGACTTACATAGACCACTAAAAAAGTAGCTTGGGACTGGCGACCAGTTCTAGCATATATGAAGCAATATAAGACGATTCCTATTACTAGCAAGCTACTTAATCCCGCAAACCCACTAGCTGGCCCTGGGCCATTGATGGAAGATGCTGCCATCATTTCTTTCTACTATTATAATATGCAAATCTCTGCCTGGGATGATACTGCCAGTAACACATAAAAAAGAGACTAGGAAGTTAGTCCCAGTCTCTCGTTTGACTTATTTACTTATTGTATAGTTCTGATTATAGGTGTAAGTAGCCCTTGATTAGATCTTCTAACTTCTTCATTTCAGTCTTGATGTCCGCATCGTTAACGACGATGTTTTCCAAGGCTAATTCTGAGTCAGCGAAGACTTTAGCAGAACCTTCATAGATTGGAGCCGTAAAGCCGTACTCTAATTCGTCAGATGCTGCCTTAACAAGTGGGTTTTCTTTGACATAGTTAGTCCAGATTTCTGAGTTAGTCCCAGACTTAGTGATTGGTAGGTAACCAGTCTTAGATGCCCAAGTTGCAGTGTTCTCCGCCTTGAGGAGGAAGGACATGAAGGCTACAGCCCCTGCTTTTTCTTCATCAGAAGCATCTTCGAAGACCCCTAAGTCGTTCCCTGCTAAGAGGGTCATTTGCTTGCCTTGACCGAAGGTTGGGACTGGCGCAGTGGTAATGTTGATACCTGATTCTTGCACACCCTTGACTACGTAAGGTAAGCCCGCAGATGAGCCAATGTAGATTGCAGAACCGCCAGCTGCGAATGGACCTGACATGTACTTGTCTTCACCGGCCAAACGTGCTGAACCGTCTTTGACCATGTCTTTGATAAATTGGATAGGTTCGATGGCTTTGTCAGAAGTGAGGTCAACTGTCTTCAAGTCGTCAGAAACCCAAGTTGCGCCGTTTTGGCGAGCCATAGTTTCCACTTCGATAGATAGACCATTTTCCAAACCTAAGGCTGGCTTATCAACGCCTTTTTCTTTGAGGGCAGCTGCTAATTCTTTGACTTCAGCCCAAGTCTTAGGTACTTCTTTACCTGCTTGTTTGAGCATGTCTTGGTTAACGAACATGAGACGTACAGATTTAGAAAATGGTAATGCGTAGATCTTGTCTTCAACGGTTACGCCTTTTAAGAAACCTGGGTAGATGTCCTTCTTAAGTTCTTCAGTGAAGCCATTGTCAGCAGTTAAGAATTCATCTAATGGAGCTAAGAGGCCTTCTGACTTGAAGCCAGAGAAGCTAGAGGCAGTTAATTGAGTCATGGTTGGTAGGTCGCCAGAGGCAGCCGCAGCCATCACCCCTTGTTGTAGGGATTTGTAGTTCCCTTGGCTAGTTTCTTCAACTTCATACTTATCTTGAGATTCGTTGAAGGCCTTAACGAGTTTGGTTAATTCCTCAGCATGAGGACCGTTCATTGCATGCCAGAAAGTTACTTTAACCTTGTCAGCAGCCTGAGCAGATGGTGCGTAAGCACTGAATGCTAAGACTACTGTGAGTAATAATGCGAAAAGCACTTTGATTTTTTTCACTAGATGTTACCTCCAAATAGTTAATGGGAAAGCATTGAGGGGCTAGCCCTTCAAGCCAGAACGTGAAATACCTTGAATAATGTATTTCTGCAACAATAAGTAAATAATCACCATTGGCAAGATTACCAGGGTCGACGCCGCCATCAAGAGTTCGAATTGGGTGCCGGCTTCAGTGGTAAAGGCTTGGAGTCCAACAGGTAAAGTCCGTAAGTCAGGTGCCGAGTTGGTGACGATCATTGGCCAGAGGAAGGAGTTCCATGAACCGATGACCTTGAGAATCATCACGGCGATAATGGACGATTTAGACAGTGGCACAACCATTTCCCAGAGGAATTGCCAGTCGCTAGCGCCATCCGTCTTGGCAGCATAGTAGAGCTCGTCTGGAATCGTCTGAATGTTTTGCTTCAAGGTGAAGACCGAGAAGACTGAGGCGAACCAAGGAATGATCAAGGCCCAGTAGGTATTGACTAACTTCCAACTTGATAAGGTTACGAAGTTTGGAATGGTCATCAATTCCCCTGGCACCATCATGGTTGCCAATAAGAGTAAGAAGAGGATGTCTTTACCCCAGAATTTGAGCTTAGCGAAGGCATAAGCTGCTAGGATTGAGGTGAAGAGTTCCCCGGCGGTCGTCACAGTTGTAACAAAGACCGAGTTAAGGAAGTAGCGGCCGAATGGGGCTTTCTCCAGGGCTTGGCCATAGTTAGAGAAGAGCCAGTTCCGTGGTAGCCAGGTTGGCGGTACGGAGATTGCTTCGGACCCTGACTTCAGACTGGTCGCCACCATCCAGTAGAATGGCAGAATCATGACCAGCGCGCCCAAGGTCAAGATGACATAGAGCAGAATTGTTTGAATGCGTTTTGTGCGTGCCATGTCTTAACCTCCCCGCTTCTCGAAGTATTTGTTGCCTATGTTCTGGAAGACGGTAATAACGAGGACAATGGCGAAGAGGATAATCCCGGTCGCAGCTGCCATCCCGTAGTTAAATTGAACATAGAACTGATCGAAGAGATAGTAGACAACAGTCATGGCTGAACCACCTGGTCCAGGACGCCCATTGAAGAGGGCGAAGACTTCATCGAAGACCTTGAAGCCGTTGATGATGCCGACCGTTGACAAGAGGAAGAGGGTTGGTCGTAAGAGCGGTAAGGTAATATTGGTGAATCTCTTCCAGGCGTTGGCCCCATCAACTTGAGCTGCCTTGTAGTAGGTCTCGTTGATGTTACCCAAGCCGACCAGGGTCAGCAGGATATTGAAGCCCAGGCTCTTCCAGATGGCCATGATAATGACGGCCGTCATGGCTGTCTTAGGATCATTGAGCCAGTTGATACGGTCAATCCCTACTAAACCTAAGAGGTAGTTGAGTAGCCCGTACTCTGAGTGATAGAGCCAAGACCAGACCACGGAGATGGCCACCGTTGAGGTAACGAATGGCAAGAAGTAGGCGGTTCGGAAGAGGCCTTTGAGGACCGGAATCTGATTGAGTAAGACCGCTACTGTAACTGAGATTGTGATGGAACAGAGTACCACCCAGAAAACGTAGGTTGCCGTATTTTGTAGCGCTAAGTAAAACTTAGGATCCGCCAGAATCTTCTGGAAGTTATCCAGAGACCAGACCACTGGCTTGTTCTTAGTAATGTTCCGCAACTTGTAGTTCTCGTAGAAACTCATCATGAAGGAGCGGATAATCGGAATAATGGTGAAGGTTGTCATGAACACCAAGGCCGGCGCTAGATAGAGTAGGGCCTGGAGGCTACTCTTGAGAGTAGGTTTGCGGTTCATCTAGCCCTCACGCTCGCTTTCTGACAGAATGCGACGTTGGTCTTCTTGGAAGAAGAGTAGGCGTTCAGCAGGCACTTGCAAGTAAACTTCTTGGCCTACTTCTAAATCGCCGTCTAAGTTGGAAACGACGAAGCGTTCGCCTTCCCATTCCAAGTGAACGGTAATATCCTTACCTACTGCTTCCACACGGACTACTTTCCCGCGGACTAAGTAGTTATCGGCTGTCCCAGGACGGAAGTGCTCGGAACGGACCCCGATGGTCGCCCAGTTCAATTCTGAGAAGGCACTGTTAGGGTTAAGGGCTGCAGAGCCCTTAGCAAAGGTGTTGATGATTGGTGACCCGATGAAGCGAGCCACGAAGAGGTTGCTAGGTGTTTGGTAGAGGCTGACCGGGTCCGCTACTTGTTGAATCTCGCCTTTTTCCAAGACCATGACACTGTCCGCGATAGACAGAGCTTCTTCTTGGTCGTGGGTAACGAAGACAGTGGTAACCCCTGTCTCTTGTTGGATACGGCGAATTTCTTCACGCATCTCAATCCGCAGGCGAGCATCTAAGTTAGACAAGGGCTCGTCCATAAGTAGGATGGAAGGTGATTTGGCCATAGCCCGGCTGATGGCCACCCGTTGCTGTTGTCCCCCTGACAACTGGCGTGGGTACTTATCTAGTTGGTCTTGAATTTGCGTTAGTTTTGCCATTTCGATGGCACGTTCGCGGCGCTCAGCTTTTGGCATTTTTTCCATTTTGAGCGGGAACATGATGTTTTCCAAGACCGTCAAGTGCGGATAGAGGGCATAGGATTGGAAGACTAAGCCTACCCGACGCTTAACTGGGTCTAATTTAGTTACATCTTTATCGTCGAAGAAAATCTTACCTGATGTTGCGTTCAGTAACCCTGAAATTAAGTATAATGTTGTAGATTTACCACAGCCAGAAGGTCCTAAGAAGGAAATAAGTTGCTGGCTAGGCAATGTAAAATTAATCCGGTCCAAAACAGTCTTCTGTTCGAACTGCATGGTCACGTCTTCAAATCTAACTTGCACGTTGATTCTCCTCATTTTTGTCAGTCTTAATAAGTGCTTGGGAGCTTAATGCTCTAGCATGAATTATAGCATAAATCGCATCATATTTCCCTCAATTTTTGCGTTTTTCATGCTATTCTAATAAAAGCTTTTTTAGTCAGCTAGGCTCTTAATTTGGTCAGCCGAATAAGTGGTATCTAGGCTTGGCAACCATGGGGTTAGCCCTAAATCGACTAAGGCTTCTGCGTAACGTTCTGGCTTAAAGCTGTGCCATGGCACCACTAGCTTAGCGCCTACCACATAGTTAACCAAGCAGAGGTCTTGAGTCGAAGCGTGGCCAGACACATGGCCGTGATAGAATTGCCAGCCTGCTTTGACGATACCTTCCAACCAAGGTTGGTAACGCGCATCATAAGCTCCTAGCGGCACCCCGTTAGAGTGAATATAAATACCTTCCGATAGACTAAAGATATAATCATGGTGTTGCTCATAGTCAACTTGAACGGCATATTGAGCAGGTGCTGCCTGCACTTGATCCCAGGTCAAGACATCTTGAGCTGGCAGCTTGCTGTCACCATCCCAGTTGATGGTTGCCAAGGCTGCCTCTGGCGTCATGTAAGGCCGCAAGAGACGGTAGTAGTTAGGCTCTAAGACCAGCGTCCGTCCTACGCGATTGAGCGCTTGCGCCATATAAACTAGCCGCTCAATATTTTGTGGATAGACATTGAGGGCAATTAGCTGATTACCAGCTTGCTCTACGACTTGGGTAAAGTCCTTGAGGAACTTGGCTTCATTGCCCGCTGAGATTGAGGATACGTGGGAAGCTAGGTCCTCTGATAGTTGCATTCGGTCATCGCGTGATCCTGGGTCGAAGCTGAAGGTTGTCCCTTCAACTAAGAAAAGGTCAGGCTGGAAGTCACGGGCTTTTTGCGCCCAGTGTAAGACGCGTTCTGGATGGAAACCAGTTAAGCGGAAGTCACCAGAGTTGACCACCTTCAGGTCTGGCCCAGTGATGAAGATGCTAGCTGCCCCAATGGTATCATGGTCGCTGACCACAAACTCAATGGTAAAAGGCCCAAATTGGAAAGGCGCCTCTGATTGAACGGCTTGCCAATTAACCTTGAAGTCAGGCAACAAGCCGTCACTTGCTAGACGTTGGTAGAAGGAAACACTGTCTTCTAGGGCATAGATGGGTAGCTCCTCAGGCAACTGACCGAAGCCCCCAATATGGTCTAGATGGAGGTGGGATAGGCAGACAATGGTCTTAATATCGGTCTCCTCATAGCTTGCTAGGTCACTTGCGCCTAGTTGTTGGCGGGTGTAGAGGCCATCAATGGCCGGCAGGTGTCCCTTTTCCAGCAGGCTTGGGGTCAAGTCGACTTGTTTCAACTCTTCCAAGCTTGCTCCGAATAAGGCGCCAAAATCTGTCAGAATACGGTAGTTGCCCGCTTCTAGACTGACAATATTACCACCTATGGTATCAAGCCCTCCCCAAAATCTTACCTGGGTCGTGATTTCTTGTGTCATGTTGTCTGTCTCCTTCATTGCATTTTGTGCCACAGTCCATCATACCACCAAAAGCCCCCCTGTCGCAAGTCTTGGGGAAAGGTTCTCAGGTCAGGAGCGACAACTTGTGATCAGGTCAGCACTCGGTCGCCTGAAACTTAGGAGAATAGCAAAAGCCCCGCCTCCTTCTAGTCAAGGGGCGGGGTTGAATCTTAACTTAATTTTGCCAGTCCTTAGGACTCCACATGCTACCGTCTAACTGGCCTTCTAGCTGGCGCAGACGGTCTTCTTGTTGTTGGTAGAGGTCGCTGGCGACTTGTAGCAAGGCTTGACTAGGATAGTCAGGAGCCTGTGCCTGCCAGTCCTGAACATAGTCTTGATAGGGATTCATCAGAAGCTAATCCTCCTTATTCAGGGCCTGCAGCTCCTGGATTTCGTCATGGTTTTGACTCAAGCCCTCACGGAATTGGTCATAGACTGCTTGGCTTTCAAGCGACAGGGACAAGTCCAGGTTGGCTAGTCGTTCCAAGACAAAGGTCTGCAAGGCTTCGAAGTCATCCACCTTACCCGTCTCAAGATAGCAGGCGTAGTGAACTAGCAGCTGTTTCTTCTGGGGCTCGGTCAGATAGTGGAACTGATGAACCGGGAAATAGGCCAAGGGCGCTAAGCCAAAATGCTTGGCCCAGGCATAATAAGGCGACAAGAGTGAGGACAGGCTAAAGCCTTCGCGGCCCCCGACTTGATAGCGACTAGCCTTAACGCCTGCAATGACCACCAAGCCCATTTCCATCTGAGCGAGACGGGGCATGGCGGCCTGCATGGCTTTGGACATATCGAAGACGCTATCCAGCCAGATTTTGAGGATGGCTGGCGCCTGGTACCAGTAAAGTTGGAACTGGAAAATCACCCGGTCATAGCGAGTCAGACGTGCCAATTCCACACTGGCATCGAAGTGCCGGCCATTGGCCTCATATTCTGCCTGCAAATCGACATAGCTGACCTCAGTCAGGGCCAAACCTGATTGTTGTAGAAATTGTTGGCTGCTAGAGCCGGCCACATCAGGGTGGGCCAGATAGACGATGGTCTTAGTCACGACAGGCTTCCTTTCTGTGGGGAACTTACTTGTCTTCTGACTTGGCCTTCTTGTTACCAATCAGGAAGCTCCCCAGATTTTTCTTGACTTTGTTTGGAGCTGGCTCTTGGGCCTGGTCTCCGGATTCCGCTGCTTCTAGCGGTAGGCGAATAATGAAGGTCGAACCCTGACCTAGCTCACTTTCGACCCGAATGGTGCCGCCGTGGGCTTCGCCTAGGGACTTAACGACCGCCAAGCCAATCCCAGATTCACCGAACTTGGTATTCTTACGGGAAATGTCTACCTTGTAGAATCGCTCCCAGATGTCTTCAATCTGCTTGGCATCAATCCCAATCCCCTGGTCCATAATGCGGAGCTCGGTAAAGCCTCCGTCTTGGCGCCCCCAGAGGGTGATATCACTATTCTCTGAGAACTGGATGGCATTGGTCACCAGGTTAATGATAATCTGAACCAACCGGTCTCGGTCCCCGTAAATTAGAAGATCCTCAGGCGCATCCAGTACTATGCGGTCGCCCTTTTCTTGGGCCTTAGCGGTTAACTGGGTCCGAATCTGGCAGAGCAAATCATAGGCCTTAAGTGTCTGCTTGTTAAGGCTAATCTGGTTGGTTCGAATTTTTTCGTAGTCCAGATTCTCATTAACTAAGCGAATGAGGCGTTGGGTCTCGGTAGCCAGCAATTCTAAGCTACGTTTGCGTTGGGGCTCAGGGAAAATATCGTACTGCAATCCTTCGATCACCCCACTCATGGTGGTCAGTGGCGTCCGCATCTCATGGGCCGCATCCATCATGAATTGGCGTCTTAAGGTTTCTTGGCGCTTAATCTCTTCGCGAGATTTTGCCAAGGAATCCGTCATGACTTGGAAATCATGGGCCAAGTCACCGAACTCGTCCCGGCTCTTATTACTAATATCAAGCTGGACATCATAGTTACCCGCTGTAATCTGACGAGTGGCTTGTTGCAAGCGCCGAATCTTGCGGGTCTGGAAGAGGGCATAGGCCACACTGATTCCCAGACCAATGACGGTTGCAATCCCGAAGGAGAAGATAATATTGTTGTAGACTTCTTGCTGACGGGTCTCCAGGTTCTCAATTGGCTCGCTCAGGCTGATAAAGCCGGCCGGAAATTGGGCGCTGTCACTAGCCTGGCGGTTGAGCGGCAAATAGACGGTTGCCAGACGGGTGATTTTCCCCTGATCTGGTCGATAGGTCACACGCAGTGGCAGGTTCTGCCCTTGGCGAATGGCCCGCAACTCGCTATCTGTCAGATTAGCCCGGTACTCCTGGCGGTAGGTTGGGTAGATAATGCTCCCATTGGCCAGGTAGACCTGAATGGAGATATTGTCCGAAGCCAGTAGTTGGTCTACTTTCTTAATATCCTCACGGGAAAAGTTATTGCTGACAATGTTGCTACCGTAATTCAGTAGGCGCGTCTCGACTTCACTGTGGATTTGCTGATTCATATAATTGCTAATCCGTGAGGCCGATAGGGCCAAGGTCACTAGCATGACCAGCAGAAATCCGGCAATTAATTGCCAGAGAAATCTAAATCGCATTAATGATCACCTGGATCTTCGTACTTGTAGCCGACACCCCAGACAGTCTGAATAATTTGCGGCCCAATCACTTCAATCTTCTGCCGTAATTTCTTAATATGGGCATCGACGGTCCGCTCGTCGCCATAGAATGGGTCTTCCCAGAGTTGCTTGAGCAACTGCTCGCGGTTGAAAACTCGCTTAGGCGAGCGCACAAAGGTCAGCAACAAATCAAATTCCTTAGGTGTCAGGTTCTCAATCAGCTGGTTATTATAGTAGGCTTCCCGGGTCACGGTATTGATCTTGACACTCTTGGTCACTACATCGAAGCCTTCTTCTTCCTGAGCTTGACTGTGGTCAGTACCAGGAATTTGACTACGACGGTAGAGGGCCTTCATGCGAGCCATCAAGGTCAAGGGGCTAAAAGGCTTGGTGACATAATCGTCAGCCCCCATTTCCAAGCCAATGACTTGGTCGCTCTCTGAATCTTGAGCAGTCAGCATAATAATCGGTGTTTCCTTAGAAATCTTGCGGATATTCCGGCAAATGGTAATCCCGTCCATAGACGGCAAGTTAATGTCTAGCAAGACAATATCCCACTTGCTTGGAGACTCCGCATAGGCATTGTAACCTTCTAAGCCATCATGGTAGAAGTGGCCTTGGAATTGCTCCTTCTCGAAAAACATGGACATCATTTCGCAGACAGATTCGTTATCTTCAATCATTAATACGTTCATTCGACGACCTCCTAACTCTTGGTTTCACTCCTATTATATACCAAAAGTTAGCAAATGTAATGGTAGAGCTTACCTAGTCGCAAAATTGTCATAAAGACTGACGCAACTTGAGGTCTTAGGCCTTAAAACCCGCTAGTTGGCGCATATCCAATTGTTCTTGACTGGGCACTTCATACTGGCGCCGGATGGCGTCGTAGTCTTCCTGGCCCTTAGGGGTACTGTGATTCTGACCACTCGCCTTGCCGGCACTGCCATTTTTGCTCTCAAGCAGGGTAATATCTTGGACATGGCATTCCAGGATGTAGACTTTTTGGTCTTGATTATTAGTGTAGTGACGGGATTCCATCCGCCCTACCACCCCGATGCGGTGGCCTTTTTGGGCGTATTTGACTAAGAGGTCTGCTAGATAGTCCCAAGCCACAATGGGAATGAAGTCGGTCTGCAGCTCACCATTGCGGTCGCGATGGCGGCGGGAGACGGCTAGGCAATTATTGACCACCCGATGGTCGCCCACCTGACGGTCTTCGACAGGACGGGTCAAACGTCCAACAAGCAACAACTGATTCATAGGTATTCCTCCAGAAAATAATTTGCCTTTCATAGATATATAGGCTTTGGGACCAGGTTTTTTACTGGTTTTGGAGATAAAAAGTTGAAATTTTCTGTTGCTTACAAACTAGCGCAGATTTAGCAGACTTGCCTTGCAAAGAGTATATATAGGATTT
>CAUUNL010000040.1:0-14601 GCA_963546405.1 Abiotrophia defectiva | reverse complement strand
TTAATTATATCTTATTGAGAATCATAATACAAGATGAGATTCATACAAAAGGCTAGGACCCTTGCCCTAGCCTTGTTTTGCTTATTTTTGTCCGTAGTAGGCATTAGCCCCGTGTTTACGGAAATAATGTTTGTCCAGCACATATTGTGGTAATGGCTGAATATCTGGATTAATGGTTTCTGTTTCCAGGGCCATATGGCAGACTTCATCCAATACCAAGCTGTTCTCGATGGCCTTTTGAATACTTGGCCCCCAAGTGAAAGGTCCATGTCCTTGAACCAAGACACCTGGTACTGCCAAAGGATCCAAATTGCGTTCCTTGAAGGTGTCCGCAATGACCACCCCAGTATTGACTTCGTAGGCTTCCGCCACTTCGGTCTCAGTCAAATGCCGGGTTAAGGGCACTGGCCCATAGAAGGTATCGGCATGTGTGGTCCCGTAGCAAGGCAAATCACGCCCAGCTTGAGCCCAACAAACCGCGTACTTACTGTGGGTGTGAACCACGGCATTGACGCCAGGAAAGGCCTTATAAAGCACCACATGGGTTGGCAGATCAGAGGATGGGCGATAGCCATCAGCCTCCAATGGCTTGCCGTCTAAGTCAGTCACCACCATTTGGTCAGGTGTCATTTGCTTGTAGTCCACGCCACTTGGCTTGATGACAATAACGCCTAAGTCGCGGTTAACTTCAGAGGCATTACCCCAAGTTAATTGGACCAAGCCCCATTCAGGCAATTGCAAGTTGGCATTGAAGACGCGTTCTTTCATTTTAGCAATGATTTCTTCACGATTCATTAGTATCCTGCCTCCTCAAAGATTGGTTTCAGGAAGGCTTGTGCTTCCTTGATACGTTCTGCTGGCTGGTCGTCGGTCTCACTCCACATTTCGAAGAGGAAGGTGCCTTCATAGCCTAAGCGCTTAAGGGTCTTAAGGCAGCCTAAGAAGTCGACATCACCCTCACCCCATGGCACACACTTGAATTGGCCTGGGAAGTCTGGCGTCACATTCTTGGTGTCCTTAACATGGACAGCCACAATGTGGTCAATGCCCTTCTCTAGTTCGTAACCTGGATTGTTTTCTGGCCAAGCAGACAAGTTACCCAAGTCAGGATAGGCTTGTAACCATGGTGACTTGATTTGTTGCTTGATTTCCATGAATTTAGACAGGGAGTTGATGAAGGGATCATCCATAATCTCAATAGACAGCATGACTTGTTTGGCTGCTGCCATTTTAACCGCCTTGTCTAGGTTCTCGATAAAGAGCTCACGCGACAGCACGGTCTTGTCTTCATAGTAGACATCATAGCCAGCCAATTGAATGTTGCGGACGCCAAGCTTCACAGCTAGGTCCACACATTCCTGCATCATTTCCAAGGCCTTTTGGCGCTTAGCAGGATCAGCCGACCCAAATGGATAACGGCGATGGCCGGATAAGCAGATGGAATAGATGCGGACGCCCGTAGAGCGTTGGGCTTGGTTGACGGCCTCAATCTCTTGATCGGTCCATTGCAGGCGAGCCAGGCGCTCGTCGGTCTCGTCAATTGACATTTCAACGAAGTCGAAGCCCAGAGAAGCCGCTAGCTCTAGCCGCTCTTGCCAGGAAATACCCTTAGGTAGGGCCTTCTCATAAATACCAAATGTTGTCATAGCCTAACCCCAAATCTCGCGAATCTTGTCCTTGAACTCGCGGGCTGCGGCAGCAGGGTCTGCTGCTTCCGTAATACCACGACCAGCGATGAAGGTGTAGACATCAACGCCACGGAAGAGTTCCAAGGTATCCACGTTGAGGCCACCGGTTACAGAGACACGGAAGCCCATTTCGATTAATTTCTTAACCTTGCTTAGGTCGCGCTCCCCCCAGGTTTCACCTGCTAGGAGGGCATCACGACTTTGGTGGTAGATGGCTTGGCTGATACCAGCGTCTAACCATTGTTGAGCCTGCTCATAAGTCCAGTCCCCGTATAGTTCAACTTGGATTTCCTTCACTTCTTTAGCTGCGGCCTTCATGGTTGGAATGGTGGCGCTACAGATACAGGTCATCCAGTCAGCCCCGTACTTAGCCACGTTCTTAGCGACCGTCCCACCCGCATCGGCACACTTGGTGTCAGCGACAATAATCTTATCTGGGAAGATGTTACGCAGGGTTTGAACCACTTCGCCCCCTACTTCCAGTAAGAGGACAGTCCCTGCTTCGATAATGTCGACTTCATGGCCAACCGATACAGCAGCCGCTACGGCATCAGGACGATTAGAATGGTCTAAGGCAACTTGTAAATTAGGAATTCCCATGGTCAACCTCCTTAGGCACCAATGCCGTTTTCAGCTAATTTCTCAGTGATTTCTTTTTCAGATAAGAGGTTTTGTAAGCCAATAACTTTGGTGTTTGGTAAGTCTAAGCCATCGAAGACATCGATTAAGGCTTTGGAGCAGATAACTACATCATAGCCCTTAGCCAAGGATTTTGCTTCGGCAATCGCACAGTGATGAATTTCCAAAGGCACTCCGATTTTGCGGAAGACGTTAGTAATCTTCATCTTAATAATTTGGCTTGAACCCATCCCTGAACCACATGCTGCTAATACTTTCATTTTTTATTCGCTCCTTTTTCATTCTTAAATTGGTATGGCTTGACCGGTGTAAGCGCAGTCAAGCCATCCACGTTTTTATTATACTACGATTAAGCTTCTTTTGCTTCTAAATAGGCTTCGTAATCTTCTGCGATCGTGAAGTAGTGTTCCTTGTTCTTGAGGTATTGCAATTGAGGAATTGCCAAGAGGATCACCAATACGACGCCCAAACCTACATAGTGTAAGTTTTGCATTAAGAAACCGAACCCAACCCAGACAGTGTCCCAGTCGAAGTTACCGTGCCAACCGCCGAATTTAGCTAAGCCGAAGGCACCTGCTGCCAAGGCCCCTCCCAATACTTGGATGACCCCAGAAGCGAAGGTTAAGATAGAAGCGGCACGCAAGCCACCCTTGTGGTTAGCATAGACAGCGAAGGTCGCGTTGTCGAAGAAGACAGGTACGAACCCAGTGATGATGAAGACAGGGCTCTTGAAGACAATCAAACCGATGATAGCCACTAATTGACCTAATACCCCGAAGAGGAAACCGATAGTCACGGCGTTTGGTGAACCAAAACCGTAGACAGCCGCACAGTCAACCGCTGGCATAGAACCTGGCAAGAGTTTGTTAGAGATCCCTTGGAAGGCTTCAGACAATTCAGCAACGAACATGCGCACCCCAAGTTGCAAGACTTGGATGTAAACGGTGAAGGTTAAGGCTACCTTCATGATGTAGAAGAAGAAGTCGTCTGTTTCTTTGAGAGTGGTCATCTTGAGCTTGAGAATTTCTTGCCCGTTGACGCTGACTAAGTAGTCTTTACCTAAGATTAAGAGGATGGCACCGAAGAAGACAATCATCAAGATAGAAGTTGCCACGATGGATTCTTTGAAGATAGACAAGAAACCAGGCAATTCCAAATCTTCGATCTTGCGGTCGTTCTTACCAGAGAGTTTTGGAGCCAATTTGTCAGTTAACCAAATACCAAACATTTGTTGGTGACCGATAGCGAAGCCGCCACCTTCAGTGAGTTCTTGAGTTGCTTCAACCGTAAGGTTAGAAGCCACTGCCCAGTACACCCCAAGGACAATCCCTAAAACCACCACGAATTGTAATTGGTTGACGTCATTGCCCAAAGCCAAGGCTAAGAGCCAGGTAGCTGTTGCAGATTGTTGGACCATGATGTGACCGGTAATGAAGACGGTACGTACCTTGGTAAAACGACGGAAGATGACTAAGGCTAAGTTAGCCAAGAAGGCCACTAAGAGCACTTGCACAGTCAAACCAGTGGCATGACCTGCTTCTTTCAAGGCTGCTTCAGCCGCAGCTTGCCCGAAGTAAGGGTCGATAACCGCTGCTTGTAATTGGAAACGGTCAGCCAAAGCGACCAAGATTGGACGGAAGTTCGAAACCAAACCGCCGGCTGCCACGTTCAAGATCATATAACCGACCACGGCTTTGATGAAACCAGCTAGGGCATCATACCATTTGCGGCCCAAGAGTAAATAACCAACTAAGACAATCAGCCCGACAAAGTATTCAGGCTTGGTAAAGATGTTGGCATAGAAAAATTGCCAGAAACCGAATAAAAATTCCATATTATTCACCTAATCCCTCTAAAATAGATTGTAAATCTTCCTTGCTGCGGGCCTTGACAAAGGTCTCCACTACTTCTTCTGAATCGAGCAAGGTCACGAGTTCAGAGAGGTTTTCCAAGTGCTTCTCATTGTCTGTAGATGCTAAGACGAAGAAAAGGCGAGGTTGGAAATCAGCACTAGGACCGAAGTCCACAGGCTTTACTGTATTCATAAAGGCAACGGCGGTTTCATTCACCCCTCTTCCTTCTTGGGCATGGGGAATGCAGATGTCCGGCGCAATCACGATGTAAGGTCCAAATTCGTGGACGTTGGCAATGATATAGCCTGGATATTCTGGCTCAATCACGCCCTGAGCCACTAGGGGCTCACAGGCAGCGCGAATGGCATCTTCCCAGGAATCGTAGCCAGCCTGGAAGCTGAAACGATTTCCGTCAATAATTTCTCTTAACATTAGTCAGTCTCCTCTAGTTCAGTCTTATAAGAAGGATGGGAATGGCACGTCGTTTTCCTTGCTGAAGGCATCGTCGAAGCCACGGTAGAAGTTGAATTCTAACTTGTTCAAGTCTTGTGGGTAGTTGTATTGACCCCCTACTTGCCAGATAAATGGTTGGAAGTCATATTGCAGGCGGTCTTTCTTCATCTTCCAGAGGGCTAAGATTTCGTCGGTGTCAGCCATGAAGTTAGTCCAGATATCGTGGTGAACTGGGATGACTACACGGGCATTCAAGCATTCAGCCATACGCAAGATGTCAACAGAGGTCATCTTGTCGGTAATCCCACGAGGGTTTTCACCAAAAGCCCCTAAGCAGACATCAATCTTGTGTTCATTACCGTGTTTAGCGAACATGTTAGAGAAGTGAGAGTCACCGGCATGGTAGATGTTACCACCTGAAGTTTTGAAGAGGTAGTTAACGGCGATTAGGTCCATGTCTTGTGGCATTTTACCCTTGAGTTCATATTCAGGGTCACCATCCCAAGTCACTAAGGCGGTCCGGTCGAAGGCTTCTAAGGCCACGACTTCGATGTCTTTGATCTTAACGGATTCGTTAGGACGCACTACCACGGTACGTTCTGCTGGGACACCCCATTTGAGCCAGGTATCGACCACGGCTTTAGGACCCACGAATTTAGCTTCTGGACAGTTCTTAGCCACAGCCGCGGCGGTGTTAATGTCTAAGTGGTCGGAGTGGATGTGAGTCACGACTAAAGCGTCCACGCCTTCGATTTCAAATGGATCCAGAACGAATGGTTGGTTACGTAAGTTTGGTTGGAGTTTTTCTACCCCGGACATACGCATCATTTGGTGGCCCTTCTTCATGTTGCCGGCCCCGTGACTGCGTTTACCTGTACCGGTCCAGAGATCGCAAAGGATGTTAGTGCCTTGATCGGATTTGATCCAAATCCCGGTACAGCCTAACCACCACATTGCGAAAGAATTTGGCTCTACTTGTTTGTCACGAATCTCTTCGTTGAGCCAAGTTCCCCACTCTGGAAAGGTCTCACGCAACCAGGTATCCTTTGTTACATCTTGGATTGTTCTCATCATTATTACCTCCATTAACTTGTGTCTAGCGATGTTTACATGTCTATGATAACGCAACCAGGCACCGCTTACAAGCTAATTTTATGTTCGTTTTAACATTTAATGTGCTTTTGGTGTGTTTGATGTTTGTTTTATGCTTGTTTTGTGGTAAAATGTCCTTATAGATTACCAGAAAGAAGTGTCCACCATGAAACGTTCTGTCCAAGATGTTCGTCAACGGCGTGATTTGATGATTCAGGCCCTCAACCAATCACCCAGCAAGAGTCTAACCGTCGAAAGCCTAGCCCAATTGGCCAAGGTGTCTACCATGACGGTGCGGCGCGACTTGAACCTGCTGGCTAAGATGGGCATTATCGAACGCCACCATGGTTATGCCATTCTCAATGAGGTGCCCTTTTTCGAGGGTGATACACAAAACCCCCATATCGAACAAATCAAACAGGCAATCGCCGAAAAAGCCGCTACTTATATAGAAGAAAAAATGACCATTTATATGAACACTTCCACCACGGCCATGCACGTTATGGACTATCTTAAGGAGACGCCAGTCACCGTGGTCACCAACAACCTGCGCATGAGCGAACAGGAAATGCATCCAAGTTCGACCATTATCCTATCAGGGGGGGAGATTCATTTTCCTAAAGCGGCCCTGGTCGGCGAACTGGCGGCTGACTCCCTGCGCCATATCAATGCCAATATCTGCATTATGGGCTGCTCCGGCATTAACGCCCAAGTCGGCATTACCACCGGTGACTTCCGCGAGTCCAAGGTCAACCAACTCATGGTCCAGAACTCCCACGGCCTGGTCATCGTGGTGGCTGACTACCGCAAGATTGGCGTCACTTCCAATTTCCAAGTAGCCGGCATTCAAAAGATCGACATCCTCATTACCGACACCTATGGCGACCCTGCCCGCCTCAAGGAAATCGAAGAGGCCGGCGTGACCGTCATTCAAATTGACGAAGCCATCTAAAGCCCAAGCCCCACTTGCTTAAGACGAGCAAGTGGGGCTTGGTTTTTTCTATAACAAAAGGGAGCTAGCTCACAGGCTGGCTCCCTTTTCTTGTCTTATTTCTTGTCTAATGATGGCTTCTAGGCAAGCTGAGAAACGCTCCCGGTCCTGTCGACCAAAGGGCTTGGGCCCCTTGCCTCCGTAGCGTCCCGTCTTGCGCCGGCTGACCTGACCCATATAGCGTTGGGTCAGGAGCTGGTCCATGGCTTCTGGCCGGTAGCGCCAGCCCATGTGATGCAAGACAATGGCCTTGTTAAGGAGAATGGTCGCCAGCCCATAGTCCTGGGTGACCACAATGTCGCCCGGCTGGACCAAGGCCACGATCTTATAGTCAGCCTGGTCAGCTCCCCGCTCCACATAAACCGTCTGGACATGGGCCGGATAGTCGGTCTTGCTGACATGGTTATAGGAGGCCACGATGATGACGGGCAAGCCCCATTTGGCGGCTAGGCTAATGGCCTCGGCCTTAACAGGACAGGCATCCCCATCCAGCAGAATCCGCATCTACTTGTCCTCCTGGGCCGCCAACTTGGCTGCCACATAGGCATCTTGGAAATGGGTCGCCCAGTAAACCCACATAATCATAGCCATAAAGGCAATGCCTAGTCCAGTCAGGACATGGGCCGGGTTGCCCGTCACGAAGCCTACTAGAACGGCCACCACGGTCGGCCAGCCGAAGCAGTTGAGGCAGACCCGGAAGGCCTGGCCATAAGACTTAATGGAGAAGATATCCGTGAATTTCATAAAGGACAGGAAGCCCGCCACACCAAAGAGCATGATGAGGAAGCTGACCGCCACCAAGAGCCAGGAGTTAATAAAGATGGTCAGAATAATGGCCAGGCGATTATTTTGGAACCACTGGCCAGATAGAAGGCGGTTGAGACTATTGGCACTAGTAGCCGGTCTAAAGTCAGCTTCTGGGTCATAAGGCTGGGACAAGAAGCGATTGCCTGCCGCCGTCACCACGAAACGTTCAGGTGTGAAGGCTACCCCCGCCTTGCCTGACAGACTGGCTTCTAGCTGTTGGCTATCATCTTGGGCCAGGAGCACGACGCGCCCTTGGTCATCGTCACGCAGACTGGTGTCTTGGCTAGGCATGACCAGCTGGCCATTAGGCCCGGTCGCATAATGAGCCAACTGCTCCGCTACTTGGTCGTCTAGCAGGGCCATAGACTGAGAAGCAAATTGATCTAGGCTGACAATCTTGAGCTGGCCAATTTTAACCGCGATTGGCAGAATCATGACGCTAATAATCAAGAGAATGACCGCCAGGGTCTGTCTGAGTTTAAGGGGTTGCCGCTCTTTGAAGGCCGACACGGGCCCTGCCATGGCAGCAAAGTAATTAAGGGGAAATGCTTTTGTGGACATCCGGGTTCCTACTTTCATTGAATTCTACCTCTCTAGTATACCATAAAGGCACCCGCTGGAAAACCAGGCTGAGAGGCGACCGGGAGAGACTCCCCTCCCCAAACAAAAAGGACAGGAAAAACTTCCTGCCCCATAAAGTGCTAAGATTAGCCCTTGGTCCCCCCGTTGACCAAACCGGTCACGAAGTTCTTCTGTAACATGAAGAAGAGGGCTGAGATTGGCACGGCAATTAAGATAGCACCGGCCGCGAAGAGTGCCACCCGTTGGTTACGTTGGTCGGCAATCAAGGTTTGCAAACCGGCCGCAACTGTATAAGATTCTTCCTTACGCAGCAAGAACTTAGCCAAGAGGTAGTCCCCGAATGGTCCCATGAAGGCCCAAAGAGCTTGAACCGCGATCATTGGACGTACCAATGGCAAGACGATTTGCCAGAAGATCCGGAAGTGGCCTGCCCCGTCAAGGTTAGCAGATTCATCCAAGTCGTAAGGTACGGTATCGAAGTAACCCTTCATCAACCAGGTGTTCATTGGAATCCCACCGCCGATGTAGATCAGAGAGAGGAACCAGAATTGGTTGAGAGCGTTGAGCAAGACAGCCATAACGTAGAAGGCAGTCAAGGCAGCCATGGTTGGCACCATTTGCACGATTAAGAAGAAGAGCAAGGATTTCTTACGGCCCATGAAGTTGTAACGGCTGTAAGCATAACCTGCCAAGGTGACAACGAAGACTTGCACCACCATGGTAGAGGTCGCGACGAACAAGGTGTTACGGTACCAAGAGAGGTACTTGGTCTCGTTGAAGAGACGGGTGAAGTTGTCCAAGGACCATTGCATCCCCAAGTCTAGGGAGAAGGCGGTCACGTTCCCTGCCTTAAAGGCCGAACTTACGGTAATTAAGAGCGGGTAAATAATGATAATGGAGAGGACAACCATGTAGAAGTAGGTCAGGAATTGGCCTACCAAACGGGAAAATTTCGCTGATTTAGTCAAATTTTTCATGATTAGGCCTCCTCAATGTTAAAGGCGTTGGTCTTCTTGAAGACGAATAAGGATACCGAGATGATGATCAAGGAGATGATCAAGGTCAAGGCCGCCGCAATGGAGAATTGTGGTGATTGACCGGTGGTAATCTTATAGATCCAAGAAATCAAGATGTCGGTTGACCCGGCACCGCCCCCAACAGAACCTGGACCCCCATCGTTGAAGAGGTAGATCATGGAGAAGTTGTTGAAGTTGAAGGTGTATTGGGTCATGAAGATTGGTGCTGCCACCGACAAGATAACCGGTAAGGTAATGGCGGTGAAGCGTTTGACTGCCCCTGCCCCGTCAATCTTAGCTGCCTCATAGAGGGTTTCAGGAATAGATTGTAGGATAGAAGTGGTCATGACATAAACATATGGGAAACCTAACCAAGCTTGAATCATGATGATGGCTACCTTGGTCCAGTTTGGATCGGTCTTCCAAGCTAAGGTTGGCAGATCCACAAATGGAATCAAGTGGTTCAAGAATGGAATAACCTGAGTGTTAATGGCCCCGATAGAGTCATTGAACATGTTAGAGAAGGTCATGATGGTGATGAAGGCTGGTACCGCCCAAGGTAAGAGGAAGATAACCCCGAAGATACGTTTCCCCTTGATAAAAGGTTGGTGAGCCACAATCGCGGTGAAGACCCCGATGACAATTTGTAAGGTGGTCGCACAGATGGTCCAAATCAAGGTCCAGGTGAAGACCGCCATGAAGGCATCACGGAAGGTTGAGAGGTTGAAGATATTCCAGAAGTTTTCTAGCCCTACCCAGTCTAAGAGTTTAGCAGGTGGCGTGTGTTTGAAGTCATAGTTAATAAAGGCTGTACATACGGTCACCAATACTGGGAAGACAATGGCAAAGGCCATAAAGATATAAGACGGAATAATTAAGAGATAAGGGAAACCATCCGCATAGATGTTGTGGAGCATTTCCTTCAAGGTCTTGGAGATTTTCTCGCCCTTGTTGATTTTACGAGCGATGGAACGCGCGTCTATGATGTTAGCCCCATAGAAAGCTAAGAAGATAATGGTGATGATGATTTGCAAGCTCCCGCGAATTAAGAGGAAGAGGGAGTGGTCATGCTTAGGAACGGTCCCGAGGGTCACAAAGCCTACGAGGGCGCCATAACCGAAGGTAAACATTTCAAAAATAAAGAGTGCAGTCAAAGCCAGGAAGATAATCCCTTTGAGGGCTTGGCCATTATAGAATTGTCCCAGACCTGGAATCAGAGACAGGCTCATGGCTTTACGCTCATCTTGACGCGGTGCAACCGTGTCTGCCATAATAATACCTCCATTTCAATATTTTAATAGTCGGTCTCCTCTTGCAAAAAGACCTGGTAGCCGAAGGCTACCAGATCATTCAGCTTGAGTAGTTGTCAGCTTATTCGCCGTGTTTTTGTTCGATCGCTTGTTTGATCAATTCTACCGCTGCGTCAGCTGCTTCTTTAGCAGACTTGTTACCTGAAGCTGCGTCGAAGATTAAGTTTTCAGCACCTGACCATACTTCAGCCATTTGTGGGATGTTTGGCATTGGAACTGCGTTAGCGAAGGTATCGATTACCGCTTTAGTGATTTCGTTACCGTCTTTAGCTGCTGCTTCACGTGCTACGTGGTTAGCAGGAACTTCGCCGAAGCCTTTGTACAATTTGTTTTGTTGTTCTTCAGAAGATGCCCAGTCTAAGAATTTTTGAGCCAATTCTTTGTTTTCTGAGTATTCTGAGATAACCCATGCTTTACCGCCGGCAAATGGTTTGTACTCGTTACCGCCAGGTAATGAAGGTAATTTAGCAGCACCTAAGTTCACTTTAGCATCTTTGAAGGCTTTCGCTTCCCATGGACCTGCGATGACTGCAGCAGTCTTACCATCGATGAAGGATTGTTTCAAGAAGTCGTAAGAAGACTTAACGTCTAACATGCCTTTTGGCCATACATTCTTGTACCAGTCGCTGATGTAGTTGATCGCTTCAACAGACTTGTCGTTGTTCAAACCGATGTCTTTAGGATCTGTCCCGTTTTTGCCGAACACATAACCGCCGTAACCAGATAAGATACCATAGCTGTAGTAGAAGTTAGTCAATTGACCGAGGAAGGCAACGTTCTTACCTTCTTCACCTTCAAACTTGTACTTGTCGTCTTTAGATAAAGCCATTAAGTCATCGAAAGATTTTGGTGCTTCTTTCAATAAATCTTTGTTGTAGTACATGATGATAGTTTCGATAACAGATGGCGCACCGTATACTTTACCGTCGATGGATACACCTTGTTTGTCTTTGTCATCGTACTTAGCGTCGTCTAATAATTTCACTTCTGATAAGTGACCAGCTTTTGCTAAAGCACCTACACGGTCGTTAGGTGCGATATAAACGTCAGCACCGTTCCCAGCAGGGCCGTCTAAAGCTAAAGCATCTAACATACCGAACATGTCAGTGTTGTCAGAGATTTCAACTTTCACGTTGTTTTTCTCTTCGAAGTCTTTGATGTTTTCTTTGAGGTAGTCAGTTAAACCCCCACCAGAGATCACCAATTTAGCTTCTTGGGCAGTTGCAACTTTCACTGCGCCGAATGGGAATGCTGCTAAAGCCATGGCTGCAGACATAGTCCCGATTGCAAGTTTTTTCCAGTTAAATTTCATTGCGAAATCCTCCTTAAAGATAGTATGTTGACGCTTTCGTCAAACGTTACAAGTTTATTATGCAACAAAACGAAACGGCTTTCAAGTTAAAGTTTGGTGTTACCGATAACATCTTGTATCATGACAAACTGCCTGACCTTAGCTTGTAAAGAATCCTAGTTTATGGCTAATTTGATGGCTTAATGCTACTAAATAAAGAGCCAAGTGAGGGTGCCCTCACTTGACTCTTTCCTATTATAAGATAATCACAATCGGATCAGCAGCCACGGTCAGCTTGCCCTCCTTGACAGTTACAGGACTTGAAGTCAAGGCATTGACATAGTCCCCGTCTGGCAGCTCAACCGCTAGCTTGCCTGACTTGCCCTTGAGCGATACTGCCGCCAGCAAAGCTAGGTCTTGGGAGCCCGGACGCTTGTAGGCGATTTGCACTAAGTCTAGGTCACGGTCCCCTGATAAGTCATAAGCCCCTCGAACTGGCAGGGCCGACTTCTTGATTTCAATCAGGCGACTTAGGCAGTCGCTTAAGTCTTCCTGCCCTCCTTGCCAGTCAATGGGATCCCGGTCGAAGAGATTAGGCAGATGGCTGGCGCCAATTTCCTGACCGTTATAGATCAGGCTAGTCCCCCGCTGCATCAAGCTGAAGGTCAACCAGTGACGCAGTGAAGCACCCTCTGGCATGACGCTAGCAAAGCGTGGCTGGTCGTGGTTTTCTAAGTTACGCAACTTGACGTAGTTGTCAGGATAAATCATATCCTGTAGGGACAGACGCTCCAAATACCAGTCAAGCGGAATTTCCCCGCGGACATAGCGCTCATAGGCGGTCCAAATGTCATAATCATAGGTCAGGTCAAAGGCCTCATAGAGTTGGCTGTCGCTAGCCGCCTCTACCCCTTCCTGGCGCAGGGCCTTAACAAATTCCGCATGGACGGACTCTGCCAACCAGACAAAGTCCTCCTTGACTTGAGCCACCGCCTGGCGGGCTTCCCGCCAAAAGTCCACGGGTACCATGGAGGCCACATCACACCGGTAGCCGTCCACGTAATGAGCCCAGTATTTCAGGCTTTCAATTTGGTAGTCCCAGAGACCCCGGTCTTGGTAGTCCAAGTCCACGATGTCAGTCCACTCCCCTACCCGGTTGCCCCGTTTGCCATCAGGCTTATAGTAGAACCATTCGGGATGGGTCTTAACCAAGACAGAGTCAGGTGAGGTGTGATTGTAGACCACGTCAATCATAACCTTCATGCCCCGCTCATGGATGGCCTGGCAGAGGGCCTCGAAGTCAGCCAGAGTCCCATACTCAGGGTTGACAGCTCGGTAGTCTTGAATGGCATAAGGCGAGCCCAGCTTGCCCTTGCGCTTCTCCACCCCCAGCGGATGAATAGGTAGCAGCCAAATATAGTCCACACCTAGGGCCTTCAACCGGTCTAGTTGGGGAATAACCCCCGCAAAGGTCCCTTCCTGGCTGAAGTTGCGAACATAGACGCAGTAAATAACACTGCGACGTAAATCATAGCTTGTATCAAGTGCCATTATATTTCCTCCTCATAGATGATTAGGCCATCAGGGCCCAAACTGTTCTCTTGGTAGCCATTAGCCAAACAAAGCTTAGCCGGTTGGTCGAATTTTAGACTGCCTTCATGGTTGAAATAGGCCACCAATCGTGTGCCTTGGTGGGTCAGACTAATCTTGACCCCATTGTCTAGGGCCTCATAGTCAATTTGCCCCTGAATAATCCAGTCATTGTAGCGGTGACGTAAGGCAATCAGAGCCTTAACAAAGGCATACATGTCTTGGTCCTGTTGGGCCGGATCCCATGGCATGACCTTGCGGCAGCCTGGATCATGGTCGCCATCTAAGCCGTACTCGGTGCCGTAGTAGAGGCAGGGACTGCCCAACTGCAAGAAGTTGAAGGCCAGGGCCGCCTTGACCCGGTCCTTATTGCCCTTGGCTAGGCTGAGAATGCGCCAGGTATCATGGGAATCCAAGAGGTTGAACATGACTTCATTGTGCTGACGGCGGTAGAGCATTTGCTGGCTCAAGACCGCGTCCACTAATTTCTGGGCAGAACCTCGATGTTCTAAGAAATACCGAGTGGTCTGGGTGGTGCCCAAGTAGTTCATGACCGCATCAAATTGGTCGCCCGCCAACCATGGTTGGGAGTTATGCCAGATTTCACCCAGGATATAGAGGTCCGGCTTGATGCTTCGCACTTGCTGGGCAAAGGCCCGCCAGAAGTCATGGTCAATTTCATTGGCCACATCCAGGCGCCAACCATCAATGTCGAACTCACGAATCCAGTAGCTGGCAATTTCTAAGAGGTAACGTTGCACTTCCGGATTCTGGGTGTTGAGCTTAGGCATGCGGCCTTCAAAGGCAAACATCTCATAGCTCAAGCCCTGAGCCCGGTGGACCTCCTTAGGCGTCAGAGGATCCACCACAGGGAATTTGTGGATGTGGAACCAGTCTGTGTAAGGCGAAGCCGCCCCCCGCTCTCTGACATCCTGCCATTGCTTGGAGTGGGCCCCGATATGGTTGAAGACGGCGTCTAACATGACCCGAATGCCACGAGCATGGCAGCCTTGGACTAGACG
This sequence comes from Abiotrophia defectiva, assembly GCA_963546405.1. GTDB lineage: Bacteria > Bacillota > Bacilli > Lactobacillales > Aerococcaceae > Abiotrophia > Abiotrophia defectiva_A. Next base: position 267 of record CAUUNL010000040.1, on the reverse strand, counting down.
TTTGAAGGTTTCCTTATCACCAAAATGCGGGTCCACGCTCAGATAGTCGATGGTGTCATACTTGTGGTTGGTCGGCGCCTCAAAGATAGGACAGAGATAGAGGCCCGTGATGCCCAAGTCTGCCAGATAATCCAGCTCCTGAATAATCCCCTCTAAGTCACCGCCGAAGAAATCCTCAGAGGTCGGCCTGATCTTAGCATCCCAAGGCTGGGTCTGCTCAGGACTGAGTTCAGGTCGCCCATTCTTGAAGCGTTCCGGGAAAATCTG